>JBNLBB010000100.1:0-9635 GCA_050302415.1 Gammaproteobacteria bacterium | reverse complement strand
GGTGCTCGCCGCGCCCCACCTGCTGGTAGTTCACGATCGCCTCGTCCGGACGATCGTCCCGCTCGTCGATCTGGCCGAGGTAGAAGTAGGCGGCATCCTTGCGTTCCGGTGACGCGGCCAGACGCTGAAAGTACTCCCGCGCCAACTCATGACGCCGTTCATTGAGTTCCAGCAGCGCCAGTGAATAGAGCACGTCGGCGTCGTCCGGGGTGCTTTCCAGCAGCTGCAGATAGACCGCCTTGGACTCTTCCCGCTGGCCCGCACTGCCCAGCATCTGCGCGTAGAGCAGGCGCAGCTCGCGGTTCAGCGGGTTGCGGTCGCTCACTTCGCGAATCCGGTTCACCGCCAGCTCGCGCTCACCGCGGGCAATGGCCGCCTGGGCAAACAGCCGCCAACCGGGCTCCCAATCGGGCCGCAGCGCAATCACCCGATCCACGGCCGCCTGGGCGGTCGGCAGCTCGTTCACATCCATCGCCACCGTGGCCAGGGCGAACCATCCTTCCGCCACCTCCGGGTAGGCTTCGGCCAACTGCTTCACCACGGCCAGTACCGTCTCCCGGTTCTCCTCCCGGGCGATGGCCCGCGCGATCTGGGTCAACTCGACATGGGGTGACGCAGACCGGTCGATGGCCCAGCGGAAGGCCGCCACCGCGTCCGCGGCCTCGTCATCGCGCACATAGAGCCGCCCCAGGGTCACGCGCGCCTCCACCGATTCGGGCTCCAGTTCCACCCACAGTTCGCAGGCGCGGATCGCATCGTCCAGATTGCCCGCATAGAGCGCCACCTGGGCCGCACGCTTCACCACCTCCGGGTCGCGGGAGACGCGGGCGGCATCCAGATAGTTCTCGACTGCCAGTTCCATATCGCCACGCTGTCCGGCCACCTCGCCCAGCAGCAGCTTGTAGAGAAGGTTGGGGGGCATACCGCCGTCGGCAGGCGGGGTTTCGGCAACCTCCGGTTCAACCGGTTTCAGGTTGGGATTGGCGCAGGCGGCCAACCCGAGCGATAACGCAAAAATCGTGATTCGTCTGTACATGCTTTTCTGTCTGGTGGTAGTAGACCGGTGGTCTCCATGGTCAGGGAATACTATAACCGGTCCGTTACGGCAACAGGCCGAGTGTACCGGAGAGTTTTGGACAACATCAGGGCGCGATATACTCCTCCCCCGCAGGCTATGGATACCCTGACCACCTCCCGCCGCACCCTGCTAAAAGCGGCGGGCTAACCCCCTGATTTATGCTAAATTAGCCGCCATGACGCTGCTGGCACTTTCAGTCAACCACCGCACCGCACCGGTCGAATTCCGGGAGCGCGTCTCGTTTGCGCCGGACAAGCTGAGCGATGCCCTGCGCGGCCTGGCGCAGCTGCCGGATGTGAGCGAGGTGGCCATCCTCTCCACCTGCAATCGCACCGAACTCTATTGCGGGGTCAACGGCAACGGTTCCGACCTGGTGGTCGACTGGCTCGGTGACTACCACAACCTGAAGCGCAAGGAGCTGATCGACTACGTCCTGAGTTTTCCGGACCAGGAGGCCGTGCGCCATATGTTGCGGGTGGCCAGCGGCCTGGATTCGCTGGTGCTGGGCGAGCCGCAGATCCTCGGCCAGATGAAGGACGCCTTCCAGTTTGCGGTCAACGCCGGCACCCTGGGCACCTCGCTCAACAAGCTGTTCCAGCACACCTTCACCGTGGCCAAGCAGGTGCGCACCGATACCGCCATCGGCTCCAGCCCGGTCTCCGTCGCCTTCGCCGCAGTCAGTCTGGCCAAGCAGATTTTCGGCGACCTGAACGACCAGACCGCGCTGCTCATCGGCGCCGGCGACACCATCGAACTGGCCGCGCGCCACCTCCACCAGAACGGTGTCGGGCGCATGATCGTGGCCAACCGTACCGTGGACCGTGCCCATACGCTCGCGGCGGAATTCCAGGGGTTCGCCATCTCACTCTCAGAGCTGGATTCGCATCTGCACGAGGCGGACATCATCATCGCCTCCACCGCCAGCCCGGAGCCCGTATTGCGCCACCGGCAGGTGGAAGCCGCCCTCAAAGTGCGCAAACACCGGCCCATGTTCATGGTCGACATCGCGGTCCCGCGCGACATCGACAACCAGGTCCGCGACCTGGAGGATGTCTACCTCTACACCGTCGATGACCTCGCCGAAGTGATCCAGGAGAACCTCGCCTCACGCCAGGAGGCCGCGCGCCAGGCCGAAGAGATCATCGATACCCAGGTATCCCACTTCATGGGCTGGCTGCGCTCACTCGACGCGGTGAGCGCCATCCGCAACCTGCGCACCCAGGCTGACAGCATCCGTGGTGACACCCTGGAGAAGGCGCGCGCCAGCCTGGCGGCCGGCAAGGATCCGGACGAGGTGATGCAGTGGCTTGCCCACACGCTCACCAACAAGCTGCTGCACAGCCCGAGCGCCCGCATGCGCCAGGCTGCCTACGACGGGCGCAAGGAGTTTCTGGACGCCGCCCGCGAACTGCTCGACCTCAACCACTAGATCCCAACACCCGTATGAAACCCTCTGTCCAGAAAAAGCTGGAGCATCTGCGCGATCGCCACGAAGAACTGGCCGCGTTGCTGGCCGACCCGGAAGTCATCCAGAACAACAACCGCTTTCGCAGCCTCTCCCAGGAGTACGCCCACATCGAACCGACGGTGCTGGCCTACCGGGCCTACGAGACCGCGATCGGGGATGCCGCCTCCGCCGAGGAGATGCTGCGCGACAGCGACCGCGAAATGCAGGAGATGGCCCGCGAGGAACTGGCGGCCGCGCGGGAGCGCGCCGGCGCCCTGGAGCAGGAGTTGCAGATCCTGCTGCTGCCCCAGGACCCCAACGACGGGCGCAACGTCTTTTTGGAAGTCCGCGCCGGAACGGGCGGCGCGGAGGCGGCCATTTTTGCCGGTGATCTCTACCGGATGTACAGCCGCTATGCCGAAACCCAGGGCTGGCGCACCGAGGTGATCAGTGAGAGCCTGGGCGAACATGGCGGCTACAAGGAGATCATCGTGCGGGTGAGCGGCGAGCGGGTCTACTCCCGGCTGAAGTTCGAATCGGGCGCCCATCGTGTGCAACGGGTACCCGAAACCGAATCCCAGGGCCGCATCCACACTTCCGCCTGTACCGTGGCCATCCTGGCCGAGGCCGATGAGGTGGACGCCATCGATATCAATCCGGCGGAGCTGCGTATTGATACCTACCGGGCCTCCGGCGCCGGCGGCCAACACGTCAACAAAACCGATTCGGCGGTACGCATCACCCACCTGCCCAGCGGCATTGTGGTGGAGTGCCAGGATGAGCGGTCCCAGCACAAGAACCGGGCGCGGGCGATGTCGCTGCTGCAGGCCAAGCTGCTGGACCAGGAACGGGACCGGGTGGCCCAGGAGCAGACCGAAACACGGCGCAAGCTGGTGGGCAGCGGCGACCGGTCCGAGCGGATCCGTACCTACAACTTTCCACAGGGGCGGGTGACCGACCACCGCATCAATCTCACCCTCTACAAGCTGGACGAGATCCTGGCCGGTGATCTGGCTGCCGTCATCGAACCCCTGCAGCAGGAGTACCAGGCCGACCTGCTCGCCGCCATCGGCGAAGATGGCTGAGCGCGGAGTCCAGGATTACGTTTCGCTGCTGACGCGGGCCGCGGCGCGGCTCACTCCCCAATCCGACTCGGCCCGGCTCGATGCGGAACTGCTGCTGGCTCATGTCCTGGGTCGCTCCCGCACCTATCTCCACACCTGGCCTGAGCGCCAGGCCACCCAGCTGGAGGTGGAGCTGTTCACGGCCCTCATCGACCGGCGAGCGGTGGGCGAACCGGTCGCCTACCTCACCGGCCGCCAGGCCTTTCACGACCTGGATCTGACCGTCAATGCCGCCACCCTGATCCCGCGCCCCGAAACCGAACTGCTGGTGGAGGTCGCGCTGCGCCTGGGCGAGAGTGAATCGAAACTGGCGGTGGCCGACCTGGGAACAGGTAGCGGCGCCGTGGGTCTGGCCATCGCCCGTGCCCGCCCCAACTGGTGGGTGATGGCCACCGACCGTTCCGCCAAGACGCTGGAAGTGGCGCGCCACAACGCACAGATCCTGGAGATCGGCAATGTGGGCTTTCGTCTGGGCCGCTGGTATGAACCGCTCAAGGAGAAGAGTTACCACCTGATCGTGTCCAACCCGCCCTATGTCCGGCCGGACGACCCGCATCTGGCTCAGGGTGACGTGGCGCATGAGCCCCGCAGTGCCCTGGTCGGGCAGGGGGAGGACGGTCTGGGCGACATTCGCGAGCTGATCCGCGGCGGACCAGACCACCTGCAGCCGGCGGGTTGGCTCTGTGTGGAGCATGGATACGACCAGGGCGCGGCGGTCCGCGCCCTTTTCGACGCGGGACCGTTTGACCGGATTGAGACGGAGCGCGATCTCGCCGGCATCGAGCGGGTCACCTTTGCGCAGCTCAGCACCCCCCCCCGATAAACAGAACTGCTGCATGGATAATGAAAATTGATTGATCTATACTCGCCGCATAATTGAAACAGGCCCCCAGATAACACACCTGTTCAGCGCGAGAAGTGGAATGAGGTCAAATGCACAGCGGCTCCGGGTCCCGGAAGAGATCCTGAAGCATCGCGATATCTGTTTTGAGTCCCTGCACCCCAACCCGACCCAGGTTCAGACCGCCATCGATCTGCTCTCCGGCATTGAAGGCATTGTTGATCTCAGTCCGGGTGGCAAGGGGTGTATCCGGATCTGTTACGACCTGCGCTACGTCACCCTGGAAGCCATCGAGCACGCCCTGGTCGAGTTGGGTTTCCATCTGGACAACAGCCTCATGTGCCGGCTCAAGCGCGCCCTGCACCACTACACCGAAAGCAACCAGCGCGCCCACCTGGGGTATCACCCAGAAATGAACATCGCCCGCGAGGTGTTCATCAACCGCTACGCCCAGATCCGCCACGGCTGCCGGGACCAACTGCCGCGCTACTGGCGCGAATACCTCTGACCCCGATCCGGGGCGGGATCGTTTGCCTGCGGCAGCGAACACGCTAAGCTGTCGTCTCCGTGTTGCCCCGCGTCCATCCATGAACAACGATCAACTGCTGCGCTACAGCCGCCAGATCCTGCTGCCGGAGATCGACCTGGAGGGGCAGGAACGCCTCGGTTCGGCACGGGTACTGATCATCGGGGTGGGGGGCCTGGGGTGTCCGGCCGCCCAGTACCTGGCCGCGGCGGGAGTCAGACAGATCGACCTGGTGGACGACGACCGCATCGAGCTTTCCAATCTGCAACGTCAGATCCTGTTCGCCACGGCCGAAATCGGCGAGTTCAAAGCGGAAGCGGCAGCCCGTCGCCTGGGCGGACTCAATCCGGAGGTCCGACTGGTGGCGCACACCAGCCGGCTGGAGGGTGAAGCGCTGCGCGCCGCGGTCCGGGCCGCTGACGTGGTGCTCGACTGCAGCGACAATTTCACCACCCGCTTTGCCGTCAATGCCGCCTGTGTCGCGAGCGCCACCCCGCTGGTCTCCGGCGCGGCCATCCGTACCGAGGGCCAGGTGACGGTCATTCCCCAGACCGCCGATGCCCCCTGCTACCGTTGCCTCTTTCCTGAAGAGGGTGCCGGCCATGAAGAGAGCTGCAGCGAGACCGGCGTGTTCACGCCCCTGGTCGGCGTCATCGGCGCGCTGCAGGCCGCCGAAGCGATGAAACTGCTGCTCCACCTGGGCACCCCACTCGCGGGCAGACTCCTGCACTACGATCTGACCCGTGCGCAGTTCAGGGAACTGCGCTTCGGACGTGATCCCCACTGCCCGGTCTGCGGGCAACTGACCGGAACCCTGGCATGAAACCCATCACCCTCCCCCGCGAAATCGTCAACCGGTTGCTGACCCACGCCCAGCAGTCCCCGGCTAGCGAAGTGTGTGGACTGATCGGCCGGGGTGAGTCGTTGTCGGTCTACCCGGTGGCCAATGTGGCGGAGGACCCGGCCCGACTCTTTCTGCTCGATGCCCAGGGACAGCTCGATGCGATGCGCGAGATGCGTGAGCGCGGTGAGGAGTTGTTCGCCATCTATCATTCGCACCCCACAGCGCCGGCGGAACCCTCGGCACGCGACCAGGAGATGGCCAACTATCCGGATGCGCTCTACCTGATCGTCTCACTCAACACCAAGGGCGTGCTCGAGCTGCGCGGGTTCCGCTGCGTGGATGGCAGTCTGCAACCGGTTGAGTTGATGATCTGAGCCTGCGGACCGGATGACGCACCTCAACGCTCGAAGCACCCTCCATGCGTGACCGGCTGGCCGGGGGGCTGGTGTTGGGGATGATCTGCACCTCCATCGCACACGGCATTGCCCCCGCGGTACCGAAGCTGCTTCCGGGCCTGTTGTGCTGGGTGGCCGCGCTGCTGCTCTGGCACCGGGTACGCGGTGTCCAGCGCATCCAGACCCTGGTGATGCTCATCCTCGGTTGTGGTGCACTCGTCTGGGCCTACCGGCAGCACGGGCTGTTGGATCTGCGGCAGGTGGCGGTGGCCAATGAAGCGCTCATTGCCATGATCTCCGCAGTCACCTTTTTGCGGCTCATTGCCCGCCCGGGAACCGACGGCGAGGAGTCGCTGCCCCGGGGACCCGGGGCCATGTGGCGCACCCTGTTCGGGGTGCACCTCTTCGGCTCGGTAATCAACTATTCCTCGGTCCCCATTTTTGGCGACCGCATGGCGCGCCAGGGCGAACTGACCCGATTGCAGACGATCACCCTGTCACGAGGTTTCAGTTCCGCAAGCCACTGGTCGCCCTTTTTCGCGGCCATGGGGGTAGCCCTGCTGAACGCGCCGGGGGCCACGTTGTTCACCGTGAGCATGTTGGGGGTCCCGGTGGCGCTGATCGCTTTGCTGGTGACTGGCGGCGTGCTGGCGCGCGCGCCGGAGGCGGACGGATTTCGGGGCTATCCCATGCACTTTGGCGCCTTGAAACTTCCGGCCGTCCTGGCAGCCGCCGTCCTGCTGGTCAACCGGGCCGCCCCGCAGATCGCCATCCTGTCGGTGATTTCCCTGTTCTCGCTGCTGCTGACTCTGGCGGTGCTGGTCAGGCGCAGCCGGCGAGAGGGGATCACCCGTTTTGTGGATCACACCCGGCAGGCCCTGCCCAACAACGCCAGTGAAATCGTCCTGTTTGTGGCTGCCGGGCTGTTTGCCAGCGGAATCAGCGCCATCGCTCAGGGCGCCGGATTCACTCTGTCCGACATGCCGGTGGGTGCCGGCGGCATCAGCCTGCTGCTGGTGGCCATGGTTGGGGTCTCCATTCTCGGTGCGCATCCGGTGATCAGCATTTCCATTGTCGGCGGCCTGGTGGCGACCCATGTCTCGGACCCCAACCTGCTGGCCATGGCTTTTCTGATGACCTGGGCACTTGGGGTCGCCATCTCTCCGGTATCGGTCATGAACCTCGGTTTTCAGGGTCGCTACGGGATCAACAGTTTCCGCTTTATTGGGCTCAACGGACGCTACGTGCTGTTGATGCTGGCAATCGACGCGGCGGCACTCCACGCCGCGCAATGGCTGCTAGGCTGATAGCAACCCGGGCCGCTCCGCAGGAAACCCATCCAGCCATGTCACTGATCCAGGTCCTTGCCATCCTCGCCGCCGCAGTCGCGGTGGTGACCCTGTTCCAGCGTCTCAAGATGGGCTCGGTGCTGGGCTACCTGGCGGCTGGCGTTCTGCTGGGACCCCACCTGCTGGGTATCGTCCATGAGGTGTCGGTGGTTCGTCACTTCGCCGAATTCGGTGTGGTCTTTCTGCTGTTCCTGATCGGTATCGAAATGAAACCGGCCCGCCTCTGGGTGATGCGGCGGCTGGTGTTTGGTCTGGGCATGATGCAGTGGCTGGGTACCGGGCTGCTCCTGAGTGGCGTCTGTTGGCTGTTTGGACTCTCCGCCCAGATGGCGCTGATCGTGGGCCTCTCGCTGGCCCTCTCCTCCACCGCCTTCGGCCTGCAGCTCATGACCGAACGCGGCGACCTGGGCAACGTGGTCGGCCGGTCCGGATTGGCAGTGCTGCTGCTGCAGGATCTTGCAGTCATTCCGCTGCTGACCCTCGTCTCCGTGTTTGCAGGAGGCAGCGATCTGGCCAGCGGAATTGGCTACGCGCTGCTGGAATCTGCGGCCATCGTCGCGGGGGTGATCCTCACCACACGACTGTTGTTGGAACCTTTTCTGAGGCTGGTCGCCTCCAGCCGCCAATCGGAGACCTTTGCCGCGGCGGCACTGCTCCTGGTGCTTGGCGTCGGCTGGGCCATGGAGCAGGCGGGTCTCTCCATGGCGCTGGGCGCGTTCGTGGCTGGCGTGATGCTGGCCGATTCCCACTACCGCCATCAGGTGACCGCCGATGTGATGCCGTTTCGCAGTCTGCTGTTGGGCCTCTTTTTCATGGCCGTGGGCATGTCCATGGATCTGCGCGTCCTGCTGGTGGACGGTTGGTGGCTGCTGCCGGCTACTGGTGGTCTGCTGGTGGTAAAGACCGGTTGCGCCTGGCTGGCGGGCCGGTTGTTCGGGCTGAGCAGCGGTCGCAGCCTACGCTTTGCCCTGCTGCTCTCCCAGGCCGGTGAATTCGGTTTTGTCCTGTTCAGTGTGTCGCTGGCCAGCGGTCTGCTGGATGCCACGACTGTTCAGCAGCTGAACCTGATTGTCGGGCTCTCCATGGCCGCCACGCCCACCCTGGTCAGATTGGGTGACCGCTGGACCGCCAGCATGGCGGAAGACCACGATTCCACGGGCCCGGTGCCCTCCCCGGGCAACCAACCACCTGTCCTGATTGCCGGATTTGGGCGGGTCGGGCGTCGGATCGGCGCCCTGCTGCGCGAGGCGCACGTGCCTTACCTGGGCATCGACCAGGATGCCGACAAAGTGGCCCTTGCCCGCAGCCGGGGGCATGACGTGCTGTACGGCGACGTGTCGCGCATGGACCTGCTGCACGCCGCGGGGGTGGAGCAGACGGCGCTGGTGGTCGTGGCCATTGACCGCGCCTCGGCGGCCGAACAGCTGGTCGCCCTGCTCCGGCAGCGGTTTCCCCACCTCCCGATCATGGTCCGCGGTCAGGACAGCGCCCATTGCGAGGCGCTGAGGCGCAGCGGTGCCACTACGGTGGTGTCGGAAAATCTGGAAGCGAGCATCCGCCTGGGCGAGCGGATTCTGCGCGAACGCGGCATTTCGCCGACCGAGGCGCGCCAGCTCGCCGAAACCTTCAGGGCCGCTTATTACGCCAAACTCGAAGAGAGCACCCCGCTGGGCACCTCTGCCGCTCAGCCGGCCGAACCGCCGCGGGAGCCCTAAGGAACCTCTGATTAAATCCCATGTTCTCTCTGCGAGGCCTCAAGCGTGCAGCTGCAAGGCGTGCTGCGCGGCCAATGGCCTGAGTCCTTGGCAAGCAGCGCAACGTAGCAGATGTGCGCTTCAGGCCACGCCCTGCGGGGCAGGAGGAGCGATGCGCATGCTTCGTTGCCGCTTCTCGCCAGGTCGCGACATGGCTTCAAAGCTGCGCCTTGCCTGCGAATCGCTCCTGCTGCCAGAGAGGGCATGGGATTTAATCAGAGGTACCCTAACTCAGACCAGTAGTGTGGCGAGCCCCAACAGCAATCCCATGCTGGCC
>JBNLBB010000099.1:0-9695 GCA_050302415.1 Gammaproteobacteria bacterium | reverse complement strand
ACCGGTCGGTCAGTTCCACGCTGCCGATCTGCGCCACCCGCCCGACGTCGTTGCGCCCCAGGTCAATCAGCATCAGGTGTTCGGCCCGCTCCTTGGGGTCGGCCAGCAGCTCCTGCTCCAGGGCCAGATCCTCCTCCTCGGTGTCACCGCGGTGCCGCGTTCCGGCGATGGGGCGCACGGTCACCACGCCATCCTCCAGGCGGGTGAGGATTTCGGGCGAAGAGCCGATCAGCGCGCAGTCCTCCAGGTTCATGTAGAACATGTAGGGGGAGGGGTTGAGGGCACGCAGCGCGCGGTACAGATCCAGGGGCGAGGCACCGAACGGCACGGTGAGGCGCTGGGAGAGCACCACCTGCATCACGTCGCCGTCCAGGATGTACTCCTTGACCCGGCGCACCGCATTCTCAAATCCCTCCTGGGTGAATCCGGAGATGAAGTCGGACTCGGTGACCGTGACCCCGCCGGTGCCGCGGCTGTAGATGGGGGTCAGCCCGCGCAGCCGCCGCACCAGGTCGTCGATCCGCCGCTGCGCCCGCCGGTAGGCATCCGGCTGGGAGGGGTCGGCATGCACGACCAGGAAGAGCTTGCCCGACAGATTGTCGAACACAATCAGCTCATCGGTGACCATCAGCGCGATATCGGGATTGCCGATGCGCTCTGGTGGCGCCGTGTCGGCCAGCTTTGTCTCGATGTAGCGGATGGTGTCATAGCCGAAGTAGCCGACCAGCCCCCCGGAAAACATATGCAGCTCAGGTACTTTCGGCACCCGAAACTGTTGCTGGTAGGCTTCGACCCAGCCCAGCGGATCGGCGACTGTTTCGATACTGGTAATCCGTCCCGCCTCCTCGATGGAGACTTCGTGGCCCCGCACCCGGAGAATGGTGCGCGCGGGCAGACCGATGATGGAGTAGCGGCCCCACTTTTCGCCGCCCTGCACCGATTCAAACAGGAACGAATAGGGTGCATCGGCCAACTTGAGATAGGTGCTGAGGGGAGTGTCGAGATCGGCAAAGACCTCGCGCAGGACGGGGATACGATTGAAGCCTTCAGCCGCGAGGCTGGCAAATTGTTCGGAAGTCATGATCGATTACCTGGTAGTGAAAAACGCAACAACGGGACGCGACGGGGTCTCAGCCACGCCATCGCCAGCATTGCGCCATCTCGAACAGGTAACTATCGGTCATGTGTCGCTCGTTACTTCCAACAGGGTCGCCAATTGTGTCAGATCATCCACCACGGCATCCGGTGCGCCGTCGCGGATATTCCGGCCGTGGTTGTAGCCATAGGGTACGCAGACCACCTGGAAACCCGCAGCCCGCGCCGCCCGGATATCGTTGATCGAATCACCGACCATCAGCGCGTGGGAAGGGGGCACTTTAAAAAAATCGGCAGCATGAAGCAAGGGCGCAGGATCGGGCTTCTTGGTGGGCAGGGTGTCTCCCGACACCACCAGCTCAAAAAAATGGTGGATACCCAGGCTGTTGAGTAGTGGTAGGGTGAAGCGCTCCGGTTTGTTGGTCACGCAGGCGAGGCGGTACTCGCCACCGGCCAGCAGCGACAGCGCCTCCATCGCCCCCGGGTATAGGCAGCTGTTGCCGGCCGTGGATTCCGCATAGGCCTCCAGGAACAACGGATAGGCGCGGGCAAAGAGTTCCGGATCGGGCTCGCCATCCATGGTGTTGGTCAGCGCCCGCTTGACCAACCATTCGGCGCCATTGCCCACCCAATGGCGCACCGCCTCTTCGCCGCGCGGCGGCAGGTCGACACCGGCCATCATCCGGTCCACGGCCGCAGCCAGATCCGGCACGCTGTCCACCAGCGTGCCGTCCAGGTCAAAGAGTATGAGATCGGGCTCGACCCGCAGGGCAGCCAAACCGACTCAACCTGCCTTGGCCAACTCGGCGCGCAGGGCGCCGATGACGGTGTCGTAACGGTTCGGGTCCTCGGCCCGCGCCGCCCCGAACACCGCGGAACCCGCCACGAAGGTATCGGCGCCCGCTTCGGCGATCTTACGGATATTGTCCACTTTGACTCCGCCGTCGATTTCCAGGCGGATTGGCAGCCCACTGGCGTCGATCCGTTGACGAGCCTCGCGCAGCTTGGGCAGGGCGTTGGCGATGAAACTCTGGCCACCGAAGCCGGGATTGACCGACATGAGCAGGATCATGTCCACCTTGTCCATGACGTAATCCAGGTAACTCAGTGGGGTGGCCGGGTTGAATACCAGTCCGGATTTGCAGCCACAGTCCCGGATCAGCTGCAGGCTGCGATCCACGTGCTCACTCGCCTCCGGGTGAAAGGTGATCCAGGTGGCGCCCGCCTTGGCAAAGTCCGGGATGATGCGATCCACGGGCTTGACCATCAGATGGACATCGATATCGGCGCTTACGCCGTGTTTGCGCAGCGCCTCGCAGACCAGCGGACCGATGGTCAGGTTGGGCACATAGTGGTTGTCCATCACGTCGAAATGGACAATATCGGCCCCCGCGGCGATGACGTTGTCCACCTCCTCGCCCAACCGGGCGAAATCCGCCGACAGAATCGACGGAGCGATTCGGAAATCGCGCATAGCTTGCTCCTGACCAAATCCGGGAATGGGGCTGACTTTAACCCAACGCCGGGGGAATTTCAGCCTATGCTAATTTATACCCCCATATAGAAATTCACTCGTGCGGAAGGGGATCGGTTGGCGGTCTTGCGATTCGGTTTGTGCCTGCTGTTGATCAGCACCGCCACCCTGGTGTTGGGCGCTTCCACGCAGCTGTTGCCCGGCGAAGAGCAGGTGTCGCTGGCCGGCGATCCGACCGCCATGGCACTGTTTCGCGGGGAGACCATGGGCGTGCCGCAGGGCGGCGCGATCCTGCTCGGCGACTCAGGCACCGGACTTTTTGACGGCCGCATTTTGGCCCCGTTGCGCCTGCATTTACCGCAACATGGGTGGTCAACCCTGACACTCACTCTGCCACCGATCGCGGAGTCCCGCGAAGAGACCAACCAGACGCTGGGCAAACGGCTCGATGACGCCATCGCCCTGCTGGCGGAACGCAACATCCACAACGTGGTGATCATCGGCCACGGGACCGGTGGCGCACTGGCCGTGAGTGTGCTGGCGCAGCGCGACGACAATGGCGTGACCGCCCTGATCGGTATCAACCTGGCCCAACCGCGCCGGCCCGCCGACCTCGAGCCCCTGCAGGCACTGCTGGCCAAGGTGCAGATGCCGGTGCTCGATCTGTTTGGCGGGCTGGACCAGCCCAGCGCCACCGGCGCGGCGGACCGGACCACCGGTGCCCGCATGGCGGCCCTGGCGGCTTCGCGCGAACGGCGCCAGGATCGGTTCCGCACTTCTCAGTTTGCCGAAAGCTCGCTGATTCGCCAGACTGGTCTGATCGCCTACCGGCAGATGCGGGTGGACAGCGCCGATCACTGGTTTTCGGGCCTGCAGGATGAGCTGGTCAAACGGATCCGGGGTTGGCTGACCCGCCACGCTGTGAGCGTTCAGTTGAAACAATAGGGGAATCTCTGCATGGGTATCGCTGTGACGCTCCATCTGCTGGCCGCCATCATCTGGGTGGGCGGCATGTTTTTCGCGTACCTGGCGTTGCGCCCAACGGCGGCGGAAGTGCTGCAACCCCCGGAGCGGCTGCGCCTCTGGAGCGGCACCTTTTCCCGCTTTTTCCACTGGGTGTGGATGGCGGTTGTGCTGTTGCCGTGCACCGGGTACTGGATGCTGTTCGCCTATTTCGGCGGGTTTGCCGGCGCCGGTTGGCATATCCACGCCATGCAGGCGATCGGTTGGGTGATGATTGCCTTGTTTGCCCACCTCTACTTTGCGCCTTACCGTCGGCTGCGGGTACTTGTCCCCGCCGGGGAGTTTCCAGCAGCAGCCGCGCAACTCAATACCATTCGCCGGATCGTCGCCATCAATCTCAGCCTGGGATTGATCACCGTCGTACTGGGCGTGGGAGGACGATATGTCAGTATGTAACCCAGTGCGGCAGATTGTGGCCGCCCTCTGCCTGAGCTCACTGGTGGGATGCGGGGTGAGCGAGACGGCGGCCACAGCCGGTGCCGCCGCCCAGGCCAAAGCCAAGGAGGCGGAACAGGGCAACCGAACCAAAAACCACGTGCAGACCGAAATCCAGAAGGCGGAAGAGGAGCGGCGCAAGCGCCTGCAGGCAGCCGAAGGTGGGACTGTGCCATACTGAAGTGCAGTGATTCGCAGCAGAGACTGGACTATATTTAACTCACTAAAAACACCACTGGTAAGCCAAACCATCAGCAAGGGACTCGCTGGTCAACCAGGACCCACTGCCGTGCCCGTGCCTTCCCGTCACTCCAACCACTACCATTTTCGAGAGCCCCGCAAGGGACTGCTGTGGCTGATCGCCATCGGCATGACGCTGTTTGCCCTGCTGGGTGCCGGCATTGTGGACGGGGTTTACCAGGAAGCACTGCGCTCGGAGATGCGCACCCAGGTACGGTCCCAGCTCAACACGCTGCGCGCAAAACTCGAAGGCCAGGTCAACCAGGACCTGCTCAAACTCTCCAGTTTCGTCGCTGTCATCACCAACGCGGAGGAGAGCCGGATTAGCGATGTCATCGATTCGCTGGGCAAAGCGTTCACCGCCGGCAGGCACCACATCCGCAACATCGGGGTGGCCAAGGGGTTCGTCATCCGGCATGTCTACCCGCTGGAAGGCAACCAGGCGGCACTGGGTCTCGATTACCGGAAGATTCCGGCGCAATGGGATGCGGTGCGCCGCATTGTGGAAACGGGAAAAACGGTCGTTGCCGGACCGGTCAATCTGGTGCAGGGCGGGCGCGGACTCATCGGGCGCACCCCGATCTACCGGCGCGGCGGAGAAGCTCAATCCGAGCCCGTTTACTGGGGACTGGTCTCCGTGGTCATTAACATGGACACCCTGTTCCAGGATTCCGGTATCTATGATCTTGGCGACACCATAGAGGTAAGCATCCGCGGCAAGGATGGGCTGGGGGCCGGCGGCGATATCTTTTTGGGATCCGCCGCCGTTTTCGCCGACAACCCCGAGAAAATAGAGATCATCCTGCCGGAAGGCAGCTGGCAGATTGCCGCGCGTCCCAAGGGTGGCTGGGCGTTAACCGGAACCAAGCTCACCACCGTGCGGGCCATCGAAGGGCTGTTTGTCTTCCTGGTGGCCCTGTTCTGCGGTCTGCTGGTGCACTACGTGGTGCGCATGCGGGAGGGGAGCCTGGCGCTCCGGCGTTCCGAGGCGGTCAAGACCGCCATCCTGGATGGCGCCCAGGATGGCATTGTCACCTTCAGCCACAGCGGGCAGATCCTGGAGTACAACCCATCGGCCGATCACATTTTCAAGCTGAGCCTGGCGGAAAATCAGACGCAGCATATTGATGCGCTGCTCGGTGAGGATTACCACCCCCTACAGATTTCCCGGCAACCCAGGCAAAACACGGAAATCAATGCCCGACGGGTGGATGGCGAGGAGTTCCCCCTCGAAGTGAGCTGGACCCAACTGCCGGGAACCTCGTTCTATACCGTTTTCGTGCGGGATGTGTCCGAGGAACACCGCGCCCGACTGGCGCTGCAGCGGGCCCAGAAAATGGAGGCCATGGGCAAACTCACCGGTGGCATTGCCCACGACTTTAACAACCTGCTTGGCGTCATCATCGGCAATCTGGAGCTCATGCAGCTCAAATTGACGGATCCCGAGAACCGGATCAGCGCGGAAACTGCACTGCGGGCGGCAAAACGGGGCGCCGATCTCACCCGCAGCCTGCTCAACTTCGCCCGCCTCAAGGCGCGCTCGGCAAAAATTGTGGACCTCAACGAAACTGTCCGTTCGCTGGAAGGACTGATCCGAAAATCCCTGACCACGAACATCGCCGTGAAACTTGATCTGGGCGAAGACCTCTGGCCGGTCAAGGTGGATCCGGGCGATTTCAGCGACGCCCTGCTCAACCTGGTCATCAATGCCCGTGACGCCATGCCGCAGCACGGGACACTGACCATCACCACGCGCAACCAGCCGGTGGGCGCATCACCACGCACCCTTACCAACCCGCCAGGGCGCGGAAACCTGGTCCAGGTCGAAGTCCGGGATACCGGCTGCGGCATGCAGAAGGAGACACTGGTCAACGTATTTGAACCCTTCTTCACCACCAAACTGAGCGGACACGGCACCGGTCTGGGCCTGAGCATGGTGTTCAGCTTCGTGAAGCGGTCTGGAGGGGATGTGGATATTCAGTCCTGGCCGGGAAACGGAACACTGATCACCATGTCCTTCCCCAGAACGCGGATTGAGGCAACCGCCGAGTCCACTGCGCCGCTACAGACGCTGCCGGTTCCACAGGGGCGCGAAACCATACTGGTGGTGGACGATGAACCCAGTCTGCTCAATGTCGCCAGGGCCCACCTCCAGCAATTGGGTTACGCCACCCTGACTGCGGGTAACGGAGCGGAGGCATTGCGGATTTTGGACGAAGAGTCGTCAGTCAACCTGCTCTTTTCCGACATCGTCATGCCCGGCAACATGAACGGCTACGAGCTGGCCCGGCGCGCCATGGCGGTTCACCCGACGCTCAAGGTGCTGCTCACCTCGGGCTTCAACGCAACAAGCAATGAAGCCATTGCCGATGAGTGGCCGGATTCAATCCTCCCGAAGCCCTACCTGCGCGAAGAGCTGGCGCAGGCCATCCGCGAAGCGCTGGACCGTTAATCGGCGCGACGACGCCAGAGACTGAGCCAGCCCGCAGGGGGCGGGTCGCTGCGCGAATCGAGTGAAATTGCCCGCAGTTGAACCAGCATGAACCGCGGCTCCACCGCACTGACAATCTGGCCCGCTGAAAGGCGCGGCGGACCACTGTCGGGTTGCGCCCCTTCCGGGTTGCCCGCCAGCGAGCACCACCATCCACCGGGAACGATGAGTCCCCACAAACGCTCCACAAACCGGTGCCGCTCCGGCTCGCTGCGAAAGGTATGGAAGCAACCCCGGTCGAAGGCGAAATCGAAGGGGGCGCGGGGGATGGGATCACGCAGAAAGTCAGCCACCACGAAACGGACCGCAACCTTGGCCTCGGCGGCACGTTGGCGGGACTGTTTCACCGCGGTCTGTGCCTGGTCGATAGCCACCACCTTGTGTCCCAGCGCTGCCAGCCAGATCGCATTGGTACCGGTGCCGGAACCGATCTCCAGCACCCGGCTGCCCGCGCTGAGGCGCAGATCGCCGAGAATCCGTTGCAGGTGGGCATCGACCCGCCCGGTATCCCACGGCAGATCGCCACTTTGATATCGCGCCTCGATGTCGGCAGCACTCCGGGGACGGGAATCCATGCGGTTCAAAATCCCCGGGCCTCGCGGATCTGTTCGTAGGCCTGTTTGATCTCGTGCGTTTTGGTGGCTGCTATTTTCATCATCTCCTCAGGCAGGCCCTTGGCCACCAACTTGTCCGGGTGATGCTGGCTGATCAGGCGCCGATAGGCCTTCTTGATCTCACCTTCACTCGCCGAGCGGGTGACTCCCAGCATGGCATAGGCGTCATCCAGGGAGGGTGCGGCGGGTCGGCCCCCGGTCTGCCGGTTCCAGCCGCGCTGTTCGGCCTGCAGCATCTGGATGAGGCGTGCCACTTCGAACTGGGAGAAGCCGAGCAGGTCCGCCATGTGCAGCAGCAGATCCTTTTCCCGGTCGTGCAGCACCCCGTCTGCCAGCGCCGCCTGGATCTGGATCTCCATGAACATGCGCAACAAGGTCTGTCGACGGAGGCATTCACGGCGGAACTGCTGCAGCGCCTCGTCCAGGGGGAAATCGCTCCGCTTTCCTTCATTGAACAGGCGGATGGCCGCCTGGCGCATCTCCGCGTTCAGGGCCATCTGCTGCATGACCGCCTCAGCGGCCCGGATTTCGTGGGTGGAGACCTGGCCATCCGCCTTGGCCAGGTGTCCCATCACGGAGAAGGTGGCGGTAAAAAATGCCGTCTGCACCCGCGCCTGTTCGCCGGGCTCGAATCCCCCGCTGCGGACACCCCGCATACCTTTGTCGAAATTGTGACCCAGGGCGGCACCCAGCACCGCACCCAGGGGACCACCCAACAGATAGCCAAAGGCGCCGCCAATCAATTTTCCCCACCAACCCATGAACTACCCCCCGATGAATCCCGCGGCGCGACTTTAACCCAACCGCCGGGGCAGTTTAACCCGGAGTGCTTTCCCTGGCGGACCATCCGGTGCAGACTGGCTGCATGGTCCGCCGATCAATCATTCTGCTGCTCCTGTGCATTCAACCGCTGGCGGCGGCTCCGCCACCGGGGCATCCGATGCCCGACTCCGCAGCCGACGCCCTGAATCTGCCGCGGGATGACGGCTATCTACCCTACCTGGGTGATGTATTGATCGCCGTGGACAGCAACAACTACACCTTCATCAAAGTCGAGACCGGTCCCGAATCGAGCCGTTGGCTCGCCGCGCCGCGACTTCTGATTCCCAAGGGAAGCCGGATCCGATACGGCGACGGTATGGTGATGAAGGATTTTTACAGCCGGAAGCTGAAACACCTGTTTGCGGAAATCACCTTTGTCCGCCGGGTGCAGGTGCTTGCCCCCTAACCTGGCGCTCCCTGAACCCTCCGGCTCAGCTCACGGCGGAACATCCGGAATGCACTCAGCAGGTTCCAACCCAACCCACCAAAAGAGATGAAGTAGGCAAACCCCGCCAGCGCCATGAAGGGAACGGGCAGATAGCCCGCCGGCAGCACCAGGGCGGTTGCCAGGAGGTGCGCCCGCAGCTGTAGGCGGGCACGCCGGTCGGGCAGGATCGCCTTCATGTGCGGAATTTTGCCCACAGCGGTCACCCCGGTGGCGGCCAGCATCTGATTCTGCAGATGAAACCAGACCAGGAACGGCACGATTTTATAAAGCATCCCGTTGATGGCCGACAGGCCGAATCCCAGGAGGAAGAGAACTCCAGTCAGCAGCTGGAAACGCTCGTCATCGATCCAATGGCTCGCCACACCGCACCAGCCGGCGAGTACCAGGGAGAACATGGCCACCCGCCAGAAGTCGCGGGTCACGTCGGGCAGTTTGCGCTTGCGGCGACGCTGCAGATCCAGGGTCTGTACGGCAAACACGGTGAGCAGCATGGCTCCAGCCACCTCCACCAACAGCGCCAACCAGCCGGCCACCTGCAGCAGCTGCAGCGTGCTGAACAACAGCAGCAGACCGAACAGGGAGGCGGCAAACCAGCGGGTCAACCAGCGCGGATAGTCGGGCGTCATCTGGAACAGGGGCACCACCTGGTAGGCCACGGCCATCACCAGCAGCGCCACCCAACCCACCAGCGCCCAGGCCACGTGGAGAGCGGTGAAAGGAAAGCGCGCCAGGGCCACCGAGTCAAAGCCGTGCCCGGCAGCCAACACCAATCCGATAACGGCAGCCATACCAAACGCGAGCACCGCGAACCGCATGCCACGCACGGTATCGTGCACTCTGGCCGCGCGCAGCAGGCTCCAGCCGATGGCCGGGAGAAGTACCGCCAGCCCCAGGGCCAGCAGCGTCACTCCCCACTGCAACAGCGCCTGAATCCCCATCGCCAATCCGAAAGAGAGGCTCAATGCCCCCAGCGAGAACGGAATATGAACCAGGGTGCTGATCAGCTTCGGCCGCACCACCGGCGCGCCCGCCACCACCGGCAGCATCTGGAAC
>JBNLBB010000098.1:0-10218 GCA_050302415.1 Gammaproteobacteria bacterium | reverse complement strand
GGAATTATTTGGTGGTGAAGGTAAAGACCCCGTCCCACTGTTTTGAAGGAGGATTCTGCTGGTAGTGGAGGATTCGCTGCTGGTAGAGTCGGGCCAGCGTTTCCAGACCATCCATCCGTGATACATCCTTGAACCAGCGCTGCGCGTCGTCCCACTGCTGATGCCGGTAGGCGCGAATGGCCGTATCCACCAGTTCCATGGCCCGCCTTGATTCCGGACTGTTGCTTTCCAGCGGTGCAAAAATCGCCACCGGTTTGTCTTTCCCTTTGACGCGTACCCGGTCCAGTTCCAGAAACGGATAGTCCGGCACCCGCATCCGGGTAAATTCGCTGACCAGCACGTCCACCCCGTAGGTCTTGGTCAACCCTTCAAGCCGAGAACCCAGATTGACCGCGTCGCCCAACACGGTATAGGCCGTACGGAACTCCGACCCCATATTGCCCACGTTCATTTCGCCACTGTTGAGACCAACACCAATGCGAATTTCCGGCCATCCCCGCGCAGCAAACTCCTTTTGCAGAAGTTTGAGTTCACGCATCATCTGCAATGCCGCATCCACCGCATGCCGGGCATGCTCTTCATCCATCAGCGGCGCTCCCCAGAATGCCATGATGGCGTCGCCGATATATTTGTCGACCGTTCCTCGCTTGTCATGGATGATGCGGGTCATCGGGGTCATGTAGGCGTTCATCAACCGGGTCAACTCTTTGGGATCCATACCTTCCGAGATGGTGGTAAAACTGCGGACATCGGAAAAAAGTACGGTCATGTCGCGCTTTTCGCCCTCGTAGGAAAAATTGCCCGGATTCTCGCTCATCTCCTCCACCACTTCGGGAGGCACGTACTGGCCGAAGAGTTGCTTGATCTGCCGTTTTCCCCGGGACTCGACAAACAGCCCGTAGGTCATGTGCACGAAAAACAGGATCGCTATCAGCAGTAATGGCGAATAGAGGGGCAGCACCAAATTCTGCGCTTGCCACATGTAGACATTGAAACCGGTTAGGGCAGCTGCCGTGGTGGCGGTGACAATGGTCGCGCCCACGGGCTGGAATCGGATATAGGCGAAGGTCAGGAGCAACCAGCCCACAAGCAGCATCAGGATTTCAATCGCTGTGGTATAGGCCGGGCGGTGCTTGATTCTGCCGTCCAGGATACCACTCACCAGATTGGCGTGAATTTCCACCCCGGCGTAGCTGCTCTGAAACGGCGCCGTTCGCAGATCGAGCAGCCCGGGCGCCGTGGTCCCCACAAATACGATTTTTCCGGCCAGTGACGCTTTGGACACCCTGCCCTGCAGCACATCCACCGCCGACACATAGGGAAAACTTCCCTGAAATCCACGATAGGGGACAAGCGCCGCCCCACGCTCATCCACCGGAATCTGCGCACGGTCAATTCGCAGCCACTCAAGACCCAACTCATCCCCTGCCTGGCTGCGCGTGGAATTGATCACCAGCTCCACCGGCGGGCTGCCAAGCACCGCGCGGGCTGTGGCAAGAGAGAGTGACTCATACAGCTGGTCATCGATCCGGACCACCAGTGGAACGCGGCGGAACACTCCATCGGAATCGACAAGGCTGTTGTTGAAAAATCCGGCGAAGGGTGTTTCGTGCTGGAAGCGTTCCAAATTTCCGGTGTATCCCACCGCCCGCACGAATGGCACGCGGGTCAGTTCTGACTGGCTGAGATCCACAGCCGGTTCCGGCAGTGCATTGACCCGCACCGGATTTTCGTGCTGATAGACGTATCCAAGCACCACTTTTCTGCCACGAATACTGTTCGCAAAAAGCTGGTCGTACTCCAACTCGGACCTGATGGATGAGAGTGCCTGCCGGTAGCGTCGATCACTCTTGAGTTCACCATCCGCCAGTCGATCGAGCACGTGCAGGCCGGAGCTCTGATCCGGTTCGGCAAACAGCACGTCAAACGCGAGTATCTCGGCCTGATAGTGCCCGAACACCTGCTCCACCAGCCGCGCCATGGTGTTGCGTCCCCACGGCCATTGCCCCACCTGTTCCAGGGAGCGCTCATCGATATCGAGTATCGCTATCCGGTTGTCGGTGGTATCCGGCATGGTCAGGTTCAGGCGCAAATCGTAAACCAGATTCTCCATCCGGTTGATGAGCGGCAGACGGCCAAAGCCGGTGAGATGCAGCAGAAAGGGAGAAAATACCAACAGACTGAGCGCGAGCCGCACAGCGCTACGTTTGTTGAAAATTCGGGATTCCTGTGAGGATGAGGCTTTTTTCTTTTTCATCCGGGGAGCGGCCACCGAGCACTCATTTCAGTGTAACCGATTTTCGGTGGCACAGCTTTTGGACAGACCGGCTGCGTCAGAGACCGCGCAGAAAATCGTCCAGCCGCCGCATCCCTTCCCGGATATTGTCGACGGGCGTGGTGTAGGCAAACCGCACAAACTGGTTCGCACGGTGTTCGCCGAAATCGATGCCCGGCGTGGCGGCAACGCCCGCCTCTTCCAGCAGCCGTTGGCAAAACCGGTAGCTGTCGTCGGTGAAGGCACTGCAATCGGCGTAGACATAAAACGCACCTTCGGGCTGGACGCCGACACCGAAACCCCGATCCCGCAACGCCTGCACCAGAAAATCCCGCCGCTCGCGAAAGGCCTCCCGCCGCTCTTCCAATTCCGGTTCCAGAGCCGCCGACAGCGCCACCACCGCCGCATGTTGTGCCGGTGCCGAGGTCGAGAGAAACAGATTCTGTGCCAGCACGTCCACGCTGCGCATATACCGCTCGGGAACCACCATCCAGCCGATCCGCCAGCCAGTCATGCCGAAGTATTTGGAAAAACTGTTGATGACAAACACGTCGCCCGGAAGCGCCACGGCGGAATAGCGTTCAGCATCGTAGACCAGGTCGCGGTAAATCTCGTCCACCAACAGAATGACGTTCCTCTCGGTGCAGAACCGATGAATCCTCTCCAACTCATCCGGTGCAACCAGCGTGCCGGTTGGATTGGAGGGGGTGGCGATCAGCACGGCGGCCACATCGTCCGTCCAGTGTTGCCGGATGAGATCGAGATTCAACTGAAAGGCTGAGCGCTCGTCCACCGGTACCGACCGCGTACCGCCTTCAAACAGGCGCACGTAGTTGCGATTGCAGGGATAGCCCGGATCGGCAAGCAGAACCTGTTCGCCCGGATTGATGGTGACCCCCAATGCGAGCTGCAACGCACCGGAAGCGCCGGGGGTGATGGCAATCCGCTGCCAGGGGACGGTGACGCCGTACCGCCGCAGGTAAAAACCGGATACCGCCTGTCGCGCCTCCGTCAGGCCCAGGGCGGGCGTATATTTGGTGTGACCGCTGTCCAGCGCCTGTTTGCCCGCCTCCACCACCCGTTGGGGCGTCGGAAAGTCGGGTTCACCCACTTCCATGTGAATGATCTGCCTGCCGGAGGCTTCCAGCTCTTTGGCGCGGGCGAGCAGCTCCATCACGTGAAACGGCTGAATCTCAACCATTCGTTTTGCGGGCGGACGGACCATAAGCTACACCACTGCCACGGATCTGCCGTGGATACGGCGGATGGCATCCAGGATGGTTTCCCCATGCGATCCGCACAGCTCGTCGAGCTGGTCGGTTACCGCCAGGGCACCATCGAATTCGTCGGCACGGGTATAGATGCTTCGGGTGATCAGGGTGGGAATCGCGGCGCCCTTGGCAGCCTGCAATCCCGGGGGGGAATCCTCAATCGCGCAGCACTGCACGGGGGGCAGCCCCAGCCGCTCCAGCGCCAGCCGATAGACCGCGGGATCAGGTTTTTTGCGGCTGACCATATCGCCGGCGGCGATCACTTCAAACCAGGCAACACTCTCGTCACCCAGATTGACGCGCAGCAACTCGCTGACGTTCTGTGGGGTGGTGGTGGTAGCGATGGCCAGCCTGATTCCTTGTTGGCGTGCCTCCCGCAGCAGTTCGGGGATACCTGGACGCAACGGGATCAACCCCTCCCGCAGCAGCGAAACAAAGTGGTGTGTTTTTTCCCGGTGCAGTCGGCCGATCAGGCCATCAATAGGCTCGCCTTCGGGGAGTGCCGGAGCGTAGCGGTCGATGAAGTACTGGATTCGCTCTTTGCCACCGGTTACGACCAACAATTCGCCGTACAGGGATACGTCCCAATGCCAGCCCAGTCCGAAGGCGTCAAATGCGCGGTTGAAGGCGATCCGATGACCATCACGCTCAGTCTCCGCGAGCGTGCCGTCCACATCGAATATGAGTGCTTCAAGCACGGTCTGTCCGCGTCTAGTATTCCGAAATCCCCTCGGCCCGCATCATGTCGCGCAATTTGTGCAGCGCGTCCATCTGAATCTGCCTCACCCGCTCGCGGGTCACGCCAATTTCGTTGCCCACCTCTTCCAGAGTTGCCGATTCATAGCCACGCAGCCCGAAGCGGCGGGTGACCACTTCGCGTTGCTTGTCACTGAGCTGTTCCAGCCAGATTTCCAGGTTTTCGTTGAGATCCATCTCCTGCAGCAGCGAGGAAGGATCGGTATTGTTTTCATCCTGGATGGTATCGATCAGCGGTTTGTCTTCATCCCGGGAGATGGGTGAATCCACAGAGGCGATCCGCTCGTTCAGTCCGAGCATGCGCTTGACCTCGTCCACCGGCTTGTTCAGCAGTTGCCCGATCTCCTCGGCGGTTGGCTCATGATCCAACTGCTGGGAGAGCTGACGGGCAGCACGCAGGTAGACGTTGATCTCCTTGACGATATGAATCGGTAACCGGATGGTGCGCGTCTGATTCATGATGGCGCGCTCAATGGTCTGACGAATCCACCAGGTGGCGTAGGTGGAAAAGCGGAATCCACGTTCCGGATCAAACTTGTCCACGGCCCGAATCAGTCCAAGATTGCCCTCTTCGATCAGATCCAACAGGGTGAGGCCGCGATTGAGATAGCGGCGGGCGATTTTGACCACCAGTCGAAGGTTGGACTCGATCATCCGGTTGCGCCCGGACTCGTCGCCCTTTTGGGCCAGACGCGCGAAATAGACCTCCTCCTCCGCGGACAGCAGGGGGGAACGTCCTATTTCGTTGAGATAGATTCGGGTGGCATCCGCACCACCGGCACCGACATCTCCGGCCGCGAACACTTTGCTGTCGGTCGCTGACTCATCAGTGTCAGAATCGTCGTCGGACTCCTCTTCCTCCTCCGCTTCGGAGTCGAGATCCATTTCGTCGTCAACTGCAATTTCCGCTTCTTCGGATTTCTTGCTTTTGCCGCGACCGCGCTTGCTATTGTTGCTCATTCGTAAGTCCGCCAGCTTCCGGCTATAACCCTGTGTTTTTGAATGATTAGTCAGAGAGCGATGGTACCCGATGCCCCTGCGTGCCGCAACGCAACCAAACGGGATAGTCAGCGTCTTGGCAGGTAACGGACCGGATCCACCGGTTTTCCCTTGTGTCGAATCTGAAAATGGAGTTTGGGCCGGTCCGTGCCACTGCTGCCCAACTCGGCAATGAGCTGCCCGCTTCTCACGCTATCTCCTTCTTTGACCAGCAGTTTGCGATTGTGGGCATAGGCGCTCAAAAACAGCTCATCATGCTTGATGATGATCAGCTGGCCATAACCGATCAAACCCGATCCAGCATAGACCACTCTGCCCCGCGCCGCCGCCCGCACCGGGTCTCCCCGGGTGCCGCTGATATCCACCCCCTGGCGATCTGTCAACTGGCCGGCAAAGCCCCGCACCACCCGCCCCTGCGCAGGCCAACTCCAGACCAACGGACCAGGGGGCACCGATTCCGATGGAGCCGGCGTGGTTGCCGCGGGACCCCGCGGTCGGATCTCTACCGCTGGTGGTGGATCGGCACGTGACACCGCGCCCGATACCGTGGGACCGGGCAGCTCAGAACCGCTGGGCGGTACCATCTGTGGTGACGGTGGCGCATCGGCGACCGACGCGTAGTCAGGCCGGCTTCCATCCGGTGGTACCACCCGGATCCATTCACCTTCGTGTATGAGGTAGGGAGGCTGGATGTTGTTCCAGGCGGCAACATCCTGGAATTGCTGCCCGTAGCGCCAGGCGATGGAATAGAGCGTATCGCCGGGCTTTACCCGGTAGTGTCCGACGTCGGCGCAGCCGGCCAACATCAGCACACCCACCAGTATCAATACCTGTCCGGCTCTCATCACCTCAGAATCAGGAATCCAACCACCAGCAGTCCCACCATCAACCAGCCAAGCACATCAATGTAGCGTCTCAGGACCGGTTCATAGCGTGCACCGCCAAACTTCATGACTGCCGCCACCAGAAAGAAGCGACCTCCCCTCCCTACAGTCGACGCCAGCACAAACGGCGCCAGCGCCATCGAAACCGCGCCCGCCGCAATGGTGAAGACTTTATAGGGGATGGGTGAGAACCCGGCCAGCAACACCACCCAGACCCCCCACTCGGCAAACCACTGCCCGGCTTTCTGGTAGGCCGGCAGATAGCCGAACTGTTCCACCCAGGGCATGATCGCCTCGATGGCAAACAGGCCAATCAGGTAGCCGAACAGTCCTCCCACCACTGAGGCAGCGGTGGTAATGGAAGCAAACCACCAGCCCCGCTCGGGGCGTGCCAGCACCATGGGCGCAAGCATGACGTCCGGCGGCACGGGAAAGAAGGAGGATTCGGCAAAGCTGAGCCCCGCGAGCACATGCTGGGCCCGGGGATGGCGACTCCAGGCCAGCACCCGATCATAGAGTCGGGCAAAAATACGCATCAGCCGATCCCTCCGCGCATGGGCACAAAATAGGCCGAGTCAAGCACCCGCTTTTCAAACCCGTTGGCCGTCCGTTGAAAAATCACCAGTTCCTGGTCTGCCTGCTGTCCGACCGGGGCAACGATCCGGCCACCCACCTTCACCTGATCCATGAGGCCCGGCGGAATCTCCACGGCCGCGGCGGCAACCAGGATGGCATCGAAGGGGGCGTACTGGCGCCACCCCGTACCGCCGTCGCTGTGCCGGACATGGACATTGCCCAGTCGAAGATCGCGAATGAGGGTTTTCGCCCGGCGCACCAGGCTGAGAATCCGCTCCACGGTGAAAACCTGCTCCACCAGATGACCCAGCACCGCGGCCTGATACCCGGACCCGGTTCCAATCTCCAGCACCTTCTGCACGTTACCCGGTTCCAGCAGTGCCTCGGTCATTCGCGCCACGGTCAGCGGCTGTGAAATGGTCTGGCCATGGCCGATGGGCAGTGCCGTGTTTTCGTAGGCGCGACTTGCCAGCGCCTCGTCCACAAAAAGATGGCGGGGCACCTGGTTGATCGCCTCCAGCACCCGCTCGTCGGAGATACCCGAATCACGCAGCTGTTGCACCAGCCGCGAGCGGGTCCGCTGGGAGGTCATGCCGATTCCCTGCCGACGGATGGGATCCATGGGTCCGCCTATCCCAGCCATGCGGCCACCCGGTCCATGCTGGCATGGTCCGTCATGTCGATCTTGAGTGGGGTGACTGAGACATAGCCTTCGCGCACGGCGTGAAAATCGGTGCCCGGTCCGGCGTCCTGTTCTGGGCCGGCGGCGCCCACCCAATAGACCTGATGGCCGCGGGGATCGGTTGCGCGCACCACCGGTTCTGAGCGATGCCTCTGCCCGAGTCGGGTGGAGCGGAAACCACTCAGCTCAGCGTAGGGAATATCCGGAACATTGACGTTGAGGATGGTGTCGGGCGGCAGTGGCTTGTCGCGCAGCCTTTCGATCAGTTCGCGCGCCACCTGCGCGGCTGTCTCCAGATACCTGGGCGCGAAATTGTTGATCGAGACTGCCAGCGCCGGAAACCCGAGAAAGCGCCCCTCGGTGGCGGCGGCGACTGTTCCGGAATAGAGCACATCGTCCCCCATGTTGGCGCCCGAATTGATGCCGGAAACCACCATTTGCGGGTCCTCCTGCAACAGTCCGGTCAGACCGAGATGGACGCAGTCGGTGGGGGTCCCGTCCACCCGGTAGAACTCCTCCGACACGCGGTGGACCCGCAGGGGATTGCGCAGGGTAAGGCTGTTGCTCGCACCGCTGTGATCGCGATCCGGGGCAACGACGGTGATGTCGGCGATTTCCCGTAAACTGTCTGCGAGCGCCGTCAACCCCGGCGCCAGATAGCCGTCATCGTTTGAAATGAGTATGCGCATGATTACCGTGTGCTGAGCCGCCCCCCGGGCTGCGCGTACTATACCGGAATCACCCGCCATCTCCTACGCGCCCGGCGGACGGTTGCGACCGAGCCCTCAGTCGGTATTTAATCGGTCCATGGCCGACCGGAAAATCGACGACGACGATATCTCCCTGTTTCGCGAAAGCGTGGGATCCGTGCGTCGAATCCGCCACGATCGGGTGGAACCGGCCCCCGTGAAACCACCCCCGGTTGCCCGCATGCGCGAGCGCGACGAGGCCCAGGTCCTGGAAGAGCTGGCCAGCGGCTCAATCGACTTCACCGAACTGGAATCGGGCGAGGAGTTACTCTTCCAGCAGCCCGGTCTCAACTTGCGCGACTGGCGCAAACTGCGCCGGGGTCAGTACAGCATCGCCGACCACCTGGATTTGCATGGCCTGACCGCCGACCAGGCACACGCCGCCGTCCAGGAGTTTCTCCGCTCGGTGCTGGCCCGCGGCAGGCGGTGCGTCCGGATTGTTCACGGCAAGGGCAACTCCTCGCCCAACGGACGGCCGGTGATCAAAGCCCGGATTGGACGCTGGCTGCGGCAACGGAGCGAGGTGTTGGCTTTTTGTTCCGCCCGCCCTGTCGACGGCGGTACGGGTGCACTGTATGTGCTGCTGAAACGGCCGTCGGCAGGCAGTTGAATAACACGGCGGGAGAGCGGCCGTTTCCGGGTGTGTCAGCTAGAATCGTGGTCCGCATATTCTTGACCTTCTTTTTACAATGCGCGTTTAACCCTTTGTTTTAACGAATTTCTCGCCTTATTTGCGCACCTACTCTTTGGTTGGACCATATTTCAACGGAATTACTTGCTTAAACCTCCAAAAAGTTTTGATAGTTCACCAGCTCGCGCAACAGCGAGGTGGCGTAACAGCCTGCCGCCAGCGTGAACTCGAGTTCCAGCCACCCTGGTCCGAACCGGTGCTCAAAGGAATCAGGACGCAAGATCATGGGCCTGCGCTCCTGCTGCAGACCGGTGTGCTCAAGCAGATCGGCAAATACCGGCCACCGGCGCACGGTTTCGCTCTCCAGCGCCTGCTGCTGCTGCGAACCGGTGAGCCGCCCACGTCCCCACAGCGGTCCGGTAGCTGACCAGGGACTCCCGTCGCCTGCCTGCCAGCTGCCATTCCTCACCCGGGCCGCCACCACTTCATTGAAAAGGAATGCGCGGGCCGCCGAGAGGTAGATGTCGAATTTTGCACCACGACGCTGTCGGCCGCCAAAGCGGCGGGATTCGCGCAACGCCGCAGCCTGCACCAGATTGTCTCCCTCGCGGCCAAACCGCTGCTCCCCGAAATAGTTGGGAGCCCCAGACTCCAGCACCCGCTCCAGGCGAGACTCGAACTCCACCGGATCCAGGCGCTCGGCGCGCAAAACCAACTTGAACCGGTTGCCTTCCAGCATACCTCGGCGCAGTTTCGCCCCATGCCGGGCGAACTCCAGCACCTGGAAGCCGTCGCTTGCCTCCCGCTCCAAGTCCGGCAGCGGCGCCTTGATCGGCCAGGGCAGACTGAACCACTGTTGAGTGACGGCGCGGCGGTCCTTCATGCCGGCAAAGCCGACCTCCTGCACTGCCACGCCAAGGCTCTGCGCCAGCCGCTCTGCCACCCAGCGGGTATTCTGGTTCTCCTTGCGCACCCGCAGCCACAGGTGTTCTCCCGCGCCGGAAGGTTGGGTCTGCGGTATTTCGTCCACCTGGAAATCGGCAGGCGTGGTGCGCAGCGTGGCCTGGTTGACCGGCTGGCCAAAGGCTCGCGGCCAGTCGCAGACGAACTGGGGGGTGTTCACGCTTCGGATCGGGTCATCTGGCGGAGCAGCACTACCGCCAACGCGGCAATGCCCTCGCCCCGCCCCGTAAAGCCCAACCCCTCGGTGGTGGTTGCCTTGATGTTGACCTGGGCGGGCAGCGTCCCCACGTCCGCGGCAATGCACTGCCTCATCTGCGGGATGTGCGGCGCCATTTTCGGCTGTTGCGCCACCAGCGTGGCATCCACGTTGACCACTTCGTATCCGGCCCGGGTCACCTTGCGCATGACGGTACGCAGCAGTTCCCGGCTGTC
>JBNLBB010000097.1:0-10239 GCA_050302415.1 Gammaproteobacteria bacterium | reverse complement strand
CCGAGCTGCTGTCCAACCCAGGAGCCGGCGTTTCGCGTGTAATCCAGAAAGAGTGTTTCAAACTCGGGAAGCACCGATGAACGGGTTTCTGGAAGATCAACGCATTGGCTTGACCAGGCGCTCACTTTGTCCAGTCCGCTCAGGGAAACAAACTCCAGATGCGCATTGAGGATGGCTATACGCTGCCAAAGCGGGGCACAGGCGGCGTCCACCAGGGAGAACCGGTCACCATTGAACCAGGGGCCGATAATCGGCGCGCCTGTCTCCAGCCGCTCCAGATTGCCGCGCAGGGTTTTGGCCTTTTCGCGAAACTGTGCTTGGTCCTTGGCCATCATGGTTTGCCACATGTCGCCGAGGAGACCGGAGCCGAATTCAATCCAGGCCCGGTTCAGTGCACGCTGCAGGGGATCGTCGGGCATCAGCCGATCACTGGTGACATCATCGACATACTCGTTGATGACGGCCGATTCGAAGATGATGTGTTTCCCGTCCACCCGCAGCAACGGCACTTTGCCAAAGGGGGAGATTTTGGGGAACCAGTCCGGGGGAGAGGCGAGTTCGATATAAGTGGTGCGGAATTCGACCCCCTTGTGCAGCAAGGTGATGGCCGAGCGCTGCACGAACGGACAAATTTTAAAACTGATCAGTTCCAGGTCCATGGCATCTCTCCGCTGTGGGTTGGTTTGGGTGCGCGCGGTCAGGAGTCTCTCATGCCGACCGATGGTCAGGATTCGAACGCGACCAGGTGATCGGTATCCAGGCGGATGGGAACCACCTCGCCCACGGCATGATCGTGGTGACTCGGGAACATGGCCAACACCCGGCTGCCGGTCTGCAGTTTGAGCGTGTAAAGAATCTGCGCTCCTTTAAAAGCCTTGGCAACCACTTCACCACGCAGGTCGCCCGTGCTGTCCGGGACCACGTCGTCGGGCCGCACCAGGATCTGGATGGGAGTTCCCTTGGGCCACGGGTAGGCGCGATTGCCGGTGAGCAGGCCAAGCTCGGTGGAGAGCGTGTCGGGTGACTCCACCTCGCCGGGCAGGAAGATCCCCTGGCCGATGAAATCGGCCACGAAGCGATGGGCCGGCTCGTGGTAGAGGTTGTAGGGCGTGTCCCATTGCACAATCCGGCCCTCCTGCATGACGCCCACCACCTCGCACATGGCGAAGGCTTCGTGCTGATCGTGGGTCACCAGGATACCGGTGGTGCCCTGCTGCTTGAGAATCTCCCGAACCTCCACGCTCAGGCGTTCGCGCAGTTCCACATCCAGACTGGAGAAGGGTTCATCCATGAGCAGCATGCGCGGCTTGGGGGCGAGGGCACGGGCCAGTGCCACCCGCTGTTGCTGGCCGCCCGACAGTTCGTGCGGAAAGCGCGATCCATAGCCGGCAAGCCCCACCACCTCCAGCATCTCGTCCTGACTCCGCGCCCGCACAGCCCTGGGGAGGTGGCGCAGACCAAATCCGATGTTGTCCGCAATGGTCATGTGGGGGAAAAGAGTGTAATCCTGAAACACCATCCCCAATTGGCGGCGTTCCGGGGCAAGTGTGCTGCCCGGTCGGGAGACAATCTCACCGGCAATCCGGATCTCCCCGCTATAGACCGGTTCGAATCCGGCGATGGCGCGGAGGATGGTGGTTTTACCGCACCCGCTGGGTCCCAGCAGGCTGGCGATATGGCCCTGGTTGACGTGGAACGAGAGGTCGGAAACCACCAGTTGGTCGCGATAGCGACACTCGATGCCCCGAACTTCAAGCAGTGACACGACTGGTTATACCCCCACGCCAAATAAGGTCAGCGGCAAATGATAGCAAATATCATTCGCGGCCCAAGGGGTCAGCGGGTGCAGAGGAGAAATTCCAGCAGGGCTTTCTGGGAGTGCAGCCGGTTTTCCGCTTCGTCCCACACCACGCTCTGCGGACCGTCGATCACCCCGGCAGTGACCTCTTCGCCGCGGTGGGCAGGCAGACAGTGCATGAACAGGGCGTCCTTGGCTGCGAGCGCCATCAATCCCTCGGAGACTTGATAGGGCGCGAACATCTGCATGCGGGACGCGGCTTCCTCCTCCTGTCCCATGCTGGCCCATACGTCCGTGACCACGAGGTCGGCACCGGAGACCGCCGTAGCGGGATCGTTGCCCACCTGCACGTGTTGGCGGTCCGCATTCACGATATCGGCGTTGGGTTCGTAGCCTTGCGGGGAGGCCACGTTCAGTCGAAATCCGAACCGCTCGGCGGCCTGAATGAAGCTGTGGCACATATTGTTGCCGTCACCGATCCAGGCCACAGTTTTGCCGCGAATCGAGCCGCGGTGCTCCACATAGGTCTGGATGTCGGCAAGCAGTTGGCAGGGGTGGTAGAGATCGGTCAGGGCATTGATCACCGGTACCCGCGAAACGGCGGCGAAGCGCTCCACCTTGTCGTGTTCAAAGGTCCGGATCATCACCGCGTCCACCATGCGCGACAGCACCTTCGCGGTATCTTCCACCGGCTCGCCACGACCAAGCTGGGTATCCCGCGGCGAAAGAAAGACAGAGCCGCCGCCGAAGTCGGTCATTGCCACTTCAAAGGAGACGCGCGTACGGGTGGAGGACTTTTCGAACACCATGCCCAGGGTGCGGTTCTTCAGCGGCTCATAGATCTCGCCGTTGCGCCGCATGGCCTTGAGTTCGATGGCCCGGGCCACGAGCGATTCCAGCTCCGCGGCGGTGAGGTCCTTGAGGGTCAGAAAATGTCGCATGGTCACGATTTCCCGAGAAACCCGCGGACGAGAGTCGAAAGTTCGGTCACCAGCTGATCCGCCTGTTCGTCACTGGTGACATAGGCGGGCAGCAGCCGGATCACAGATTCGGCGGTCACGTTGATCAGAAGACCCGCCTGCAGCGCTTCGCCCACCAGCGTCTGGCAGTTGCGGTCGAGTTCGATGCCGATCATCAGACCCTGCCCACGGATTTGCGTGACCCCGGACACACCACCCAGTTGCTGCTGGAAAGCGGCCACGATGCGGTCGCCGAGTGTTCCCGCCCGGGCCACGAGATTGTCCCGTTCAATCGTGTCAAGCACGGCGAGCCCCACGGCACAGGCCAGCGGATTGCCGCCGAAAGTGGAGCCGTGATTGCCGGGTTGCAGCAGGTCCGCTGCTTCGCCGCGGGCCAGGCAGGCGCCAATCGGCACACCGTTGCCGAGCGCCTTGGCCACGGTGATCACATCGGGACGGATGTCGCTGTGCATGTAGGCGAAGGGTTTGCCGGTGCGGCCCATGCCGGTCTGGATCTCGTCCAGCATCATCAGCCAGCCCTGCTGGTTGCAGATGCGGCGAATCTCGGTCAGGTATTGCGCATCTGGAATCCGGATACCGCCTTCGCCCTGGATTGGTTCCACCAGGACCGCAACCACCTCCTGGGTGTTTTTGGCCACGGACTCCAGGGAGACGAGATCGTTGTAGGGAATGCGGGCAAAACCCTGGACCAGGGGCTCGAAACCAGCCTGCACCTTGCGATTGCCGGTGGCCGTCAGGGTGGCCAGGGTGCGCCCATGGAAGCTGTTCTGCATCACCACGATGGTCGGTGTCTGGATCCCTTTTTTGTTGCCCAGCTTGCGCGCGATCTTGATGGCGGCCTCGTTGGCCTCGGCGCCGGAATTGCCGAAAAAGACGCGTTCCATGCCGGCGAAGGCGGTGAGCCGGTCACCCAGTTCGGCCTGTTTGTCGATCTGGTAGATGTTGGAGGTGTGCACCAGCTTGCCCGCCTGGTCGCAGATGGCCCGCGTCACGTTGGGGTGGGCATGGCCGAGCGCGCAGACCGCAATGCCGCCAATGGCATCCAGGTAGCGTTTACCGGAGGAGTCCCATAGCCACGCCCCTTCACCATGGGTGAAGCTCACCGGCTGACGTGCGTATGTGTGCATGAGCGTATCGGCCATTTGTTCCTGCTCCAAAACAAAAAAGCAGTCCGAAGGGGACCGCCGCGTGTGATGGAAACGCGAAATTCTAAACAGTGCTGGGGTTGAACGCAATCCAGCATTTTCGGGCGCTCCAGGCTGGCCAAGCAAAAAGGGCCGGCTGCTGCCGGCCCCTGTGTCAGCCCGGGTGGCCGGAGATCAGGCTTTGTCGAGGTTGGCGGCGGCGAAATCCCAGTTGACCAGCCCCCAGAAAGCCTCCAGGTATTTGGGTCGAAGATTGCGATAGTCGATGTAGTAGGCGTGCTCCCAGACATCACAGGTCAGAATCGGCGTCTGGCCGCTGGTCATCGGGTTGCCCGCATTGCTGGTTTGCTCGATGGAGAGGGAACCATCGCCATTTTTGACCAGCCAGGCCCAGCCGGACCCAAACAGGGTGACCGCCTTCTGAGTGAACTGCTCCTTGAACGCGTCGAACGAGCCGAACGCCTTGTCGATGTCCGCCGCCAGGGAACCGCCGGGCGCGCCGCCGCCCTTGGGGCTGAGGCCGTTCCAGTAGAAGGTGTGGTTCCAGACCTGGGCCGCGTTGTTGAACACGCCACCGGCCGGGGCCGAGCGGACAATTTCGTCCAGCGACATGGATTCAAACTCGTTGCCCTTCACCAGATTGTTCAGGTTGGTGACGTAGGTGTTGTGGTGCTTGCCGTAGTGAAAATCGATGGTCTCTTCCGAGATATGCGGGGCAAGCGCATTCTTGGCATAGGGCAGTTCCGGAAGCTTATGCTCCATGTGAAGACTCCTTGAATGAGTGAGTATTGAAGAACACAGTCCGAGGATTAGCCGCAATCCTGGACAGATGCAAGTAATCCTAAGTATTTTACTCGGAATTGCATTGAGGTAAATCAGCAATTCCCCTGTGGTGTTGGTGGGCGATATGGTTAACATAGCGCCCCGTGAGTTTGGCCCGACCCGGAACAGTGTGTTGAATCCCGTAGAACTCAGGATATTTTCCAGTTTAATCAATGCACTCGGCGGTGAGACGGGCGCCGGCCATCTGCGGTTGAGCGCGCGGGAAGCCAACCGGGCGCGGCGAGCCGCGCGATTCGAGGCCCGCCGCCCACCCACGGGAGAAAGTGGGCATGGCAATGGCGCTCACCCTGTGCGCCGGACGACAATTGACAATCGAAACCCCCGGCGGTGGTGACCGGGGACCCAAGGATTGAGTAGCGATGTGTGGCATTTGTGGTGAATTGAGGTTCGACGGACGCGAGACGCCCGATGCGGCAGTCAGTGCCATGCTCGAAAGGCTCGCCCGCCGGGGACCGGACAACGAGGGGCGGTTTCACGACGATGCGCTGAAACTGGGGCATCGGCGTCTCTCGATCATCGATCTCTCTGCGGCAGCCAATCAGCCCATGGTGGATGAGGAACTTGGACTGGTGCTAGTGTTCAACGGCACCATCTACAACTATCCGGAGTTGCGCGAGGAGCTGATCGCCAAGGGCTATTCCTTTTTCTCCCATGGCGACAGTGAAGTGATCCTCAAGGCCTACCACGCCTGGGGCGAAGCCTGCGTCGAGCGCCTGCATGGCATGTTCGCCTTTGCCATCTGGAACCGGCGCGAACGGCAGCTGTTTCTCGCCCGCGACCGCATGGGAATCAAGCCGCTCTACTTCAGCCGCACCGAGCGGCGGTTTCGCTTCGCCTCCAACAGCCAGGCACTGCTCGCGGCGGGCGATATCGATACCGATATCGATCCGGTGGCCCTGCACCACCAACTGACACTGCATGCCGTGATACCGGCACCGCGAACCATTCTCAAGGGCGTGCGCAAGGTGGTTCCAGGCACGACCCTGACCGTGAGTGCCGATGGCGACATCCGGGAGCGGCGCTACTGGCAACTGGTATCCCGGCGCCCGGAGACGGTGCATACGGAGCAGGAGTGGATTGACGCCATCCACGAGTCACTCAAGGAGGCCGTGCGCCGCCGCCTGGTGATCGCCGATGTGCCGGTGGGCGTGCTGCTCTCCGGGGGGTTGGATTCCAGCCTGCTGGTGGGCTTGCTGGCGGAGGCCGGGGTGGAGCGCATTCTCACCTTTTCCGTGGGTTTCGAGGATCAACCGGAGGAGCGGGGCAGCGAGTTCGAATACTCGGACGCGGTCGTCGAACGCTTTGGCACGGAACACCACCAATACCGGATTCCCAACGACGGGGTGATCGAACGGCTGCCCGAAGCGGTCTGCCATATGGCCGAACCCATGGTGGGGCAGGATGCGGTCGCCTTCTATCTGCTGGCCGAGCAGGTGTCCAAATCGGTGAAGGTGGTACAGAGCGGACAGGGCGCCGATGAAGTGTTTGCCGGGTATTTCTGGTATCCGCGCATGGTGGCGGAGGGAGGGCCGTTCGTGGAGCGGTTCCGTCGCCACTATTTCGATCGCGACCATCCGGAATTTCTCGAGACCGTGGAAGGACGCTTTCACGGCGGAGACCACACGGCCGCGCTGGTCTCCGAGTACCTGGAGACGGTACCGGCCGACACCTACCTGGATCGTGTGCTCAATTTCGACGTGACCACCCTGATCGTCGATGATCCGGTCAAACGGGTGGACAACATGACCATGGCCTGGGGGTTGGAGGCGCGCGTTCCGTTCCTGGATCAGTATGTGGTCGAGCTCGCTGCCAGCATGCCGCCCGAACTGAAGATTCCCTCCGGGGGCAAACACGCGCTGAAGAAAATCGCCCGTGGCTTGATCCCGGACAGTGTGATCGACCGGCCCAAAGGCTACTTTCCCGTGCCGGCACTCAAGTATGTGCGCGGACCGTTTCTGGATTTCATGCGCGATATCCTGCTCAGCCCGGAAGCCAGGCAGCGGCAGCTCTACAATCCGGCCTATGTGGAAAAACTGCTGGCCGAACCGGAGCACCATCTGACCCGAATCCAGGGCAGCAAATTGTGGCATCTTGCGCTGCTGGAACTTTGGTTGCAGCGTAACGTCGATAGCATGCAAACACCGGGCGTCCAGCCCTGACCATTCCCCACTCCAGCGAGGTGACAATCCATGGATGTCATGGACCGAATCAAACAGACAGTTGAAGAGAACCCGATCGTGCTGTTCATGAAGGGTTCTCCCCAGTTTCCGATGTGTGGCTATTCGAGCCGCGCCGCGCAGGCACTGGGTGCCTGTGGGCAGCCGTTTCACTACGTCAATGTCATCGAAGACGCCGAGGTTTTTGAAAACCTGCCGCGATTTGCCGATTGGCCCACCTTCCCCCAGCTCTACATCAACGGGGAACTGGTGGGTGGTTGTGACATCACCCTGGAACTCTACCGCAAGGGCGAGTTGCAGGAGATGGTGAAGAGCGCGATCGGACAGGACGGCTGAATCAGTGGCGACAGTGGTGGATCTGCTTCGGCACGGCGAGCCGGAGGGTGGCAGGCTCTATCGGGGGCAACGGGATGATCCGCTGACCGAGCGCGGTTGGCAGCAGATGCGCAGCAGCTGTGAGGGTGGCGAGTGGGACGTGATCGTCACCTCACCACTGGTACGCTGCCGGGCGTTTGGCGAGGAGCTGGCAGCTGCCAGAGATCTGGTCTGCGACGCGGATGACGGATTGGCCGAGCTCGACTACGGCGTGTGGGAGGGGCTGACCCCGGAGGTTCTCCGGATGGAATATGCTGATGCCTACGCTGCCTACTGCGACAACCCGGAACTGTCGCCGCCGCCGGGTGGCGAAGCGCTGACCGCATTCCAGAAACGGGTGCTCGCTGCGTGGCAGGGCATCCTGGAGCGGCATCGTGATCGGCGTATCCTGCTGATTGCCCACACCGGCGTCCTCCGGATTCTGCTGCTCGCGGCCATGGGCGCGCCGCTGTCACGCTATCGCCACATCACCATTCCCTACGCGGGACTGTCACGCCTGGTCGTATCGGATGAACCGGGCGCCATGCCGACCCAGTGGCTGTGGCACGGCCGGACCGAAGGGCTGGTCACTCAACCTTGATATAGGCAAAACCCTGGCGCTGCAGTTCGGCCAGGCGCACCACGCCTGAAGGCACGCGCTCCACGTCAGGGTAGAGATTCTCTTCGGCCAGCCCGACTTCACTGCGGGTGATTTCGCACAGCTCCAGCTTGACGCCTTTGACTTCGTGCAGCGCCGCCATCCGGCCGCGGTTCGATTCGCGGCGGGCTTTCATTTCGGCGTCTTCGGCAAACGGTGTCTTGCTCAGCGGATCATCGGTGACAAAGCGGATGCCGTGGGCAACAAACACAATCCGCACGTCATATTCGACCAGTTCGTTTTCGTAGTAGGTGACCATGTTGTTGATGCTGGTGAGCATGGCGCTGAAGCGTCGGGGGTCGGCGAAGTCGGCGTGATAGACCACCTTGATCACCTCTTCACCGGCGGCCACTGCGGGTGCGCTTGGTACGCTCAACAGCGAGCCCACAATCACCAGCAAACCCATCACCCAATTGATCCGTTTCGACAGTTGCATGTCACCCTCCAGTTGATTGTTCGTGCCGAGTAACCGGGCGTCGCCGGATTCAATCGCTGTGGTTGTACTGGTTGTCAGCCCGATCCCGGTCAGCCCGCGGCCGCGAAGTACTGCAGCGTGCGGACGCATGCGTATAATAGCGCGCCTTGTACCGGGGTGGATTCACAGAACAACATGACAGGATGAAGGTGGGAGCGAAAGAGCTGATTCTGGGCGGGGCACGATCGGGCAAGAGCCGCTGGGCCGAATCCCGGGCCCAGGCCGCCGGCGGTCCCGTTATCTATCTGGCCACCGCCGAAGCGCTGGATGACGAGATGACCGCGCGCATCGCCCACCATCGGGCGCAGCGTCCGTCACACTGGCACGTGATCGAGGAGCCGGTCGCGCTCGCCGAAGCCCTGCAGCGGAACGATTCCCTCGACGGGTGTCTGCTGGTGGACTGCCTGACCCTGTGGCTGAGCAACCTCCTGAGCCGGGAGCGCCAGATCTTCAGCCGCGAGCGACAGGCGCTGCTGGCAACGCTTCCCCGGCTGCAGGCGCAGGTATTGTTGGTGAGCAACGAAGTGGGCAGCGGAGTGGTGCCGCTGGGCGCGGAGACCCGCCGCTTTGTAGACGAGGCCGGGCGTCTGCACCAGGAACTGGCCACGCTCTGCGATACCGTGACCATGATCCACGCCGGTTTACCACTCCATCTGAAGGGCGGCGGCCACTGAATGCCCGATTTCGGATAACCCAATCTAATGACTACCGATACCACCATCGACCTGCTGCGACATGGCCAACCCCTCGGCGGCGAGCGGGTGCGCGGCCACACCAACGACCTGTTGAGCGAAGTGGGATGGCACCAGATGCGCAGCCATCTGCAGGTGCCACCGGCCTGGGAGCGGGTGATCACATCGCCATTGCTGCGCTGCGCCGAGTTTGCCACCGAAGTGGCGGGTCAATCCTCGCTGCCGCTCGCCCTGAATGCCGGATTGAAGGAGATTCATTTTGGCGCGTGGGAGGGGCGGAGTACGGTTGACCTGCTGCACGAATGTCCCGAGCAGTTGCAGAATTTTTGGCGCGATCCCATGCATCACCATCCACCGGGTGGTGAAACGCTGCAGAGTTTTCAGGACCGCGTGCTGACGGCCTGGCAGGGGCTCATCGACGAACATTCGGGCGAGCATCTGTTGGTGGTGACGCACGGTGGTGTCATCCGCGTTGTGCTGATGCACGCCCTGGGGATGCCGATGGATGGGATGCACCGGATTGAGGTGCCCTATGGAGGATTGTCGCGCGTGGTGGTGTCCCGCTACCAGGACCAGATGTTTCCCCGCCTGGCCTTTCACGCGCGGCTGGGCCGAGATGCCTGAGCTGCGTTATGCCATTGCCTTCCTGACCCGCATTCCGGTGGCGCCGGCGGGCGGGCACCCGACTGGGGCCGGGTAGTACTCTGGTTTCCGTTGGTCGGCCTGTTGCTCGGAGTGCTGTTGACCGCGATTGCGGCGCTGGTCCTGCCCTCTTCTCCACAACTGGCTGCGGCGCTGGTGATTCTGGTGTCCCTGGTGTTGAGCGGTGCGCTGCATCTGGATGGTCTGGCCGATACCGTGGACGCCTGGGCCGGAGGGCGCGGCGACCCCGCCCGCATGCTGGCGATCATGAAGGATCCGGCCAGTGGACCCGTTGCCGTCTGCGCACTGTTGGCGGTGCTGCTCTGTCAGTTCGCCGCCCTGGCGAAGCTCTCCTATGACGGCGCCTGGTGGGCACTGCTGTGCTTTCCGGCGGTGGGTCGCTGTGCCATCCTGGCCCAGCTCCACGCATTGCCCTATCTGCGGCCGGAGGGACTGGGTGCGCAGATGTCGCAGG
>JBNLBB010000096.1:0-10246 GCA_050302415.1 Gammaproteobacteria bacterium | reverse complement strand
TCATGGATCAGGTTGAAAGGTGTCTTCGAGCGACTAGATTTAGAAAGTCGCTGCAAATTGCGCCGGCTGCACATTGTGCCCCGACTCCAGCGACCTGACGAGTCCAAAAACGACAACCCACCCCGTTACCCCGACCGGACACGGGACGCGGACAGGCAGGAGTTACGCTCATGAATCCGTACCTGATTTCGGCACCCCTGCTGACGCTGACAATCCTGGCTGGCTGTGGTGGAGGCGGAGGCGGGAGTGGGAACTCGGGTAGTGACACCCCGGCCACACGCGGTGATATGACTGTTCATCTGCTCAACTCGACTCTGGCCTCAGCACCCGCCCCAGCGCTGACCCGAGCGCCGGGAATACCGACAGCGCAGGTGTCACCTCAAGCCGCTGGAGACCCGATTTTCCTGGGCACCGATCTCGTCTCCGGACCGGTGCTCCACAATGGAACCTTTATCGAAGCCCGCAACGTAACCGGCAAGGTCGCCTCCATCAGCGTATTGAGCAGCTTCGGCGGCGGTACCTACGGCCCACAACGGATCATTGATCTGGGTGGTGGTTCCGAGCTAGCCACAGACCAGAGCGGAAGTATCGCCACAAGGGATTTCGATTATTCCGACACCACGAAAACCGTCGAGAATCTTGACAGCGAGGACACACTGCTCAGTGTCAGTGAGGCGGAGTTTCGTTACAACCGGGTGAGCCTGCTGCTGGCCAGCCTGGACACCCAAATCCAGATTCAGGCGGCGAACGCGGGGGCTGCGGAATACTGGACCATCCGTCACGTCTTTGTCACCCAACCGGTGCTCAACGATCCGGCGATCGACACCTGCATCACCGATAGCGCCTACCGTGATGCATTGACCAACAACGGGAGATTGTTCGCCACGGGACCCGATTTCCAGAAAGGCGACATCCTGGTCTGCATCAGAACCGATTCCTCAGCCTGCGCCGACACCGAGTTCAAATTCGTAGACAGTACCACCGGAACGCTGGCCGACTCGCGTCCGACGGACCCAGTGCGATATACCGGCACCTACGCCATCAACGACAGCGACTGCACGTTGGACGGCAATGGTCGACCGGACATGAACCTCGGGGGTGTGGCTGTGGAGGCAAATATTGCGAGCCCGTTCCTACTCACTGCGGAACTGATTATTCCCACCCCGGACCCGAACTCCACCGACCCCAACGCCGGCAATTCACTCCCTTCTCCCTACTACGAGTACACCTATACCGCTGACTGCGTGGCCACCGGCGCTGAAACCGGTGGTTGCAGCGGAACACCGGTGACCGCCAACAACGTGGACTTTACAGTCGGCTTTCATACCGACAAGTTTCAGGACGGTGTCTATACCGACAGCAGTGTCTTTGCGCACACCGAGATCGCTGATTGGTCCACCGGACTGGCGAATGTCAACAAGGCCGACATTCTCAAGCATCTGGACGAAATGATGTTTGTCCCGCTCTACATCAAAAACAACCAGACTGCGGATGGCAATGGACTGGATCCGAGACTCGACGCAGACATCACCGTCGACCTCTTCTAGCTGCCTTAACCCCTGCGTCGGACCAGGTGTCCTTCCCGGTCCGCGCCTCTCCGCCGTTAATTCGTGGGTGGCAGTGTCGCCTGGAAACTTTCGCGCCTGCCCATGTGGTCGAGAAACCGCTGCACATGGGGCGCTGCCGACATCCTGTCCTTTCCCTCAGGCATGGCGTTGACATAAAAAACCAGTGGCAATAGAAACAGGTCCGCCAGTGACAATTGCCCACCCACCAGATACGGGTTGTCTGTCAGTGCCCGGTTGAAGACCGCGAGCTGATACTCGATATCCGGCAAGGCGGCTTCGATGACGGCGCGGTCCGGTAGCCCGTCGGCACCGGACGGAAAGGCATACTGCAGTACGTAATTGCGAATCCAGGTGCCGTAGATCACATCGTTGATGGTGCTGATCCACTGCTCCATGCGCGCACGCTCCACGGGATCCGTCGGCTGCAGCGCCGGCCCATCGAACACGGTATCCAGGTACTGAGTGATGGCACGGGTCTCGAACAGTTCAACCGCGCCATGCCGGAAAACCGGCACCTTGCCGAAGGGGTGGATAGCGGTAACGGCAGCGTCGCCAGGGGGCGCTGGATCGTGATCGTGATCTACGCCTTTTTCAATAGCTGCCATACGCGCTGTGCGGACATAACTGCTGAGAGAAATACCAATGATTTGGGGTTTTGCCATGACGCATCCTTCTGGAGCAGGCTGGGACGGATTGCCACCATGCGCCGTTGTCAGGACGGATGCAACGGGATTTATTGCTCTGCGTCAGAATTCCGGGGAAACAGTTTCTGTGACGTTTTGAATCCGCCCACCAACCATCCCAACGATCAGCGGCAGCCCATCATCGTGTCCGCCGCTTGCGGCCAGTCGGTTGACGTTGGTGTTTTTCCACCACCTCTGCGAGGCTATCGGCAGCCCGGCGGATGCGCTCTGTTTTCACGCCCGCATAGCCCAGCATCATCCCCGACTGTCGGTTGGACGGTTCGTGGTAATAGAGGGAAAGCGGGCGAATGATGACTCCCGCCGCCATGGCTTCCCGGGCCAGCCGCTCATCATCCACCCCTGCCGGCAGGCGGTAGAGCAGATGAATACCGGCCTGCCCGCCGCTCAACACCACCTGGTCGCCAAGCCTGCTTTCGAGCCGCTCCCGCAACACCGACTGGCGTTCGGCATACACCATGCGCATCTTCCGGATATGTGATGCCAAGTGTCCCTCGGAAATAAATTCGGCAAGCGCCGCCTGCTCCACCAACCGGCCTTCGCGATACAACTCTGCATTCCCGACGGAAAAGGCATCCACCAGGGCGGGAGGCACCACCAGGTAGGCCAGGCGCAAACCGGGAAACATCACTTTGCTGAAGGTGCCGATATAGATGACGCTGTCAGAGCCCGCCAGACCATAGAGTGAAGCAAGCGGTTGCTTGTGGTAACGCAGTTCATTGTCGTAGTCATCCTCGATCACCCAGGCACCGTGCGCCTGGGCGCCTTCCAACAGGGCACGCCGTCTGGGCAGCGTCAACACCGCGCCGGTCGGATACTGGCAGGAGGGCGACACGAAAATCAGGCGTGGAGGCTGCACCCAGTCCGCGGCGTCGGGGGCAATGCCTGCTTCATCCACTTTGATGGCGCGAATCTGCAATCCGTTGGAATGAAATACGTGCCTCGCGCCCCAATAGCCGGGCTCCTCAATCCAGACTGTATCGTCAATGTCGGCGAGCATCCTGGCGCACAAATCCAGCGCCTGATGGGAGCCGTTGACGATGATGACCTGCCGCGGATCACAGGGAACGAACCGGGTGACTCTCAGGTACTGGGCCAGCACCACCCGCAGTGGGCCATAGCCTCCCGCGGCATACTGCAGGAGTCTGGAATGCTCGGCACGAAGGTAGCGGTCGACCAGTCGGCGCCAGAGCTTGTGCGGAAACAGTTCCACGTCGGGAATACCGGGCATGAACGCGCCATGCTGGATCGAACTGGCCGCCGCATGGCTCGCGATCCAATCCCCGCGACGCGACAACCGGGGGCGTCCTGGCCGGGTGCTGACCGGCGGTGGCCGGTGTTCCCCGGATGGGCTGTCCTGCAGGGTTTCGGCCACGTAGGTGCCAGACCCCACCTTGCCTTCAACATATCCCTCGGCCAGCAGTTGTTCATAAGCGCGCATCACGGTGTTGCGTCCCACCCCCAGTTCATCGGCGAGCGCCCGGGTGGCAGGCAGGCGCGTACCGGCAGCCAATCGGTTCTCCAGTATCGCTTGGCGCAGTGCTTCGTAGACCTGCAGTTTCAACGGCATGCGCGGCCCATCCGCAGGTTGGCGTAGCTGCTGGAGTACCAGATCACTCACGAGACCGACGCTCATCCCACCGCACCCCTTGGAAAATTGGCTCCCTCTAGTTTATCAAAGTGGCTCTTGTGTTAGGCGCCAATGGAGCGTTTACTCCTCTGCACGCAGCCCTCGATGGCTGCGACTCAAAAGCGCCCCGGCACACCGATTCGGCAGCCGGTGGACACGAATAGCGCATCATTCAGGCCAGATGGCCTGTCCCGATGCCCGAAGGAGAAGGTCAATGTCTACATCCGATGCGCTGGTGCGCTTCGACGGCGTGCAGAAAAGTTACGACGGTGAAACGCTGGTCGTACGCGACCTCAATCTTGCGGTGCAGCGCGGCGAATTCCTCACACTTCTGGGTCCCTCCGGATCGGGCAAGACCACCTGCCTAATGATGCTGGCCGGGTTCGAGACCCCCACCTCCGGTGAGATCACCATGGACGGTAGGGTGCTCAACTCCATCCCTCCCCACAAGCGCAATATCGGCATGGTGTTCCAGAACTACGCGCTCTTCCCACACCTGACGGTGGCGGAAAATCTGAGCTTCCCCCTGCAGGTACGCCGCATGGCTGCCGCCGATATCCAGGAGCGGGTAGGCAAGGCCCTCGCCATGGTGAAACTCGAAGAGCTGGGCACCCGGTATCCCCAACAGCTATCCGGCGGTCAACAACAGCGGGTTGCATTGGCCAGGGCACTGATCTTCGATCCTCAGTTGGTACTCATGGATGAGCCGCTTGGCGCACTCGACAAGCAGCTACGCGAACACATGCAGATCGAAATTCGCCATATCCACCAGGAGCTCGGCGTCACCATCGTCTTTGTCACCCACGACCAGAGTGAGGCACTCACACTTTCCGACCGGGTGGCCGTCTTCAACGATGGAGTGATTCAGCAAATCGACGCGCCGGCCAGACTTTATGAGGAGCCGGCCAACGCCTTTGTGGCTTCGTTTATCGGCGAGAACAACAGCCTGCCCGGCAAGGTGGCCGAAATCGGTGACGGCAGCTGCCTGGTGCAATTGGAGGGGGGCGGCACCATCCGGGCACAGCTCGGCGACGTCACCTCGCACGGTGCACCGACGGTGGTCTCCGTGCGCCCGGAGCGGGTCATGCTCAACGGCAGCGGTGCACAGTGCGAAAACCGCTTCAGCGCCACTGTTGAGGAGTTGATCTACCTGGGTGACCACGTCCGGGTGCGGGTCAATCTGGCCGGAAACTGCAACTTCATGATCAAGGCCACCGTTGCCCAATGGCAGCACGCTGTGCGGGTGGGTGACCGGATCGATTTGGGCGTGGACACGGCTCACGCTCGCGCGCTCACCCCACCGCCGGCCATCGCCGGTTAACCCTGATTCCGGCGGTCCACCGCCAATCAATCCACGAGGAGAATACAACGATGAAGAACCCAGTACCTGTCACGTTGGTCAGCGGCCTGCTGCTCGCCGGCCTACTGGCAACCGCACCAGCCCGCGCCGACATCACCGTCATCTCTTTCGGTGGCGCCGTGCAGAAGGGCCAGACCAAGGCCTACTATGGCCCATTCACCCAGGCGAGCGGCGTTGGCGTCATCGCCGGCGAATATAACGGCGAGCAGGCCAAGATCAAGGCCATGGTGGACACCGGCAACGTCACCTGGGACGTGGTAGAGGTCGAGTCGGCCGAGTTGGTTCGCGGTTGCGACGAGGGACTTTTCGAAGAACTCGACTACAGCAAGATCGGCAAACCCTCGGACTTCGTACCCGAAGCGGTCAGTCCCTGCGGTGTGGGAACCTTCCTCTGGTCCACGGTCCTGGCCTACAACGCCGACAAACTGGCCACGCCACCCAGCTCCTGGGCCGACTTCTGGGACGTCAAGAAGTACCCGGGCAAACGGGGTCTGCGCAAGGGCGCCAAATTCACCCTGGAGATCGCACTGCTGGCTGACGGCGTCAAACCCGATCAGGTATACGCAGCGCTTTCAACCTCCGAAGGGGTAGCCCGCGCCTTCCGCAAGCTGGATCAGATCAAGCCCCACATCCAGTGGTGGGAGGCCGGCGCCCAACCCCCGCAGATGCTGGCGGCAGGCGACCTGGTGATGTCCTCGGCCTACAACGGCCGCATCGCCACCGCGCAAAAAGAGGGCAAGAACCTGCGCATCGCCTGGACCAACAGCATTTTCGACCTGGACCACTGGGTGATCCCCAAGGGAACGCCACGCAAGGATGAAGCCTACCGGTTTATCCAACTGGCAAGCCGCCCGGACCAGCAGAAGATCTTCTCATCCGAAATCGCCTACGGCCCGACCAACCTGAAGGCGGTGCAGATGCTCGATGCCAAGACGGTGGCCGAACTCCCCTCGGCTCCGGCCTACCTGAAGACCGCGCTGGCGAGCAACACGCGGTTCTGGGTGGAGCGCGGCGAAGACCTGGAACAGCGCTTTAACGCCTGGGCCGCGAAGTAGCCAAAATCCTGCGCCGGGTCGTCCGGCCCGGCGCAGGGAATGAGGTACATGCACCGATGAACAGTATCACCGTAGCCGAAGCCACCGCCGGCACACTGAATCTCAGCGTGGACGGCGTACCGCTGAAGGTCAAACTGCGTCGCGCGGAACGGGCGCGCAAGATGCGCTACCTTGCGCTCATCGCGCCCTTGGCTCTGTTCGTGCTGGTGCTCTTTGTCTGGCCCCTGGGTGCGCTGCTACAGCAGAGTGTGGCCAATCCGGAAGTCAGTGAAGCGTTTCCGCGCACCGTGGCGGCCCTCGCGGAGTGGGATGGCGACCAGCCACCGGCCGACGCCGCCTACGACGCGCTCGCCGCCGATCTCACCGATGTCCGCGGCACCCGAACCCTGGCGGTGGCCGCCAAGCGTTTGAACATGGAGCGCACCGGGCTGCGCTCCCTGCTCATGCGCAGCGCCCGTGCCATGCCACCCGCGGCCGGCCAGACACCGCGCGAAGCACTGCTGTCAGCCGACGCCCACTGGGGCAAACCCGACGTCTGGCGTTTAATCGCGCGCAACAGCGCACGCTGGACGCCGTACTATCTGCTGACCAGCGTGGATCTCACATTCAATGACGACGGCAGCATCGTCAATGTGCCCGAGGAGAAAGCGGTCTTTCGCACCATCCTCGCCCGCACCCTGTGGATGAGCGTCATCGTCACCGTCTGCTGTCTCCTGCTGGGCTATCCGCTCGCCTACCTGGCGGCCATCCTGCCGCAGGGCAAGGCCAACCTGATTCTGATTCTGGTGCTGCTTCCGTTCTGGACCTCACTGTTGGTGCGCATGGCCGCCTGGATCGTGCTCCTGCAAAACGAAGGGCTGATCAACCGCACCCTGATGGCGCTCGGCCTGGTGGATGCGCCGGTGCAACTGGTATTCAACCGCATCGGCGTCTACATCGCCATGGTCCATATCCTGCTGCCGTTCGCGGTACTGCCGCTCTACAGCGTGATGAAGGGGATTCCCCCCACCCTGCGGCGCGCCGCCCTCTCCCTCGGCTGCCCGCCCTTCCAGAGCTTCTGGAAAGTCTATTTCCCGCTCACCCTGCCCGGAGTGGGGGCCGGTGGCCTGCTGGTGTTCATTCTCTGCATGGGCTACTACATCACCCCCGCGCTGCTGGGTGGTCCCCAGGATCAGATGGCGAGCTACTACGTGGCGTTCTACACCAACGAGACCATCAACTGGGGCATGGCCGCGGCACTCTCCAGTGTGCTTCTGGTGGCCACGCTGGTGCTCTACGTCTTCTACGCGCGTTACTTCGGACCGGCCCGCACCGACAGGACTTAACCATGCTGCAACCCTACGCCTCCCCGACGGAACGCGCCTGGCACTACCTGCTGCGGGTTCTGAGCGCCCTGGTGCTGGTTTTTCTGATCGCGCCGGTCCTGGTGATTATTCCGCTGTCGTTCAACGCCGACACCTTTCTTCTCTACCCGCTCTCAGGCTTCTCCCTGCGCTGGTACGAGGAGCTGTTCACCTCGGACATCTGGCAGCGGGCACTGCGCAACAGCCTCATCATTTCACCGTTGGCCACCCTGCTTGCCATGGTGCTGGGCACCACCGCGGCCATCGGCCTGGTACGCGTCAAATTCCGCGGCAAGGCACTGCTCATGAGCATCCTCATCTCGCCCATGGTGGTACCCATGGTGATCGTGGGGGTGGCGCTCTACTTCTTCTTCGCCCCGCTGGGCCTCACCGGCACCTACACCGGTCTGGTATTGGCCCACGCGGTGCTGGGCGTCCCCTTTGTGGTGATCGCGGTCACCGCCACGCTGCAGGGGTTCGACTACAACCAGGTGCGCGCCGCGGCCAGCCTGGGCGCCACGCCGCTGTATGCTTTTTTCCGCATCACCCTGCCGCTGGTGGCGCCCGGCGTCATTTCCGGCGGCCTGTTCGCCTTCGGCACGTCGTTCGACGAAGTAGTGGTGGTGCTGTTTCTCGCCAGCCCGGAACAGGCAACCCTGCCCCGCCAGATGTTCAGTGGTATTCGCGACAACATCAGTCCGACCATTGCCGCGGCCGCAACCATCCTGATCATTATCTCGACCGCGCTGTTGCTCACCCTGGAATGGCTGCGCCGACGCAACGAGCGGATGCGCGGACTCCGCAGCGCCTAGTTGCGGTACCCCTTTTTCTATTTTGATCTGTTGAGGGACTCACGTGATCCAATTGCAAGATCCTGATTTGCTGCGCAGACACTGCCTCATCGGCGGTGCCTGGACGCCTGCGGACGACGGCGCCACCCTGTCGGTCCACAATCCGGCAAACGGCGACCTGGTGGGCAGCGTGCCCGCCATGGGCGCTGTGGAAACCCGTCGCGCCATTGATGCCGCCGTCACTGCCTGGCCCGCCTGGCGGGCACGCCCGGCCAAGGAACGCGCCGCGCTGTTGCGCCGGTATTTCGAGCTGCTGCTCGCCCACACCGAAGACCTGGCTGCACTGATGACCCTGGAACAGGGCAAGCCACTCTCTGAAGCGCGTGGTGAAGTGGCCTATGCAGCCTCCTTTATCGAGTGGTTTTCTGAAGAGGCAAAACGCACCTACGGTGAGGTGATTCCGGGCCCCACTGCGGACAAACGGTTATTGGTGATCAAACAACCTGTGGGTGTCTGTGCCGCGATCACCCCCTGGAATTTTCCCGCAGCCATGATCACCCGCAAGATCGCACCCGCGCTGGCGGCGGGCTGCACGGTGGTGGTGAAACCGGCCGAGCAGACTCCACTGACCGCGCTGGCACTCGCGGAACTGGCACAGCGCGCGGAAATTCCCGCAGGTGTATTCAATGTGGTGACCGGCGACCCGGTGGCTATTGGTGGCGAACTCACCTCCAATCCCGCGGTGCGCAAACTCTCGTTCACCGGCTCCACGGAGGTGGGTCGCCTGCTGATGGGACAGTGCGCGACGACGGTCAAGAAAATGTCCCTGGAACTGGGCGGCAACGCACCGTTTATCGTGTTTGACGATGCCGATCTCGATGCCGCTGTGCAGGGAGCATTGGCCTCCAAATACCGCAACACAGGTCAGACCTGTGTCTGCGCCAACCGGTTGTTGGTGCAGGATGGCGTCTACGACGCATTCGCCGCCAAACTCGCCGAAGCAGTCGTCGGGCTGCGGGTGGGCGACGGATTCGATGCCTGCACCACGCAGGGGCCGCTCATTGACCAAGAGGCACTTGCCAAGGTCGAAGCTCATGTGGCCGATGCCGTGGCCAACGGCGCCCGTGTGGTCTGTGGCGGCAAACGCCACGCGCTTGGTGGCACCTTTTTTGAACCCACCGTACTTGCCGACGTGACCCCGGCCATGCGCGTTGCCCGCGAAGAGACCTTTGGACCGGTGGCACCGCTGTTCCGCTTTCACACCGAAGCGCAAGCGTTGGCCATGGCCAATGACACCGAATTTGGACTCGCTTCCTATTTCTACGCCCGCGATCTGGCCCGGGTATGGCGGATATCGGAAGGACTGGAGTACGGCATGGTGGGCATCAACACCGGGATCATTTCCCACGAATCAGCCCCGTTCGGAGGAATCAAGGCATCGGGCCTGGGACGTGAAGGTTCACGTCACGGAATCGATGAATACCTGGAGATCAAGTACCTGTGCATGGGCGGAATCGACAACGCCCCCGTTGGAGAGCAATCATGAAAGCCGAACCATTGGTTACCGATTCAACCACCGCCAACTGGCTGGCGCGCCGCGCCGCCGCGATGCCACGGGGCGTCGGCCAGGCCCATCCATTGTTCGTGGACCGGGCAAACAACGCTGAGCTGTGGGATGTGGAAGGTCGAAGATACATCGATTTCTGCGGCGGGATTGCGGTGGTCAACACCGGCCACTGTCACCCGGAAGTGGTCAAGGCTGTCCAACATCAGGCGGAACGTTATCTCCACACCTGCT
>JBNLBB010000095.1:0-10363 GCA_050302415.1 Gammaproteobacteria bacterium | reverse complement strand
CTGCTGGCTCTCCATCAGACGTTGGCGTTCTCTCTCCTGCACCTGCTGCGAGGGTTTTGCGACATGCATGAGGGCCTCAATACCGAATATCAGATCGTGTTTCACCGAGGGACGGTAGCGGTAGCGCGCCCGTAGTTTCCCGGACTCCAGCGCCTTTCTGAGTCGACGCAGCAGATCGTGGGACGCCAGTAGTGTCGAAGAGGGCGCGTTCTGCGTCTCGGCAATTTTTTCGTCGAGGTACTTGCACAACGGTGCCACCAGCAGCCTGACCTGGGACTCATGGGTTCCCAGCTTGTCGTCCTGGCCATGGGCCAGGGGTCTGGCGGTCAGCGGGTCGATGGTTCCGGAGCTGGCTTCCAGATTTGCCGGATAGGATAGCCGGCAGTACTGTGACCATCCGGCCAGATGCTGAATGACCGCATCCAAATCGTTTCGGCCAAGGGCATAGGGGTTCATCACAGACAGCAATACGATGCTGATGAACGGAGTGAACAGTGGGTCATCGGGCGCGACCACCTTAGCCGCCAGTGCCTTGCGGATCACGCGGTTGAAATCCCGCCAGGCAATCCGTGAAACCGAATAGTGCAGAAGATAGGATTCCTGGAACAGGCGGCTGTACCAACCAACCAGGTTCGCAAGGTCCATGGGTTCAAGACGACCGGCGCTGGGGTCGCAGTTGGGCCAGACGAGTGAGTTGTAGGCCTGACACATTTCTCCGAGGATGTTGAGGTAGAGCACGGCCCGACTGTGCCTTTTTCCGGCAAAAGGTGCGCTGAGTCCGGCGTAGTGGCTGCGCAGGTGGCTGAGGGTCTGGTCGATGGCGGGCGCCAGTTCGTGGAGTGCGGCTCTGAGGTGGTCGTGAGATAGCCGGGTTCTGTTCAATTCGGCCAGCGCCGCGTAGATCATACGGGTCTGCTGTCCAGGGTTGTTCGACGGGATGCCCGCTACCCAGCTGCGTACCATTTCGCCGTCGGCTCCAAACGACTTTGCGGTGGCGGGCGAGCGAGGTGGCGAAAATGGTGTGCTATGCATGGCTCGGTCAGTCAGGCCCACGGGTCCTTCCCGTGTTTCATTAACTGTTTATGGCAGAATCTTGCATATTAATCAATTGTTTGTACGGACTATTTGGAGTTTCTCTCACCAGTCTGGGCACCAGATAGCCAGGTAGAAGTCTGCGCAGTTCCTCATGGATCGTCAGCGCTTGGTGGTCCGGTACCGCAAAATGCGCGGCCCCTGCGACCGGATCCAGTTGGTGCAGGTAGTAGGGCAGTACCCCAACAGCAAAAAGATTACGGTAGAGGGACGACAGAACACTGGGACAGTCGTTTACCCCGCGGAGCATCACACTCTGTACCAACAGAGTAACCCCCTCCTGTCGTAAATTATTCAACAAGTTGAGGTTGTCATCGTTCAGCTCATCCGGATGGTTGCTGTGCACCACCATGACAACGTTTTTTTTCCGTCGCTGTATGGCGCGGAATGCCGACAGGTGCTTTGCTGCCTGGGTGGGCATCACCAGCGGTACGCGGGTATGGATTCGCAGGGTTTCAAGCCAGGGGAGGTTGGCCAGCCCCTGTACCGTGGACTCGAACAGGCCGCATCCCAGCATCAGTGGATCGCCACCGCTGAGGATTACTTCGTTTAGATCAGTGCGTTGGTTGAGTGCGGCCAGCAGACCAGTCCAGTGCGACTGACCGGCATTGGCGACTGCGGGGTGAAAGTGACGCCTGAAGCAGAAACGGCAATGCACCGCACACAGAGCTGTCGTATAGAGAAGGACCCGGCCGCAAAACTTTTCGATCACCCCTGGATAGGATGAAGCTGCGGCTTCGCGCAAAGGGTCTTCCGAGAATCCGGGCGTTGGATTGGCTTCTTCGCGCCTTGGTACAAATTGGCGCATCAACGATTCGGTGCCCAGCGAACCGAGTTTTTCCGCCATGGATCGGGTCAAGCGAAACGGGAAGGAATTCTCGAACCGATATTCCGGATGGTTCTCCAACCCATCAAAATATGGAATCAGGTCGTTTCCCGTAAGCAGGACATCCGAGGTTCGTCCGCAGTCAATTGGCTGATTTTCCAGAGGCTTCAGGGTATGATATGCCGCCATTTTTGGGGTGTCCGGATTAACGAGAGGAAGTGTCAGGTCGATGGCGAACTATAGTACCAACGAATTCAAAAGCGGACTCAAGATCATGATGGATGGCGATCCATGCGTCATCGTCGAGAACGAGTTTGTGAAGCCGGGCAAAGGGCAGGCGTTTAACCGCGTCAAGTACCGCAACCTGAAATCCGGACGGGTGAATGAACGCACCTTCAAGTCCGGTGATTCCGTGGAAGGTGCCGATGTGATCGATACCGAAATGCAGTACCTGTACAACGACGGGTCCATGTGGCATTTCATGGTTCCAGAAACCTACGAACAGGTGGAGGCCAACGCAGAGATTGTGGGCGATTCCGTCAAATGGTTGAAAGAACAGGATATTTGCATCCTGACCCTGTGGAACGGCGTACCGCTTAACGTGACCCCGCCCAACTTCGTCAACCTGGCCATTGTGGAGACGGATCCGGGCGTGAGAGGCGATACTTCAGGCGGTGGCGGCAAGCCGGCCATACTCGAAACCGGAGCAGTAGTGCGCGTACCGCTGTTTGTGCAGACCGGTGAGGTGATCAAGGTGGATACCCGCAACGGTGAGTATGTCTCGAGAGTAAAGGAGTAGTCAGGTCCGGAGCAGTGACCATTGACGCCGATATGGACCTGCTGTGGCAACCTTCGGCCTCAGTTGAATCCCTGAAAAAACGAGCCCGTATCGTTTCGGCGATACGGGCTTTTTTTGCGGCCAGGGGAGTTCTCGAAGTGGAGACACCGGCGCTGGGCCGCACAGGCAACCCCGATCCCGCCGTTGAGCCATTTCGGGTCCAGGGAGATGGCCCGGGACCTAACTATTTACTGCACACCTCGCCGGAGTTCCCAATGAAGCGGCTGGTTGCCGCGGGAAGCGGACCGATATTCCAGATATGCCGCGTATTCCGCAAGGGTGAATCCGGGCTCTGGCATGAACCGGAGTTTTCCATGCTGGAGTGGTACCGGCCAGACTGGGATGCCCCTCAGCTGATGGCGGAGATTCGTGATCTGCTCGGTACCCTGAATCCCGACTGGTCCCAGCCAGGTGCGTTTCACTCCATCACTTACCGGAGACTGTTTCTCCACTATCTGGATTTCGATCCGTTCCTTGCTTCAACGGACGAGATACAGAATCTTGTTGCGCGGGTGGGCATAAGCTATACGGGGAGTGAGTTGGACAGGGACGATTGGCTCAATCTGATTCTCACCCACCGCCTGGAAACCCACCTGGGGCAGGATGGGCCTTGCTTTTTGACCGACTATCCGGTCTCCCAGGCCGCGTTGGCGAAGATCCGGTCCGGCGATCCGCCGGTGGCGGAGCGCTTTGAGCTCTATATAAAGGGTGTCGAGATTGCCAACGGCTACCATGAACTCACCGATCCCCGGGAGCAGCGGCGCCGGTTTCAAGAGGGGAATGGGGCGCGAAAGAGTCGCAACCTCGCCGAAATGCCGCTGGACCCCCATCTGATCGCCGCGCTCGATTCAGGGATGCCCGACTGTTCGGGTGTGGCTCTGGGGGTGGACAGACTGGTTGCACTGCTATTGGGCTACGATCGACTGGCGCCTGCAATCAGTTTTGGCTGTGAGCGTTACTAGCAGGATTCGTCACGCCCGGGGGCCGGGATACCGTTTGGGCGTCAGGATGGTGTTTTGCGGACGGGTGGCGTTGTCGGACGCTGGATAGTCCAGGGTGAAATGGAGTCCGCGACTCTCCTTGCGGGCAAGAGCTGAACAGATGATCAGATCGGCGACACACGCCAGATTTCGCAGCTCCAGCAGGTCGTTGTTGATGCGGAAGTTGCTGTAGTACTCCTTGATTTCATGCAGCAGCAGGTCCACTCGTCGCTTGGCCCGCTCAAGCCGTTTGCTGGTTCGAACAATACCTACGTAGTCCCACATGAACCGGCGTAACTCATCCCAGTTGTGGGAAACCACAACCTCTTCGTCGGAGTCGGTCACCCGACTCTCGTCCCACGACGGGATGGCGGGAGGTGCCGGGGCATTCGCCAGATTTTGGCGAATATTTTCAGTGGCCGCGGCCGCAAAAACCACGCACTCCAGGAGAGAGTTGCTGGCCATTCGGTTGGCGCCATGCAGACCGGTGAAGGCTGCCTCGCCGAGCGCATAGAGTCCGTCAATATCGGTTCTTCCCTGTTTGTCGGTGACGATACCGCCACAGGTGTAGTGGGCGGCGGGTACCACCGGGATAGGCTGTCTGGTCAGGTCGTAGCCAAACTCCAGGCACTTGGCATAGACCGTTGGAAAGTGCTCCCTGATGAAATCGGCAGGTTTATGGCTGATGTCGAGGAACACACTGTCGATCCCCAACCGCTTCATCTCGTGGTCAATCGCGCGGGCGACGATATCCCTTGGGGCCAGTTCGCCCCGCTCATCAAACTGGTCCATGAAGCGGCTACCGTCCGGCAGCAGCAGTCTGCCCCCTTCGCCACGCAACGCTTCGGTGAGTAGGAACGATTTGGCGTGCGGATGGAAGAGGCAGGTAGGGTGGAACTGTATGAATTCCATATTGCCCACGCGACAACCGGCCCGCCAGGCCATAGCGATGCCGTCTCCGGTGCTGTAGTCGGGATTGCTGGTGTATAGATAGACCTTGTTCGCCCCACCCGTGGCAATTACCACGAATTTCGACCGCATCACGGCTACCTGATTGGTATTGCGGTTGAGGACATAGGCTCCAAAGCAGGTCGACCGCTCCGTCGCAGGTGCCACCCCGGTAATCAGATCAACGGCGATGTGGCGTTCGAACACCTGAATATTCGGATTTGCCTCTGCAAGCTGCTCCAGGGTGGTTTCCAGTGCCATCCCGGTGGCGTCAGCGGCATGAATGACCCGGCGGTGGGAGTGCCCACCTTCGCGGGTCAGGTGGTAGCCCACCGATCCGTCGGGTTTGGTCTCCTGGGTAAACGGGACACCCTGCTCGATGAGCCAGCGGATGGAGTCCGGACCGTGCTCCACCACGTGCCGTACCACCGATTCATCACACAGTCCACCACCCGCGCGCATGGTGTCCTGTATATGGGAGTCGAAGGAATCCTGCTCGTCCAAAACCGCAGAAATACCACCTTGGGCATGGAGGGTGCTGCCGTCGGTCAGCCTGCCTTTGGAGAGCAGGCCGATGCGGGCAAAGGAGGCACACTGGAGGGCCAGGCTGAGTCCAGCAGCACCGCTTCCCAGTACCAATATGTCGAAATCGTGAGTGGCCATGACTTGTCGCGCTACAATCCAATAGGCTATTTTAAGGCGCCGTTCCGGAAGCCGGAGATTAACCGGTTTGTCCAGGAGCGGCAATTTTTTACACTGCCTGTGCACCGCGTGGCAAAAACACCAGGGCAATGAATATTCACCGTCGGCGAACGGAACTCGCCCGAACATGTAAAGGGGACTGCCCCGTATGGGCGAGAAACAGGTTGACCTGGAGCTGGTAAAGCGGGTTCAACAGGGAGACAAAAAGGCATTCGACACGCTGGTGCGCAAATACCAGCATAAGATCGTCAAGCTGGTATCCCGATATGTGCACGATCCCAGTGAGGCACTGGATGTTGCCCAGGATGCCTTTATCAAGACCTACCGCGCCCTGCCCAAATTCAGGGGCGAGAGCGCCTTCTATACTTGGTTGTACCGGATCGCGATCAACACGGCGAAAAACCACTTGATCTCGCAGGCGCGGCGGCCGCCGGATTCAGACATCGACGCCGAGGAGGCGGAAACTTTTGGCGGCCCTTCGCGTCTGAAGGAAAACGCGACTCCCGAACGACTGGCACTGCGTGATGAAATTGAACGTACGGTCTTTCAGGCGATCGAAGAGTTGCCGGAAGATCTGCGTACCGCGATTACTCTCAGAGAGTTCGAAGGTATGAGCTATGAGGATATCGCCTTGACCATGGCGTGCCCGGTGGGCACGGTAAGATCGAGGATATTTCGGGCCAGGGAGGCCATCGACAAGAAACTTAGACCGTTAATGGACTGATGGGGCAGTCATTTAGAGGGCGTGAAGATGAGTGACCAATCAACCCAATGGGTATCCGAACTGGTGGACGGAGAGCTTCCCGGTGAGGAACTGTCGGACAAGATTCGATGGCTGGGAAGTAACCGGGAGGCACTTGCTGCCTGGGATCGCTATCACTTGATCAGCGATACAATGAGGAAAAATCTGCCAGAGACGCTCTGTCTGGATTTTTCCGCGCGGGTGATGGCCGGTATTACCGAAGATTCCTCCATCCAGGCTCACTGGGCGGAGGAAGAAGTGGGTATCCGGCACAAGATCTGGGGAGTCGGATTGGCTGCCTCCATTGCAGTGGCGACGGTAGCCGGCGCTTTCGCGCTGATGCCCCGGCACCAACCAGGAGGACAGGTTGACCAGGTGGCTGGTGGCGCAACCACCCAGATTTTGGGCAGCGCGACTGAACAAACCCTGGCTTCGACCGTGCCGCCGACGATTCCCCAGCGGGAGGGCTATCTGGTCAATCACAATGAGTTGGCTACCCGAGCCAGCATGCCTGGCATGATGCCCTATGCGCGTCTGGTCAGTCACGGGCAGAAAAAATAGCCTGTATGCGACTGAAAACTGTTCCGTGCCGTTTTTTTAGTCACCTGTTGCTTGTACTTTGGTCTGTAGGGGCGCTGGCCGGTGCCCAGTACACCGCCGCCGAGTGGCTGGAACGCGTCAACGAAGCGCATAAAAATCTCAGCTACGAAGGAACTGTGATCTATAGCCACGGTGACCAGATCCAGACACTCAAGGTATTTCGGCAAGTCAATCGCGAAGGAGAACGTGAGCGACTGGTCTCCATGAGCGGGCCGCTTCGGGAGGTTGTACGCGATGGTCAAGAGGTGACCTGTGCGCTTCCGGATCAGAATACGCTGGTAATCCAGAAAAGCACCCAGGACGGAGCGTTTCTCAGTCCGCTGCCAAAGCGTCTCAGCGACATTAGCAACCATTACCGCTTTGAAATGGAAAATCGTGAGCGGATAGCGGGCAACAGCGTTCAGGTGATCTCGATCCTGCCGCAGGACGAGCTCCGGTACGGCTATCGTCTATGGGTGGACGAAGCCACCGGAATGCCTTTGCGTTCGGCCATGATTGATCTGCAGGGCAATATCCTGGAACAGTTGATGTTTACCGAACTGTCGCTGCTGAACAGTGTGCCGGAAGAAAATCTTCGAATGTCCCTCGATACCACCGGTCTCGCGGTCCATCGGACAGCCGAGGCCACACAGACCATTCCTGTCGAAGAGTCTGACTGGCAATTGGGTGCGCTTCCCGGTGGCTTTCGTCTGATGTCGGTGGAACTGGTTCAGATGCCCGGGAAAACCCACTTGACCAGTCATCTGGTGCTCTCGGATGGCATGGCCATGGTCTCCATCTACGTCGATCCGGTCATCGAGCGCGGGCAGGCTCAAGCACCGGCCACAGAGAGCCAAATGGGCAGTATGCATGCCTACCAGTTACGTATCGATGACCACCATGTGATGGTCATCGGTGAGGTGCCGCGGCAGACGGTCAAACTTATAGCAGCCGGGCTCACCCGGAAAACGGCTCAATAAAATGATTGAGGAGCAGGGCACTGTCAGGTCCGTTCAAGGGGACATTGCTCTGGTGGCTACCCAAAGGAAGTCCGCCTGCGGATTCTGCGGCGCCAATTCCGCTTGCGGTACCGGCATTGTGTCCCGGCTGTTCGAGGGACGCAGTCATCTGGTCAGCGCCGTCAACCGGGCAAATGCCCGGGCCGGGGATCAAGTGATTCTTGGAGTTCAGGAATCGGCATTGGTCTCGGGATCAACGCGGGTTTATCTGCTGCCACTGCTGGGCCTGTTTGCTGGAGGCCTGGCGGGCAGTTGGGTGGAGTCATTTCCGAGTTTGGCCGCGGGCGAGTTGCCGACCATCGGCGGCGCAGCTGCCGGATTTGCGCTGGCTGTCTGGTGGTTGCGCCAGCAGCTTAAGATGGCAAAAAATACTGATAATTATCAACCGGTTGTGCTGCGAACGGCGCAGCGCGGTTTAAATGTTGTTGAAAGGAATGGCGAATGAAGCGTTCAGTCCACTTGATCGGCGTAATTGCTCTGGCGTGGTCCTCCGTTGCGTTGGTCCAGGTCGCGCAGGCCAGGGAGTTGCCCGATTTTACAGATTTGGTTGAAAAGGCGGGTGATGCGGTGGTCAACATCAGCACCACCCAGAAAATATCACATCGTCAACGGTTTCCCGGTCAGCAACAGATGCCTGAAATCCCGGAGGGGACCCCATTTGGCGAATGGTTCAAGCATTTTTTTGGCGACGAAGGGGGCGGCAGTGGCCCGGAGCAGTTCAGGTCACAGTCACTCGGCAGTGGATTTATCATCAGCCATGACGGCTACACCCTGACCAACTATCACGTCGTCAAGGATGCCGATGAAATTATCGTCAAGTTGACGGACCGCCGCGAACTGAAGGCCGAAGTCATCGGTACGGACGAACGCAGCGACATTGCGTTGCTCAAGGTCGAAAGCGACGGCGATCTGCCGGTAACGAAAATGGGGAGCTCCGAGCGGTTGCGGGTTGGAGAGTGGGTGCTGGCCATTGGATCGCCTTTCGGATTTGAGCAATCCGTTACCGCCGGAATCGTCAGTGCCAAGGGCAGGAGTCTGCCGCGGGAAAATTATGTGCCCTTCATCCAGACAGATGTGGCGATCAACCCGGGAAATTCGGGTGGTCCGCTGTTCAATCTCGATGGAGAGGTGGTCGGGATCAACAGTCAGATATACAGCCGCACTGGTGGGTTCATGGGGCTTTCCTTTGCCATTCCCATCGATGTGGTGATGGAGGTGGTCGAACAACTGAAAGAGAGTGGATCAGTCAAGCGCGGCTGGCTGGGCATTCTGATTCAGGATGTTACCCGTGATCTGGCTGAATCCTTCGGCATGGAGAAGCCATCCGGAGCGCTGGTGGCCAAAGTACTGCCCGACAGCCCGGCTGCCGAGGCAGGTCTCCAGACCGGGGACGTGGTGGTTAAGTTCAATGGCAAGGAAATTACGACATCGTCCAGTCTGCCACCGGTGGTCGGGCGTACCAAGGTGGGTAAGGCAGTGCCGGTGGAGGTTTATCGCGCCGGCAAGAAGCAGGTTGTGAAAGTGACCATCGGGGAGCTGCCGACAGAGGATGAACTGCGGGTCTCCCAGAAGGCCCCCGGGACTGCAACGGATAGCCGCCTGGGTCTGGTGGTCCAGGATCTCAATGACAGTGAGCGTGAGAACCTGGACATCAAGGAGCCCGGTGGCGTGCTGGTCAAGGAGGTCAAGCAGGGGCCTGCCGCCGAAGCCGGGGTCCGCGAAGGTGATGTCATCATGTCTATCAACAATGAAACGGTGAAAGATTCGGATGGTCTGGCCAAAATTGCCAAAGAGCTCCCCTCCGGCAAATCGGTAGCCATGCTGGTCATTCGGCGGAATGGGCCAATCTGGCTGGCACTCAAGACCGAGTAGCCGCGCTTCTGATGGCTGGGTACTCGTTGGTGCTCTACACCCGTGAAGGTTGTGGTCTGTGTGAAGAGATGATGGAAGCCTTGGTTCAGCTGAGGCAGGACCTGCGGTTTGAATTGGATGTTGTGGATGTGGACAGCAGCAATGAGTATCTGGCCCGGTATGGAGACCTTGTACCGGTATTGACCCTCGGTGACCAGGAAATCGCCCGCTACCACCTCGACGAGGTCCGCCTGCGCTCAACGCTATCTGCCCTGTGGCCCCTGTCAGCGGATCGACCATAAGTATATAATTCGCGCCGGAATTGCCGCCCATTCCAGACACAGAGGCATGCCGCTGACAGGCGGCATGCCGTTTTTCTATTGATCAGACGACAGCTGCCAAAACTTCATGAGCGATCTCAGCAAGATCAGAAACTTTTCCATTATTGCCCATGTGGATCATGGCAAGTCCACCATCGCCGACCGGTTCATCCAACTGTGTGAGGGACTGACCGAGCGGGAAATGGCCGCACAGGTGCTGGACAGTATGGATATCGAGCGGGAGCGTGGTATCACGATCAAGGCACAGAGCGTGACGCTCAACTACAAGTCCGCAGATGGCCAGATCTATCAGCTCAATTTCATTGATACCCCGGGGCACGTCGATTTTTCCTATGAGGTTTCCCGGTCATTGGCCGCATGTGAAGGAGCTCTGCTTGTCGTGGACGCAGCCCAGGGAGTGGAGGCGCAGAGTGTCGCCAACTGCTACACGGCCATCGCCCAGGGA
>JBNLBB010000094.1:0-10656 GCA_050302415.1 Gammaproteobacteria bacterium | reverse complement strand
TCCATGGAACGCTTCAGCTTATCGCCGTCGGCGGAGTTCATGAAGGAGTCGACCGCCTTGATGTCCTTGAACAGGAACGGCAGATCGAACACTTCCATTTTCTTGGTGTATTTGCCGAACTTGGAGAGCGAAGGGGCAGCCAGCTGTACATCGCCAAGCAGCATTGCTTCCAGCACCTTGTCGTCATTGAACAGCTGGGAGTTGGGGTAGACCTCAACCACGACTTTGTCGTCGCCGATACGCTCTTTCACCAGGTCACGGAACTTGTTGGCGGCGAGACCCTTGGGGGTGTTTTCTGCGACAACGTGGGCAAACTTGATGGTGATGGGCGCAGCCAGGACCTGACCGGCACAGACCGTCAGTGCGGCAGCGGCAAGAACGCTAGTAATCAAACGCATGGTGTGACACTCCTTCATTGGGATTTATGTGCAAAGTTAACGAAACAAGAACCAGTCCACTGGCTCGGTCCATTACAGAGCAATTCGGAGGCCAACATCGGGTCCCCGTTTTGTTTTTTTAATTCTTTAATAATCAAACAATTACAAACCGTCTCTGGGTTGGATTGCATCGCCTCGTGCGGATATCCGCATTTGGCCCGACCTAGCATGGCGGAAATCCGCACAAATGGCTAACGAAAGCTCTTGGTATCCAGTCCGTACTTCTTGAGTTTGTCGTACAGCGTCTTGCGCGGCAGTTCCAGGACTTTCATGGCCTCGCCGACATTCCCGTCATACTGTTCCATTGCCTGCTCAATCAGACTGCGCTCAAAGGATTCCACCTGCTCTTTGAGCCCCGCACCCAACGGCGTCTCGCCGTTGCCCATCAATTGACTCAAGGTATGGCCTGCGGCGCCACCCAACAGCACCCACCGCTCCGCCAGATTCCTCAACTCCCGCACATTACCCGGCCAGTTATGGGCCAGCAGCGCGGCGTTTTCCTGGCCTCCCAACTGCGGCGACTCCCGTCCAAAGCGCGCGGCGGCGGTCAGCAGAAAATGCTGAAACAGCAGGGGAATGTCATCCCGCCGTTCGCGTAACGGCGGTATTTCGACGGTGACCACATTCAGCCGATAGTAGAGGTCCTCGCGAAACTCACCTTTTGCGGCGGCCTGCCTCAGATCTGTTTTGGTTGCCGCCACCACGCGCAGGTCCAGGGGGATCAGCTTGTTTGAACCCAGGCGTTCCAGAGAGCGTTCCTGCAGCACGCGCAGCAGACGGATCTGTGGCCCCATGGGCATTGATTCAATCTCGTCGAGAAACAGCGTCCCACCATTGGCGTGTTCGAACTTGCCGATCCGCCGCCCCTGTGCCCCGGTAAAGGCGCCGGGTTCGTGGCCGAAAAGCTCGCTTTCCAGCAGGTTTTCCGGCAGTGCGCCGCAATTGATGGCGACAAAGTTTTTACTTCGCCGGGCGCTCATTTCGTGCAACGAACGCGCGACCAGCTCCTTGCCTACCCCCGTCTCACCGTGGATCAACACATCGGCGTCGGTATCGGCCACGTGACCGATGATCTGCAGCAGCCTGCGCAGCGGCTCAGTTCGCCCGATGATGCGTGGACCCGGTAGATTTTGCGCCTCGAGTTCCTGGCGCAGGCGCCTGTTTTCCATGGTGAGGCTGCGTTTTTCCATGGCCCGCCGCACTACATCCTGCAACTGCTCCGAGGAGAACGGCTTCTCTATGAAATCGTAGGCGCCCTGCCGCATGGCATCGACCGCCATGGCGATGTCGCCATGCCCGGTCACCAGGATCACCGGCAGATCGGCATCAAGGGCCCGCAGGCGATTGAGAAATTCGAGCCCATCCATGCGGGGCATCTTGATGTCGCTGACCACCACGCCGCCAAAATCGGCGGAGAGTCGGGGCAACGCCAGTTCCGGATTCTCAAATACCTCCACGGCATAACCGGCAAGTTCCAGGGACTGCGCGGCGGCCATCCGGATGTGGTGCTCATCGTCAACGTAATAGACTTTAGCCTCAGACGGCATGGGGCACGGCCTTGCTCATGGGTACCTCGCGCAGGATAACGGAAAACTCTGCCCCCCCATCGGGATGGTTGCGGGCCCGCAACTGACCGCCAAATCCTTCAACAATTCGATAGGAGATCGAGAGTCCGAGTCCCAATCCCTGCCCCACCTCCTTGGTGGTGAAGAAGGGGTCGAATATGTGTTCGGCATGCTGCTGCTCGATGCCTGGGCCACTGTCGCGAACCCGGATATCCACATACTCCCCGTCGGCAGTGGCGACGATACTCAGACGTTTCGGCGCTACGTCCTCCATGGCCTGGATGGCATTGGTGAAAAGGTTCACCAATATCTGTTCCAATTGGACCGGCTCCGCGATCACTTCTATCTCTTCAGCTACCTGTACTGAGATGACGGTTCCACTCTGCTCAATGCGCATCGCCAGCAGTTCCAGTGCCCGGTCCAGGATGGCGAGCAGGGAGACCCGGGTCATCTCCGTATCCCCCTTGCGGGCAAAGGTCTTGAGCTGGGTGATGATCTTCGCCATCCGCACCGTGAGCTCTGATATCTGCTCCAGATTCCAGTGCGCCTTCTCATCCCTACCCTGCTGCAGCAGCGCGCGGGCGTTATCGGCATAGGTCCGAATCGCCGCCAAGGGCTGGTTGAGTTCGTGACTGATACCGGCCGACATCTGTCCCAGCCCGGCCAGTTTTGCGGCCTGGATCAACTCCGCCTGGGTCTGGCGCAGATTCTCTTCGGCGCGCAGCCGTTCGTCCACCTCTTCGCGCAGGCGCCGGTTGGTGATATTCAGATCCTGGGTGCGCTCCAGCACCCGCTCCTCCAACCGGTCATGGGCCTGGCGCAGTGCCAGCTCGTGCTGCTTGCGTTCGGTCAGGTCGTGGACGGTGAGAATGTAGCGTGCCCGGTGGTCGGTGGCGATGGCCAGTGCCGTCAGTTCAATCGGAAACTGGCTGCCGGAGGCGCGTCGGCCCTCACACTCCATGGGCCGATCCCGCTCTGCAAGCCGCTGCAATTGCGCGGTGCACGCCTGACCGCCCCGTTCCGCCAGGAAGGCGGTAAACGGCTGTCCGCACGCCAGCTCACTGGTGGTATCAAACAGACCTTCAGCGCAGGGATTGAAGGACTCAATGCACCCGGAGGCATCCACGGTGATCAGCCCCGCATTGGTGTTGTCGATGATGGCCCGCACGTGCGCTTCATTGGCCTCGGCCTGGCGCTGTGCCGCTATCTGGTAGGCTTCCCTATCGGCGATCGCCCGCCGTCGCTCCAGCCAGAACAGGATGGCCATGACGGTGAAGGCAAACATCAGGGTGGCGACCAGTATTGAGCGGAAAACGCTGCTGTACACTTCACTCATGTTGGCCAGAATCCGAACCTCCCATCCGGCTTCCGGCATCGGCTGGCGCACTTCCAGCCAGCCGCGCGCCCAGGTCTCTTCGCGCTCGCCGAACGCCTCTTCAGGAATACGCACCACGCGGGTATCCGCGGACACGGTTTGCATCACACGCAGCGGAAGGTATTCGATGTTCTGGGCGTTATAGCGCCGGCTGACCCGAATATCATCCAGGGTGTCCGGAAGAATCGGATTGAGACTGTGCAGTTTCCAGCCGGGCAGCGTGCTGAGAAAGACTATGCCGTCCGGATCGGTCACCAGGTACTCCGTCATCCCGGCGCCCCAATCCTGTTCCGCCGCGGTCAGATTGACCTTGACTACGACCACGCCGATGGCATGGTCCCGTTCGCGCACCGGATAGGCAAAATAGTAGCCCCGTTTGACCGAAGTGGTCCCCAGCGCATAGTAGCGTCCCAGCCTTCCCTGCAGAGCGTCCTGGAAATAGGGCCGGAAACTGAAGTTGCGCCCAACAAACGAACTGTCCGAATCCCAGTTGCTTGCCGCGATCGTATGGCCGGTACGGGTCATCACGTAGGTGTCCGACGCGCCGGAGACCTCGTTGATGGAGAAGAGCAGCTGATTGATCCGCTGCACCCGAAGCGGGTCGTCGGGATGGCGCAGCAGGTCGATCAGTTCGCTGCTCTTGGCCAGGGAAGCGGGCAGATACTGAAACTTTTCCAGCTCACCACGCAGGTTGGCAATGTAGAGGGAGAGGTTGTTGGCGGCCCGCTCTCGCAGCCGCTCAGTGCCGGCCTGTTCGGTCCAGGCCATGGTGGCCCAAACGACAACGATGAAGAGAACCGCGGTGACGGCGCTGACCAGCAACCGGATGAGGTTTGCCTGCGGATTGAGCATGCGGCGATTCTAGCACGCCCGATTTGCAGTTCAGGTCACTGGTGATTGGCTGCGTTGGTGCGGATCAGCGCGAGAATTCCAACCAGTTCCGGCTTGTCCGGATCCTTGTGCTGGTAGAGCCAGTCCAGGATGTCCTGATCCTTCTCCTTCAGCAGCAACTGAAACGCCTCCTGGTCGGCAGCGGAGAGATCACGATAGTGCGCATCGAAGAAACCGCCGATGGCGATATCCAGCTCCAGCATGCTGCGGCGGCAGGCCCAGCGAATGCGGTCAAGTTCTCCCACAGAACCTCCTGAAAGAAAAAACGGGCTCCGCGAGGGAACCCGTTTTCACAGTCACGACACTCGCGGCGGTTACAGGCCCCGCTTGAGCATCAGGTGTTTGATGTTGCCGATGGCCTTGGTCGGATTCAGACTCTTCGGGCACGCCTCCACGCAGTTCATGATGGTGTGGCAGCGGAACAACTTGTACGGTCCTTCGAGGTCATCGAGACGCTCATCGGTTGCCGTGTCGCGCGAGTCGGCCAGAAAGCGCCATGCCTGCAGCAGTGCCTGCGGACCCAGGTACTTGTCCGGGTTCCACCAGAACGACGGGCAGGAGGTGGAGCAGCAGCCGCACATGATGCACTCGTAGAGACCATCCAGCAGATCACGCTCTTCCGGGCTCTGCAGCCGCTCGATTTCGGGCTCGGCATCCTTGTTGATCAGGTAGGGTTTGACCGCCTTGTAGTTCTCGTAGAACTGGGTCATGTCCACCACCAGATCGCGGATGATCGGCAACCCGGGAACGGGTCGGATCTCGATCGGCTGTTTCAGGTTGGCGGTCGGCGTCTGGCAGCCCAGACCGTTGGAGCCATTGATGTTGATGGCATCGGAACCGCACACACCTTCACCGCAGGAGTGACGGAAAGCGAGGCTTTCGTCCTGCTCCTTGATCTTCATCAGCGCGTCGCGAACCATCGGGCCGGAGTCGGCGTCCGGAAGCTCGTACTCCTGCATGTACGGCTTGGCGTCTTTTTCAGGATTGTAGCGATAGATTGAAAAACGCATGTTCTGTCACCTTTTCCTCAATAGACGCGCGGCTTCGGCGGGAACGATTCTACGGTCAGCGGTTTGAGACGCACCGGCTTGAAGGAGAGCTGATGACCTTCGAGCTGGAACAGGCTGTGCTTCAGCCAGTTCTCATCGTCGCGTTCCGGATAGTCGACGCGGGAATGGGCACCGCGGCTCTCGGTGCGGGCATGCGCCGAGACAATGGTGGCGAGCGCCACATCGGCCAGGTTCTGCAGTTCAAGCGCTTCGACGCGGGCGGTGTTGAAGATACTGCTGGTGTCTTTGAGGCGCACATTCGGTACGCGTGTCACCAGCGCCTTGATCTTCTCCACGCCCTCGGCCAGGGTCGCTTCGTCACGGAACACGCCGCAGTGCATCTCCATGGTCTTGGTCAGTTCGGCGCGCAGTTCGGCCACCGATTCGCCGCCGCCGGGCTCTTCCAGCTTTTTGTAGCGGGCCAACACCGCGTCCACCTTTTCCTGCGGCATGGGCCGGTGTTCCTTGTTCTGCTGCAGATACTGCTGCATGTCGTTGGCCGCGGCGCGACCAAAGACCACGATGTCCAGCAGCGAGTTGCCACCCAGGCGGTTGGCTCCGTGCACCGAGACGCAGGCGCATTCGCCGGCGGCGTAGAGGCCGGGCACCAGCTCTTCCGGTCCGCTCTTGCCCACGCCCACGACCCGGCCGTAACGGTCGGTCGGGATGCCGCCCATGACGTAGTGGGCGGTCGGGTAGATGGGGATCGGAGAATCGATGGGATCCAGGTGCAGGAAGGTGATGCAGACATCGCGGATACCGGGCAGACGTTTCTTGATGACGTCGGCACCCAGGTGCTCCAGGCGCAGCATGACGTGGTCACCCTGCGGGCCGCAACCGCGCCCTTCCTTCACTTCGGTGTAGATGGCGCGGCTCACCACGTCGCGGCTGGCCAGGTCTTTGGCCGTCGGCGCGTAACGCTCCATGAAGCGTTCGCCATCCTTGTTGGTGAGGAATCCGCCTTCACCGCGGCAGCCTTCGGTCAGCAGCAGCCCCTTGCCGGCAATGCCGGTGGGATGGAACTGGAAGAACTCCATGTCCTGCAGCGGAATGCCGGCGCGCAGGGCCATGCCCATGCCATCACCGGTATTGATCTTGGCATTGGTGGTGTTGCGGAACATCTGGCCGCAACCGCCGGTGGCCAGCAGTGTGGCGCGGGCCTCGATGAGAATCAGTTCACCGGTTTCGATCTCCATGGCGACGCAGCCCAGAATGTGGCCTTCCTCGTCGCGGATCAGGTCGATGGCGAAGTACTCGTCAAAGAAGTGGGTGCGCGCGCGGATGTTCTGCTGATACAGGGTGTGCAGCATGGCGTGTCCGGTGCGGTCGGCTGCGGCACAGGTACGCGCAGCCTGATCGCCACCGAAATTCATGCTCTGCCCGCCGAACGGACGCTGGTAGATGCGGCCCTTGTCGGTGCGTGAGAACGGGACGCCGAAGTGCTCCAGTTCGTAGACGATCTCGGATGCGGCGCGGCACATGTACTCGATGGCATCCTGGTCGCCCAGGTAGTCGCTGCCCTTGACCGTGTCGTACATATGCCAGTGCCAGTTGTCGGGAATCATGTTCGCCAGTGCGGCGTTGATTCCACCCTGGGCGGCCACGGTGTGGGAGCGGGTCGGGAAGACCTTGGAGACGACCGCCACCTTGGCGTCGGCATCCGCCAGCTGCAGTGCGGCGCGCAGACCGGCACCGCCGGCACCAATGATCAGAGCGTCAAATTTTCTCTTTTGGATATTCATTACAGCACCACCAGCAGCAGCACGCGCAACAGCCAGATTGCGCAGGCGATCAGGAAACCGGCCAGACCCACCAGCAGCACCAGGCGCAGCCAGACGGGCTTGATGTAATCCATGAACACGTCACGGATGCCGACCCAGGCGTGTCCCAACACGGACAGGCCAAACAGGGCCATGCCGACACTGATCAACGGCTGGGACACCCATGCCTGCCAGGCAACGGCGTTGACCGGCGGACTCACCATGAAGTGCAGCAGCAGAAAAACCGTGAAGAGCGCGATGAAGACGGCGGTTACCCGCTGCACCAACCAGGCGCGCATTCCGTGGGCCTGACGACTCATAGCAGCACCCCTATCACCGCAAAAACGGCAGCCAGCGCACCCGCGGCCATGACCAGTTTGGCGGTCTGGCGGGCAACCGAGCGTTCGACACCAATGTCGGCGTCAATCAGCAGGTAACGGATACCCGCAATGAAGTGGTGGGTCAGCGCCCAGATCCAACCGACAAGCGCCAGCTTGAACAGCAGGTGGTCGGCAATGGCCCCCGCGCGGGCGAATCCCTGCGGCCCCTCGAGCGAGACCTGGAGAATGTAGATAAGCACGGGAATCGAGAGGAATAACAACACCCCGGATACGCGATGACCAATAGAGGCGATCGCCACCCCGGGCAGCCGGATCTTGGCAAGATCCAGATGTACCGGACGCTGCTTGGTTACTGCCATAGGCTCCTCAAATCTTTGACTGTGGCACGCGACAGACCGAAGCCTGGGCACCCGTAAGCATGCCAAAAGCACCCGACAGGGATCTCTTGGCGGTTCGTTTCCTGGATTCGAAACAATGGCTTGCCTGTAGCCGGAACCCGGCCCCCAAGGCGGCGCCATTCTAAAGCATTTGCGAGAGACGAAGCAAACAATGTTTATGGGGCCATTTGGTATTTTTTGCCTCGAACGTCGGACAAAATCACCGACCGTAGAGTTTGGGTATACTTCGGAGCCCGACAACCCGCTGGAGGCACATCCATCATGAATCAGGACTGGCAGGCGTTTCTGCTTTCCCAGGGCGGCGAGCCCGTTGCCGATGGCGGTGTCCGCTTTTCCGCGCCACCCCAGGCTCCTGACCAATTTCTGGTGTGCAGCCTGAGCCACTACGGCATCATCGGTGTCCGCGGCGAAGAGGCCGCCGAATTCCTGCACAACCTGCTCACCAACTCGATTCGTGACCTGGCACCGGACCGGTCTCAGCTGGCTGCCCTCTGCACCCCCAAGGGACGCATGCAGGCGCTGTTTCGCGTCTGGCGCGGTGCCGACACTTTTTACCTGCGCACCCCCGCCTCCCTGGTGGAGGGGATCGTCAAACGCCTGCGCATGTACGTGCTGCGCAGCAAAGTGACGGTTGACGACCTGAGCCAGGAACTTGCCTCCATGGGGCTGAGCGGCCCACGCCACCACATCCGGGAGCTGCTGGGAGCAGATCCTGACGCGGGCATGGTGGCCGGCAGCGAAGCAGCAACCCTGGTTGCAGTGCCCGGAGAGGTGGGCCGGGTGGAGGTTTATGGACCTGCCGGGCAGCTACAGGACCTCTGGCTTCGGAGCGGAGCCACCCCCGTCTCCAGTGCGCAGTGGCGATTGCTGGACATCCGCTCGGGTCAGCCCCAGATCTACCCGGAGACGGTCGAGGCCTTCGTACCCCAGATGCTCAACCTGCAACTGGTGGACGGCTTGAGCTTCACCAAGGGGTGCTACCCGGGCCAGGAGGTGGTTGCCCGCATGCAGTTCCTCGGCGAGCTCAAACGCCGCATGTACCGGATCCATTTCCCGGAGGGTGCTGACCCAAAACCCGGTGACGAACTGGTGGTGGCAGAGAAACAGGCGGGCCAATGGGCCGGCAAGCTGGTGGACACGCAGCCCGATCCCGAGGGCGGCTACGAGGCACTCGCCTGCCTGAAGATCGCCGACCTGGACAACCAGGTTTTTCACCTGAACGAGGTGAGCGGGCCTGCGGCCCAACTGCGCACTCTGCCCTACCCGTTCGAACCAGCGGAAAACTGACGGCTCACCTTGACGCTCCCAGGCAGCGCGTCTTTACTTGATCCTGATAATCAGGATCCACCGTGCTGCTGCGAAAGCAAGAAAAATGAGCGCCATCGTGCAAGAAGATACCCAGTTCTCCCAACGGCTTTTCGACCAGATCAAGGCCGATATTGAAGAGGGCCGACTGGTCCTGCCCACCCTGCCCGAAGTGGCACTACGGGTGCGCGACGAAGTGGAGAGTGACAGTTCGACTGCCGATTCGGTGGCCCATATTGTCGCCACCGACACTGCACTCTCGGCGCGGCTGATCCGGGTGGCCAACAGCCCCATGTACCGCGGCAGTGCCCAGATCACGGACATCCGCATGGCGGTCTCGCGCATGGGCATGACCGTGGTCCGCAGCCTGGTGACCGGCATCGTGATGCAGCAGATTTTCCAGGCAACCTCCAAGGTACTGGACAACCGCCTGCGCCGCCTCTGGGAGCACAGTACCACCGTGGCGGCCATCGCCCAGATGCTGGCGAAGCAGTACACCAGGATCAAACCCGACGAAGCCCTGCTCGCCGGCCTGATTCACGACATCGGCGCCCTGCCGATTCTGGTCAAGGCCGAGAGCATGCCCAAACTGCTCGACTCTCCCGCGTTGTTGGACCAGGTCATTTTTGAGCTGCACGGTCGCTTGGGTGAGTTCATCCTCCACTCCTGGGAATTCGATCCCGCCTTTGTCACCGTGGTCCTGGAACACGAGAACCTGCAGCGCACCCATACCGGAGCGGCCGATCTCACTGATGTGGTCATGGTTGCCAACCTGCAGGCGCACATGGGTGAGAAACACACCCACGACGCACTGGACTGGAGCAGCATCAGCGCCTTCGAACGACTGGGACTGGACACCACTACCGAAGAGATTGAACTGGGCGAAGAGATCGAGGAGATCGTCATCGCCCTGAACGGCTGAACTGCTACTCCGCGGCGTGGGGCCGCATGTGCGGAAACAGAATGACATCGCGGATCGACGGTGAGTCCGTAAACAGCATCACCAACCGATCGATTCCGATCCCCTCACCCGCCGCGGGCGGCATGCCGTACTCCAGCGCATTGATGTAGTCGGCGTCGTAAAACATCGCCTCCTCGTCGCCCGCCTCTTTCTCTTCCACCTGGCGACGAAAACGGGCTGCCTGATCATCGTAATCGTTGAGCTCGGAAAAGCCGTTGGCGATCTCGCGCCCGCCCACGAAAAACTCGAAACGGTCGGTGACGTGCGGATCGGCATCGTTCTGGCGTGCCAGCGGCGAGACCTCTGTGGGATAGGCGGTAATGAAGGTGGGGTCGACCAGCCGATGCTCGACGGTCTTTTCGAAGATCTCGATCTGGATCTTGCCCAAACCGTAGTTCTCCTTCAACGGAATATGCAGGCGCTTGGCCACTTCGGCCGCCCGTTCAGGGTCCCGGTTTTCCAAGGCGATGAGAATTTCATCGTGATCATGGTCTTCATGAATGAACTGGGTGACCGGCTTGATGGTGCGAATAAATCCTTCGGTGAAATCCATGATGTTTTCGATGAGCACGGC
>JBNLBB010000093.1:0-10705 GCA_050302415.1 Gammaproteobacteria bacterium | reverse complement strand
CAGCCTGTCGACCACCGCCAGGGTTTCCGGCCCCTGCCCCACCGGGCGGATGCTGAGGGTGCCGTCCACACCGATTTCCACACTCTCCGCCGGCGGCAGCGCAATGGGTCCGTCATTGCCCAGCACTGGATGTCCGGCACCGGTGACCAACAGGCCGTTGGGGTCCACCCGCAGATCACCCGCCCGGGTGTAGGCCTCCGTTCCGTCGGGTGCCTGGACCGCGAAAAAACCGTCGCCGTTGATCGCCACATCCAGGGAGTTGCCGGTCTGCACCAGGACGCCCGGGGTGAAGTCCACCCCCGTTTTGTCCGCGGTGCCGTAGGTCCGGCTTTCAAAACCCGGCCCCTCCAGTTGTTGGCTGCGGAAGGCCGCCAGGTCGGCGCGGAATCCGGTGGTGGAGGCGTTGGCCAGGTTGTTGCTGTTCACCGCCTGCGCACGCATGGTCTGCGCCGCGCCGGTCATTGCGATGTAGAGCATTCTGTCCATGGGTCACCTCACTCCGCCGGATTCACCGATCAGCGGATGTTGATAATGGTCTGGGTGATTGAGTCTTCGGTGCTGATCACCTGCGCGTTGGCCTGGAAGTTGCGCTGCGCGGTGATCATGGCCACCAGCTGTTCGGTCACGTCCACATTGGACTCTTCCAGCGCGCCGGACTGGATCAGCCCGAGGTTGCCGCTGCCGGCCTGACCCGCCAGCGGGGCACCCGATTCCGAGGTTTCGGCCCAGCTGCTGTCACCGAGATTGCTCAGGCCGTTGGGATTGGAGAAGTTGGTCAGCATCACCTGACCCAGCGCCAGAGCCTGACCGTTGCTGTAGCGGGCAAACACAATCCCGCCGCTGTCCACGTCCACCGTACTCAGCTGCCCGGTGGTGTAGCCGTCCTGGGTGATGGCATTCACCGCGAAGGGGGCGCCGAACTGAGTGGTGTTGCGGAAATCCACGGAGAGGGTCAGCGGCTGCGGTGCGCTGGCCGTCCCGGAGATGGTCGGTACAAACGCCGGCATGGTCAGGGAGCTGGGCGGCGTCGGGTTGCCGTCGATGCTCAGCAGCGAACCGTCGGTGGCGTATTCGAGAATGTAGGCAGTCCCCTCGGCATTGACATCCGCACCGCCGGTGCCCGCGCCCTGGTTCACTCCGTCGACGTAGGTGTGCACTTCCCACTGGTTGGCAGTGGGCAGTTTCCGGAAGTAATAGGTGGCCAGATGGGCTCCACCGAGCGAGTCGTAGACCGTGACCGAAGTCGCGTTGTTGTAGGAGTCAGGATCGCTCGGATCGAACACCCCCTGGGGCTGACCGGTGGATGCATCCGTCGTATTCAATGTGGTGCCGGTACCGGTGACGGTGTTGGCGTTGTTGAGGTCAACATTGATGGTCACCGGGTCCAGTGCGGTGGCCTGGGAATCCCAGCTCAGAGTGGCGAACTGGTCGACAGCGGTATCAAAGGTGGCGATGGTGGGTGGCGTGGTCGACCCCACTGCGGAGTCCGCGATCAGTTCCACCTGCCAGGTGGTGGGCCCCACCGCCGGCAGATGGGTGAAGATGAGTTGCGAGCCGGCACCGGTGGCATCCACATTGACCCCCGCCGAATCCCACAACTCGTCCAGCGCAACGGTGATTGGCGAGGTGGCCGTATCCAGGTTGGGCGGTGCGCCCGCATTGCTGATGGAGATGGAGGTGGTCGGCACCGGCTCCAGGGGGATGGAGGCCTGGGAATTCACATTGATGCCCAGATCGACAATGGCGGTGGCCTGGGGTGTGATGTTCGAGGTGTTGATGGTCAGGTTGCCGATCGCCCCGGTGATGTTGCCGGCGGAGTCCGCCTGAAACGCCTGCAGCTCCTGGTTGAAGGAGTTGACCACAATGCCGTTGGTGTTGACGTGAAAGGCGCCGGAACGGGAGTAGACCGTGTTCCCGCTGTCGTTCAGCGTGAAAAAGCCGTTGCCGTTGATGGCCAGGTCCAGGGCATTGTTGGTGAACCCGATGTTGCCCTGGGTGAACTGCTGCTGCACATCCGATAGGCGCACGCCACTGCCGATCTGGATGGCGGCAGTCCCTTGTCCGCTCACCGCGTAGACGTCGGCGAATACGGCGCGCGACTCCTTGAAGCCGGTGGTGCTCGAGTTGGCGATGTTGTTGCCGATGATGCTCAGTTCACCGGAAGCGGCTGCCAGACCGGATAGTGCGGTATCAAATGCCATGGTCTTTTCTCCTCAGGTCTCTTGTCGTACCGCTCACTGCGCGGCCACGGAATTCTGTTCGCTGGTGGATGGGGCGGCGTCCCGGATCTGACGCACGTCGCTGAAGTTCCAGTTGCCCAGTCCGGATAGTTCCAGGGTGGCGTCCTGACCGTTGCCGCTGAACAGCACGCTGTCCACATGGGCGTTGATCAGGGTGGGCAGCGCCATCACCTCCTCGCCCATGCTCGCTTCGGCGATCACCTGGTACTGACCCGGCGGCATGGCGGTGCCGTCATCGGCCAGACCGTCCCATTCAAAGGCCACCAGCCCGGCCGGCTGTGGCCCGAGAATCATGTTGCGCACGAGCACGCCGCTGCGGTCGTATACCCCCACCCGCACCTGGGTGGCGCTGTTGGGCAGGCCCACCGAGCCGCTCAGCCCCGCATCTTCCGCCAGGTAGCCGACACTGCTCTCCACGGCCACCTGCTTACCCACCAGGCCGGAGACCTCCAGCGCCTGGTTGGAATAGATGGAGGCGGCAAAACTGTTGAACGACGCCTGCAGATCCTGAATACCCGACACGGTGCCGAACTGCGCAATCTGGCCCAGGAAGTCGCCACTCTCCATGGGCTTGAAAGGATCCTGATTCTGCAACTGGGTCAACATCAGGGAGAGGAACTGCTCCTGGCCGAGGGTGTCCTTCTTGCCCTGGGACTGGGTGGCACCCAAGCCGAGGGAATCAACGGTACTGCTGACGGTGGTCATGCGGCGGCTCCTCGATTACTGGCCCAGGGTCAGGGTGCGCATGAGCAACTGTTTGGAGGTGTTGAACACCTCCACGTTGTTCTGGTACGAGCGCGAGGCCGACATCATGTTGGCCATCTCCTGCACCGCGTTGACGTTGGGCATGAAGACGTAGCCCTCGGCATTCGCCTGGGGATGGTCCGGTTGATACTGCTGCACCGCTGGGGCGCTGCTTTCGGCGATCCGCGTCACGTCGACGCCACCGGCGGGCGTACCGCCCATGGCCTCCAGCACCGCCTTGAAGACCGGCTGTTTCGCCTTGTAGGCGGCCTCCGGGGTCGACGCCGCGGACTCCGCATTGGCCAGGTTGCTGGCCGTGGTGTTGAGCCGCACCGACTGGGCGGAGAGGGCCGATCCGGCGATATCAAAGACGTTGAACAGGGACATGACTATTCACCTCGGATGGCGGATCGCAGGCTGGCGATCTTGCCGTTGAGAAAACGCAGCGACGCTTCGTACTGCATCGCGTTTTCCGCAAACTGCGCCTTCTGTTGCTGCGGGTCCACAGTGTTGCCGTCCAGCGACGGCTGACCGGGCAGCACGTAGAGCTCACCCGCTTCCAGGGCACCGGCGGGGGAGGCCTGCAGGTGGAGTGGACTGGTGGTCTGCAGTTGTTCCATACCGGCCGAAGCGCCGGCCAGGGCGGCCCGGAAATCGAGATCCTTGGCCTTGAAATTGGGGGTATCCGCATTGGCCAGGTTGTTGGCCAGTACCTCTGTGCGCCGGGCCCTGAGTTCCAGCGCCTGTGGATGGATGCCCAGAGCCGAATCCAGATTGAGTGCCATGTTCGTCATTCCTGAATCGGGTTTGCCGGAACATAAGCATGAGTCGTGCCAGACAGTCGATACTGGCCGTTTTCAATAACTTAGCGGGGATTTAGTGGCAGACCGCCAAACCGGCGGCAAGGGATTTCCGCTTCAGCGGCAAGCGGGCGCCAAAATTCCGGCTCAGCGGTTGACCGCGTGCTGCGCCAGTCCCGTGGGTTTGAGCCGGTAGATCACCCCCTGCCGGCATTTGACCATGGTGAAGGCTTCGGAGTAGTTGGACATGGATTCTGAGGCCCCCAGGAACAGGAAGCCTTCGGGCTGGAGCATGCGGGCGATGCGCATGAGGATGGCACGCTTGGCATCGGCCGAGAAATAGATCAGCACATTGCGGCAGAAGATAATGTCGAACTTGCCCAGCAGCGCCGTACTTTCCGTCTGCAGATTGTGCTCGCGGAACTGCACCGGCTGTTTGACCTCGGCACGCACATGCCACCTGTCGCCATGCTGCTCGAAAAACCGGGTTTTACGTTCCACGGAGAGGCCGCGGGCCATGCTGATGGTGTCGTAGATACCCGCCCGGGCATCCTTGACGATGGACGTGGAGATATCGGTCCCCAGGATCTCGATCTCCTTGGGCCGCGCACCGGGGTTCTTCTGCCGGTACTCCTGGTAGGCCATGGAGATGGAGTAGGCCTCCTGACCACTCGAACTGGCGGCCGACCAGATGCGGACCCGGTCCCTGCCCGCCTTGGCCAGATCAGGCCACACTTCCTCCTTCAGCAATTCAAACGGAAAGCTGTCGCGAAACCAGGAGGTCTCGTTGGTGGTCATGGCGTCCACCACATCGGCGCGCAGCGCGTTGTCGCGGGGCGACTCCAGGCGCTTGATCAGCTCGCTGATGTTGGTGACCTTGTGGGCCTGCAGCAGGCGGGTCAGGCGGCTCTGTACCAGGTAGTACTTGTTGTCGCCTAGGACAATGCCGCTGGATTTTTCCAGAAACTGGCGGAAGCGGTCATATTCAGCGGCGCTGATGGTCTGGCTCATGCGATGTTCTTGTAGTTGACTGATCCGATCAATCGGCTTCGCGGTCAGGCCGCCAGACGTTTCATCTGTCGCACCACCGAGCTGGCCAGTTCATCGGCGTTGAATTTGGCAATGAACTCATTGGCGCCCACCTTCTCAACCAGCGACTGATTGAACACGCCGCTGAGCGAGGTATGCAATACGATATAGAGATCCGCGAACTTTGGGTTCTTGCGTATTTCCGTGGTCAGCGTATAGCCATCCATGCTCGGCATCTCAATATCGGAGATGACCATCAGCAGGCGATGGTCAATCATTTCCGGTTCGTCCTTCTCCCAGCTGCGCAGCTTATCCAGTGCCAGCTTGCCGTCGTTGGCCAGCACCACTTCAATATTCATCTGCTCCAGGGTCCGCTTCACCTGGGAGCGCGCCACCATGGAGTCGTCGGCGACGAGCACCACGTTGCGCTCTCCGATCATGTCGGTTCCGGCCTCGGCCGTCACTTCGGCGGAGATGTCCATCTTGACGGCAACGATATCGGCCAGCACCTTCTCGACGTCGATGATCTCCACCAGTTCATTGTCCACCTCGGTGACCGCGGTGAGGTAACTGTAGTGGCCGGTGGCCTTGGGCGGAGACTTGATCGCCTCCCATCCCAGATTGACGATGCGATCGACCGACTGCACCAGGAACCCCTGGACCCGGCGGTTGTACTCGGTGATCACCACAAACTGTCCCTCGTCGCCCGAGGTCGACGGCATGCCGATGGCCCGCGCCAGATCAACCACCGGAATGGTCTTGCCACGCATGTGTGCAACCCCCAGCACACTGTGGTGGGACTTGGGCAGGTGGGTCAGTTTCGGGCACTGGATCACCTCTTGCACTTTGAAGACATTGATGCCGAATCGCTGTTTGGAATCGAGCCGGAACAGCAGCAGTTCCAGCCGGTTGCGGCCGGCCATTTGTGTTCGTTGATCGACGCCATCAAGGATGCTGGGCATTTGGCGTTACTCCCCGTTCAGGTGCCCTGAATCACGGCACGTATTTTGCTTTATCAGTTAAACCAAGAGCGGAAGTGGACTGGCATGCCAGAGATACCAGGCACAAGCGACTGAGTTTCCGCTTTCAACTGAGTATAGAACGGGATTTGCTATGCGCCGGAAAAATGCAGAAGAAACGCACCCTTGGTGCCCAAAGTGCGAAATCGGCTCACCCTCCGGGGCCCGGCTCCGACAGGTCACCCGGGCGGTGGCCGGCGGGCTCGCCCTGGCGCTTGCCGGTTTTTTGACACCTGCGGCCGCCGAGGCCGCCGAGGCCGTGCAGGACCAGGACGAGATCCTGCAGACCGCCCGGACCTTCCTGGAAGAGCGTTACCCCGCGGGCGAGGAGGAGATCGAAATCGTGGTGGGCACCCTGGACCCCCGCCTGCGCCTGGCCCAATGCAACCAACCGCTCACCGCCTTTCTGCCCAATGGCGAACGCAACGGCGGCCGGACCACGGTCGGCGTGCGCTGCAGTAGTGACAAACCGTGGACCCTCTATATTGGTGCCGAGGTGCGCCGCTATGCGGAGATCCTGGTGGCCCGCCACACCCTGGCCCGGGGCGAACCGATCCGCGCCGATGACCTGGAACTGACCCGCACCGAGACCTCCCGGCTCGGCCGCGCCTATTACCAGGAACAGGCCGAAGCCATCGGCCTGGTGGCGAAACGGACCATCCGCCAGGGTGCCGTGCTCTCCCCTCGCAACCTCTCCCAGCCCCGGCTGGTACGGCGTGGCGACCAGGTGGTGATCGTCGCCAGCCACGACGGCTACGAGGTGCGGGTGCGCGGCGAGGCCATGGAGGATGGCACCCGGGGTGAGCGGATCAGTGTGCGCAACAGTGCCTCGAAACGGGTGGTCGAGGGTACGGTGACCGCCTCGGGGGTGGTCAAAATCAATCTGTGAAGCCCCATGCAGTTCCCAGAAGTATTTGATTTACAAACACTATCAAGGCATGATGCACCCTTCCCAACAAGTGGAAAAAAAGTCCTAAAGTTATCCGGCAAACGGCCGCTATATAGAACGGAAAACCCCTACGCGGAGTAGATGACAATGCCCATTGAGATCAACGGCCAACCTCAAACCCAGTCGACGTCCATCGCCGCTGGGCAGCAGGTGAAAGTCGGTCGCGGCGATCCAACGGCAGCGCAGGAAGAGACCGGTGGTTCGACTGCTTCCGATACGGTGAGCTTCAGCGATGAAGGCGCCACCGTCGCCGAGGCGCAGCAGGCGGTAGCCGAGCTTCCGGTGGTCGACAACCAGCGTGTGGAAGATATCCGTCAGGCCATTGCCAACGGGACGTTCGAGATTGACGAACAGAGTGTCGCCCAATCTCTGATCGACCTGGAGAGCGATCTGGTCTGAGGAATATGACAAGCGGTTCACTCACCCCACAACAAGTCGACAGCCTGCTCAGCGCCGAACTGGAAGCAACCCAACAGCTTGTCCAGGCGCTGGAGCGGGAGTTCACGGCCCTCAACCAAAATTCGACCGAACAGTTGGACGCGGTGGTTGACGCCAAGCGCGAAGCGCTGGCGCGCCTGGAGGCGCTCGAAACCAGCCGCCTGAACTGGCTCGCCGGCTGCGGCTGCGACAACTCCGATGCGGGCATGCTCACCGCCCTGGGACAGTTGCCGGAGAGCGACACCATCACCGCCCACTGGCAGCAGGTGCGCGACACGGCCAACCAGTGTCGGCTGCTCAACGAGCGCAACGGCCACACCGTCAACCTCAAGCACAATCACCTGCGCCGGGCGCTGGATCTGCTGACCGGCAGACCCGCAACAGTGACCTATGGACCGGAGGGCAAGCCCACCGACTCCGGTGAATCGCGCACCATTACCAAAGCCTGATCAGACCGAGAGCAACCGTGGCAGGAAACGCGGAAAAAATCACCCAGAAGAGCCGGATCACCGCCATGCTGCTGCAGTTGCGGCAGAACCGTACTTCACTCTCCGTATCGGTGCCCGGCTCCGACGACCAGTTCCAGTCCATCGTGCTGGACACCGCCATGCAGGAGGACCACTTCCTGATGGACGAACTGGCGCCGGTGGAGGGGCACAAACTGTTGATGAAGGCGGGCGAGCTCAAGGTGCAGACGCGGCTCAACGGCAGCGAGATGCTGTTCAAGACCCGCCTCCTGGGTGCGGACAGCGAAGGGGGCACCGCCTTCTACCAGGTGGCCATTCCGGACTGGATTCTCTACAGCCAGCGCCGCGCCAACTACCGCGTGCGGGTGGGCTACAGCACCAACATCCCGGTGAAAGCCGCCTGCGAGGCGAACCGCCAGGTGGAAGGCACCCTGTTCAACCTCTCCATGGGCGGTTTCTGCCTGCTGACGGAACGCCTGCCCGACTGGCAGATCGGCGCCCGCATTCCCTTCTGCAAGATCGAGTTCGACGATGGGACCAGCTTCGACTGCGAAGTGGAGCTGCGCAACACACGGCGCCACGAGAACGGCAGCGACTACCTGCTGGGGTTCATGTTCACCGCCCTGAACCGGCCGCAGAAAAACTACATCCAGAAAAAGGTGGTCCGCCTGGAGCGCGAACAGCTCCGGCGCAAATCAACCACGCGCTAGGTGCTCCAGCGACGGACTGTTGCCAAGCCGCTGCCAGTCTTCCGGCCGATCCACATCCCACAGCGTCTCCAGCTCCGCCCACCGCCAGTCGAGTGCGCGCAGCCGTTCCCGGGTCTCGGCCATCACCCGCTCACTGCCCCAGGTCACTCCGTCGAACAGCTCCGGCCGCGGGGTGCGGGTGGCAACCAGCACGTAGCCACCGTCTTCGGCCGGGGCGAACACCGCGTCGTCGCCCCGCGCCAGATGCGCCAGCGCGGCGGCCACCTGGGCGTGTCCCAACACCGGGCAGTCGGTCCCGATCACCACCTGCATGGCCGAGGGCCGGTGCTGCATGGCATACACCATGCGCTCCCCCAGATCGTTGCCCTGCTGCACCCGCAGGGCGACGCCGTGGCCCGCCGCCAGATCGTGGAACACGCCGTGGTCACTGTCGGGGCTGCACCAGAGTTCGATGGGGCAGAGCGCCCGCTCCACCTGCTGCAGCACGGTGTGGCGGATTAGCCGGCTCTGCAGCATGGCGGCCTGTTCACCGGTGAGCACCGAGGCCAGCCGGGTCTTGCACTGGCCGGGGATGGGCGCCTTGGCAAAGATCAGCAGCCGCGCTTCGGGGTAGCGCCACTCAGCCATGGCCGTAATAGGCCCTGGCCAGGCGCGCCGGGTCGGCACCCAGCGCGTAGGCGGCACGCAGCCGCCACATCAGGAACACGGTCCGCCACAACCCGTGCGCTTCCCACTTGCGGGCCGACGCGGTGAGGGTGGCGGCCAGCACGGTCGGTCGGGCCCGGGCGCGCAGCATCTTGGAGAGCGCGATATCTTCCATGAGCGGGATGGCCGGATAGCCGCCGATGGCTTCAAACAGTTCACGGCGCACGAAGATGCCCTGATCGCCGGTGCAGATGGCACTGCCGCGCGAGCGCCACTCCATGGCGCGGGCGATCACCCGTAGCAGGGGCGAACGGCCGTCCAGGCGGACCGAGAAGCGGCCCCAGGGCAGCTGCCGGGTGGCCGCCTGCTGCAGAAGCGGGATACAGGCGTCACCGATCACCACATCGGCGTGCAGAAACCAGATCAGCTCACCGGCGGCAGCGGCGGCACCGTGGTTCATTTGCGCGGCGCGCCCACGCGGGGCGGTGAGCACCTGATCGGCCAGTCCGGCGGCAATCTCAAGGCTGGCATCGCTGCTGCCGCCATCCACCACGATCAGTTCGATGGTGTGGCCACGATGGCGCTGCAGCGGCTGCAGCGAGGCCCGCAGCCGCTCCGCCTCATTGAGGATGGGCACCACCACCGAGACGGGTGGCCGGCTGGACATGGAGTGGCTCACCCGGCGTCGGAAAGGGCCCCGCCGCAGCTGCTCCCCTGCCCCGCCGTGCAGCCGTAGCAGTGATCCCCGACCAGGATCTCCCAGGCACCCACTTCGCGGTCGAGACAGTCCGCAATATTGAGGCGGGGTTTGCCGTCGCGGGCGATGGGCAGGTCGAGCATCTGGTTGAAGTCGCAATCAAAAAGAAACCCCTGCCAATCCACGCTGAGCGTCGAGCGGCACATCACGCCGTCCAGGTTGTCCACACGGTAGGCGTCACGCAGCAGCTGCATGTACTCCTCAAACCGCCCCTGGGAGAGCAGCGTGCTGCCGAAGCGGTTGATGGGCATGTTGGTGATGGTGAAGAGGCTGTTGAATTCGATCTGCGCCGCGTCCCACAGGATGCGCTTGTAGTCCTGCTCCAGGATCTCCTGTGGCGGCGGCAGCGAGGGGCCGGTCGGGTTGTAGACCAGGTCCAGCTCCAAACCCGTACCGGGCTTGCCGTAACCCAGTGCGTTGAGTTTCCGGATGCCGGCAATGCTCTTGTCGTAGACCCCTTTTCCGCGCTGTGAGTCCACGTTGTCCTTGAGATAGCAGGGCAGCGAGGCGACCACTTTGACTCCACTGTCGGCAAGAAAAGCCGCCAGCTCTTCCATGCCCGGTTCGAGCAGGATGGTGAGGTTGCAGCGGTCAATCACCCGCACCCCCAATGCGCGCGCAGCGATCACCAAATCACGGAAGTGCGGGTTCAGTTCGGGGGCTCCGCCGGTGAGATCCAGGGTGGCCACCCGGTGCTTGCGCAGGAATCCGAGCACCACGTCGATGGTCTCGCGGCTCATCTCTTCCGTGCGTTTGGGTCCCGCGTTGACGTGGCAGTGGTGGCACTGCTGGTTGCAGCGGTAACCCAGGTTCACCTGCAGGGTCTGCAGTCCGGTGCGTTGGATGGGCGGGAAATCGGTCTCGATCAACAGCTGTCGGGTGGGAAGCATGCAGGTCTCTCGCAGTC
>JBNLBB010000092.1:0-10806 GCA_050302415.1 Gammaproteobacteria bacterium | reverse complement strand
TCCTCCATCCCTGGAGTCGTCTCCCTGAGGGAGATGGAAAATTCAAGAAGATGTTGGGTTTCATTCTTCAACTCAACCCAACCTTCCCCGCTATTCCAACACCCGCCGAGCCATATAGAAACTCCGATCCCAATAGGGATTATCAAGACTCGATCTCATCACTCCCCGTGAGGAGGAAGCATGAATAAACTCCCCATTCCCCATGTACACCCCGGTGTGACGATCCTTGTAGCCGGTACGGAAAAACACCAGATCCCCGGGTTTCAGCGAATTGGCGGGAATGGACCGGCCGGCGGAGGACTGCAGTTCCGTGGTCCGTGGCAACTCCAGATCAAACTGATCGGCAAATGTCCGGTAGATGAATCCTGAGCAGTCCACCCCATTCCGATTCAATCCACCATAACGATAGGGGGTACCGCGCCATTGGTTGAAATGACTTTCCAACCTGTCCAGCACAGCCCGGTCGGAGACCAAATCCGATGAATGGGCTTGCCGTACAGGCAGTCTTGATTCCCGATAGCCCCCGCTGGTGGAGCACCCCGCCACCAGTACCAGGAAAACCAGTAATCCAAGTAAAGGCTTAATGCGCACAACTGTCATGGGGAGAGCCTACCATGCAGAAACTGAATTCCGCATGAACCGGATCACGTCACACAGCCTGTCCAAGCAGCTCCCGGATCCGGTTCAGCAGTGTCTCCGGCTGTACCGGCTTCTCCAGAAAACCGGCCACCGGAAGAAAATCCGGGCTGATGTCTTTTTCCGAGAAACTGAATCCCAGGCTGCTCAGCTGATTCACGGCACTCAGCACCAGCACCGGCAGATGCTGTACCGAGGCATGGGTCGCCAGCTCACGGGCCGCTTTGAATCCCGCCTGCGCGTCTTCGGGAAACACGATATCGAGCAGAATCAGATCCGGGTTCTCGGCCTGGACGGCAGCGATCAGATCGCCGGTCTCGTACTTGGCCTGCACGTCGTATCCATTGGCCTCCAAAATCATTTTCAGGCTTTCGACAATATCCCGGTCGTCATCGATGATCATGATGCGCGCCATTTCGTATCCCCCTATTGGTCTGTTCGTTTGAACCGCAGAGTGGCCGTAGTGCCGACACCCTCCGCACTCTCCAGATTCAGTTCGGCATCCAGCAACCGGGCGGTTGCCCGCACGATGGGCAGCCCCAGGCCGGTGCCCGATTCATGGTGTGCCACTGCGTTGTTGGCACGGAAGTGCTCTTCAAAAACCCGTTTGAGCAGTTCGGCAGGAATGCCGATCCCCTGGTCTGCGATTTCCACCGTGAGATGCTCCGGCTCCTGACGTAAGCGCACCGTCACCCGATCGCCAGCGCGCGAGTAGTTCACTGCATTGGTCAGCAGGTTGGAAAAGAGAGTCCGCAGGTGTTCGTCATTTGCACGCACCCGCAGAGGCCGACTCAGCGTGGGATCAAACTCCACTTCGATTCGGCGTGGCGCCGCAATATGACGCGCCTCGTCAACCTCCCGACTCAGCGCATCCATCAGGTCCAGGGGTTTCAACTGATCGCCGGTGATGACGTAGGTCTTGAGGTTGCTGAGGCGGATAATGTCGGTCACCTCCTCCAGCAGCCGGTCACAGCGCACGCCAATGCGATGCACCACGTTGCGCGCCTGCTCCGGCAGTTCGCCGGCGTAGCCGGCCTCCAGCGTGTACACGTAACTCTTGATGGCCGCCAGCGGTGCCTTCAGTTCGTGGGTTGCCCGCGTAGTGGCGCGCGTCTTCTCTTCGTCCAGCAGCACCATGGACTGATAACTGTCTTCCAGCTCGAGCTCATTCTCAATGAGGCTGTCCGTGATTTCCGAGATGAGATACCAGCAGGTCAGCACACACGCGGTGAACAGCACCAGATAGCTCAACAGTACTTTGGTATTTCCCAGCATGTCGGCCTTGAGCTGCGACCCGTAGATATTCACCACGGGCAACACGCCGCCCGCTTCCAGGGCCACCGGCAGAGTCACCAGCACCAGCCCCATGACAGCGATACCCAAACCCTGGCGGCGGGTAAAAAACAGTGCGGCCAGGAATATGTTGGGCAAGACCAGGAACATGACCGGCGTCTCCACCGTGCCCAGGGCGTACACGATCACAGCCAGTGCCAGATAGTCACCCAACACGTGTCGGAAGCAGTGTTCACGCAGCTCCAGAGTGCCCACGCAGGCCGCATCCACATGCCTGAGGCTTGCCCGGTAATAGAGATTGGCCAGAGTCAGGAAAATCGCCACCCCGAAAAAGTAGACCGGCTGAAGATGGAATGCGGTTTGCGGCAGAATGGCCGCCAGCGCGCCGGCCACACAGGCAGCGATAAATGCCCAGCGGATGCGCACCACCCAGTGCATTCGCGCAATGAGTTCACGAATGTGGATGTTCTGCACACAACAGATCACCTCGGACATACGTCAACCTGTGGCGCCGCAAGCAGCGAATGGAGGACGCTTTCCAGTTCATGCTGCAACGTGGGCAGCTGCCGTTCAAGCTCGGCGCTCAGCGTGGCGCACATCGCCAGTGTTGCCGGCTGAATGCCCAGAAACCTCACCTCGTGACGATAGCCCAGCGCCCTGGCGAGTGGCAGCGCATCGGCAATGCCCAGGCCGTGCGTCGAACGTGCACCACGCAGCACCACGTCGTCTTCACCAAACCAGCGCCGGGCGCCCGGTGCCAATCCCATGTCGGCACAGTCGACGACCACCGCAGGCAAATCGAGTGAGAGCAACTCATCGGCAAGGCTCAGTGCATCATCCGACTCACGAGGGCACACCTTCACCGAATCCGGGAGGGTGGCGGCTATGCGCTCCAGCAATGCCAGCCCGATGCCGTCGTCACCGCGCCAGCGGTTTCCGAGTCCGATGAGCACCAATTGTTGCATGGCCGTGAACGTCAACCCGGGTTCAGACAAATTCCACGTCGAGCATGTGAACGGAACAGGAGATGCACGGGTCGTAGGCGCGCAGCAGCATCTCCATGTGCAGTGCCAGTTGATCCTGGGTCATTTCCGGAAGCATCTGCGGCACAAAGGCTTTCATGTCCTGTTCAATGTTGTTGACGTTCTGACTGGTGGGAATGACGGCATCCGCGCCACTGCAGCGCCCATCATCATCGAAGGTGTAGCTGTGAAACAGGGTGCCCCGCGGCACCTCCGTCGCACCAAACCCCTCGCCCGAGCGGGGCACGTAGCTGATGTCCTCCGGCTGCAATCCCTGAGCCAGAATCCGATCCAGCATCGCCATGGAGTTGTGGGTGCAGTGGACCATCTCCACCAGTTGCGCGACGTTGTTCATGTAGGGGTTGTAGCAGGGAATCCGGAACCCCAGGCTCTCGGCCACCTTGCGTGCTTCGGGATGCAATTGCGCGAAATTGTTGTTGACCCGCGCCAGGGCCCCCACCATGTAGCTGTCGCGATGCCAGCGGGACCATTTGGTGGTGCAGTGGGCTACCGTAAATTCATTGGTCACGGCCCGATAGTCGGTAACGGGTACGGATTGACCGGTGTCACTGCTGTATACCTCCCCGTCGTAGAGCGCGTACTCATCAGGATGTTTCAGCGAGACATATTCGGTTTCCCGCTCGTAGGCCGGCACGTTGAGGGTACTTACCACCTCGGTCATGGCGGCCACATCGGCAACCGAAGCCTCCAGTCGCTCACGGATCTCCGCAATGGCGGAGAGTTCCGGCAGCTTGCGCCAACCCTTCAAGGTATTGGACATGGGATGCAGGGTGCGTCCACCAAATACGGCCGTGTAATCGTTGGCGAGTTTCTTCAGGCGCAGGGCACGGCGCACCAGTTCCGGATTCTCGGCGGCAAGTGGCAGCACGCTCTTGGCCCCCAGAAAATCGGGTACCGCGAGAAAATAGAGATGCAATGCGTGACTCTGTAGGAACTGCGATTCGTTCAGCGCCTTGCGCAACAGCACCGCCTGGTCACTGGGTTCAATTCCCAGCGCATTTTCGACAGCCTTGGTGGCCGCCAACTGGTGTCCCACACAGCAGATGCCGCAGATCCGGCTGACCGTCTGCGGCACATCGTGTGGCTCCATGCCCTTCACGAAATTTTCGAAGAAGCGATTGGCTTCTACGATCTCCAGTTTGACGTTTTCCACCACCCCCCGGTTGGTGTCAATCCGGATGGAGCCGTGACCTTCCACCCGGGTCACGTGGTCAATTTTGATGTGGTAGCTTTTTTCGGTCGCATTCATGCGTAGGATTCCCGGGCAATGGTCTCGGAGCTGCAATGCAGGCGGTAGCGGTTACGCAACTCCTCTTCAGAGGCCCCTTTCTCTTTCAGCAGTTCGATATGGGCGCGGATATTGGCGTCGGGCAGTAACCCCCGGCAGCCGTCACAGACATGCCCGCCATTGATGCAGACCGCATCGCAGCCGCCATAGGTGATCGGGCCCATGCAGGTACCGCCTTTTTCAAAAACACAGAGGTTTTCGTTCTTCTTGCACTCCACACAGACGGCGTTCGGCGGAAAGTCCGGGGCATGTCCGTTGAGCAGTGCGGTCACCAGCTTCAGGAATTCGGCCGGCACCATGGGACAACCACGCAGCATGAAATCGACGGGCACCACTTCATGGACCGCGCGCACCCGGGTGTGCGCCCAGAGGTGCCAGTAGTCACCATCCACCTGCACCCGGTTGCGTGCCTCTTCGCCATAGACCGCCTTGAAGTTCTCCGCGGGGGCAAGAAAATTGCTGCGGGCCTGCACGTTGCCGTTGCAGGCGCAGGCACCCAGCGCCACCAGATATTTCGAGCGGGCGCGGATGTCCTTCAGCCGCTCCATATCCTCCTCCCGATGAATGCTGCCTTCGATAAAGGCAATGTCATAGCGCGCTGCTTTCTCGGAAATGGCCTCCCGGAACTCGACCAGTTCCACTTCGGCGAGCAGATCCAGCAGCAGATCCTCGCAGTTGAGCAGGGCCAGCTGGCAGCCTTCACAGCTGGCGAAATCGAAAAATGCGACTTTGGGTTTCATGCCAGCGCCTCCGGATAGTTGATCAGATCGGAGTAGCGAAATACCGGCCCGTCCTGGCAGCAGTAGGCCGAATTGATCTGGCAGTGGCCGCACTTGCCGACACCGCACTTCATGCGCCGCTCCAGGTCCACAAAGATCTGCTCGTCGGGAATCCGATGATGGGCCTTCAGCTCCATCAGCACGAATTTGTACATGACCGGTGGGCCACAGAGGACCACCAGTGTTTTGGCCGGATCCAGGGAGAGTTCCGCAATCGGCTGGGTCACCAGTCCGACCTTGCCTTTCCACGGCATCTCCTCCGTGCGGTCCACCATGTTGTAGACCGTCACCCCCTCAATCCCCGACCAGGCCACCAGTTCATCGCGAAAGAGCGCTTCGGCCGGATTGCGGGCGCCAGTGATGAGACTGACCGTTCCGTAATCGGCTTTGTGCTGCACCACCGGCAGAATCAGGGAGCGCAGCGGCACCAGCCCGAGTCCACCGGCGACAAACAGGATGTCCCGACCTCGAAACTCCGCCAGCGGGAACCCATGACCAAAGGGGCCACGGATACCCAGCCAATCGCCCACTTTGAGCGTGTGGATGACGCCGGTCACGCTGCCGGCGCGCCGGATCACCATCTCCAGCTGATTGTCATCCCGTGGTCCGCAGGTGATGGAGATGGCGCTCTCCCCCACTCCGGGCACACTCACCATGACAAACTGCCCCGGCCCGTGCCCCAGGGGCTGCTCCAGTTCCAGGCGGAAATATTTCTCGCGCGGAGTCAGGTTTTCCACCGCCACGATGCGTGCGGACTGTGGCAGATAGAGGTCGGGATTGACCGGCGCCAGCGCACTCATGCCGCACCTCCCGAAGCCCGGACCAGGTCATTGACCATGTCAAATATGTCGATCCCGGTCGTGCATTGCGTCCCACAACGCCCGCAACCGACGCAGAAGCTGCCCATGCCGAACCGGCCGTTCAGATAGTCGAATTTTCGTTTGATCCGGTGGCGTTGCCGTTTGGCGGCATCGTCACGAAAGTTGTGCCCGCCGGTCACTTCGGCGAATCGGCCGTTCATGCAGGAGTCCCAGCTGCGCGTCCGCTGACCGGACCGGCGATCCAGCGCCGGTTCATCGGTGACATCAAAGCAGTAGCAGGTGGGACAGACCAGATTGCAGGTGCCACAGGAGAAACAGCGCGCCGCGTAATCCGCATAGACCGGCGATTCATAGCCCGCCTGAAGTACTTCCGGCAGTTGCTCAACGGCCAGATCCAGTTGTCGGCCAAAGGGATTTGGCCGGGACGACTCCGCGTCCTGCCGCCTCTGTACCGCCGAGGAATCGGCAGCCAAACGGGATTTGGCGAGCAGTTCTCCGCCGCGGGTGCTGAGCGGTTCGACCGCCAGCCCGGCATCGGTTGGCGTGATCCACACATCCGCGCCCTGGCGCCAGTCGAGCGCTCCCGTGGCCGCACAGAAACAGCGATCGCTGCAGGGCTTCAGGCAACTGACACCGATGAGGGTGACCTCGGCCCGGCGCTGCAGGTAGAGCGGATCCGCCGGGGCATCCCCGAAGGCGGCATCCATCAGGGCGATGCCCTTGAGATCACAGGCCCGGACACCGGCAAGTACCGTGGTGCGGGACACAGGTGCCGGCGCCGCAAATTCAATCCGCCCGTCGTCCATGCGCTGATAGTGGAACATCACTTCGCGATCGGGTAGCAGTCGTTTGACGGGCGGCACAATTGTCGGCAGGTAATGGTCAAACTGGATCTGAGCGGTTGTGGTGACTGGGAGAAAGCCGAAACCTGCATCATCTTCGGGTTGGGGGAAATAGACGGTTCCCTCCTGCCCCAGTGATGCAATCCATTCGGCCACGGCCTGCGTGGAATCGATATAGACGTGCATGGTAGAAAGAGTTCCCGGATTCGCCTGTTGGTGGTTAATGCCGGCAGCTGCCTGAACTCCCGGCTTTAGCATCATTGCTTTCGCGTGCCATCAGCACGCGTTGTATTTCATTGCCGGATGGCTGGCATCCGGCATCAAAGACTGTAGTTCAGTGTTGAAGGGACCGCAAGAAACGGATCAGGCTGTATGCAGCCGCTTGGATTTCTTGGTCATTCCGAGTAGGTATTGTGCGGCATCGCCGGGCTCAAGTGGCTTGCTGTAAAAGAATCCCTGAATCTCATCCACACCCAAAGCGAACAGCAGTTCCGTCTCGTCCGGGAGTTCGGCTCCCTCGGCATTGATGCGGATGTCGAGATCGTGACCCAGGGTGACCACGGAGCGGATGATGGCGGAATTCCGGGCTTCCCGGTGCAGATTGCGGACAAAGGAGCGGTCCACCTTCAGTTTGTAGATCGGAAACCGGGTGAGATAACTGAGGGATGAGAACCCGGTGCCAAAATCGTCGAGCGCGAAGCGTATACCGCGGGAGACGATCTCTTGTATGGTTGCCGCCAGACCGCTGCTGGAACGCATGAAGGTGCCCTCGGTCAGTTCCAGTACCAGCAGTTCGGAAGGAACGCCGAATTTGTGCATCACTTCATCGATGCAGGCCACCAGTCCCGGATCCTCCATCTGCACCGGGCTGAGATTGACCGCTACCGGTACCGGTTCCACCCCTTCGCTGCGCCAGTAATCGATCTGTCTGCAGGTTTCGTGCAGCAGCCAGTAACCGATCCGGATGATCTGGCGCGTGGTCTCGGCCACCGGAATGAACACTCCTGGGGCGATCAAACCCTGCTGCGGGTGTCTCCAGCGCAGCAGGGCCTCGAAACCGCAGACCGTGCCGCTGCGCACGTCGATCTGCGGCTGGTAGGCAAGCCAGAACTGGCCTTCGTCCAGGGCCACTTCGATATCGAGCTCAATGTTCCGCCGCTGACCAACCACGTTTGCCATGGACTGTTCAAAGAACCGGGCACTGCCGCGATTGCCACGCTTGGCGTGATACAGCGCCAGGTCAGCCCGTTTGATCAGCGTCTGCAGATCGTCGCCGTCGCGCGGATAGAGTGACACGCCGGCGCTGGCGCTGACCTTGATCTCCTGATCGTGAATCTGGAACGCAGTGTCGAAGCAGGCGAGCAGTCGCTGCACGGCAATGGAGGCCCCTTCAACGCCATCCACATTGACCAGCATGCCGGTGAACTCGTCGTCGCCATAGCGCGCCAGACTTGCGTCATATCGGCTGAGGGTGTCCGCATCCCGGGTCTGTTCACGCAGGCGTTCGGCAACCGCAGCGATGAGTTCGTCTCCTACATCATGGCTGTAGTTTTCATTGACGGCCTTGAAGTCGTCCAGGTCGAACAGGACCAGAGCCAGCTGACTCATTTGCCGCCTGGCCTGTATCAGGGCCCGATCCAGACGATCCCGGAATAGGGAGCGATTGGGCAGCGCAGTGAGCACATCATGGTAGGCAAGATACTCAATCTTCGCCTCGGCACGCTTGGCTTCCGTGATGTCCTGGCTGACGGCCACAAAATTGCAGATTTCACCCGTCTGATCGCGAATTGGGGATACGGACAGCGCAGCCCAGTAGGTCGATCCGTCACTCTTGCGGTTTTCCAGCTCCCCACGCCAGACCTCACCGCCGAGTATGGTGTTCCACATCTCCCGATAGGTGCCGGGCCTCGTCTTGCCGGCATTGAGAATCGATGTGGGCTGGCCGATCGCCTCTTCACTGCGGTAGCCGACAACGTCCACGAACGCGCTGTTGACGTAAAGAATCCTGCCGGTCACGTCGGTGATGACGATGATGGAGGCGCTCTGCTCCACGGCGGCAAACATCAGCTTGAGCTGCGACTCTGCAGTCTTGCGGGCAGCGACATTGTCGCGGAACACCGCCAGGGCTTTGGCCAGTTCACCCACTTCGTCATTCCGCGCCAGATCGGGAATATCAAAAGCGAGGTCGCCATCAGCCAACCGTGTCATCAGACCGGTCATACGGGCCACCGGGCGGCCGGCCAGATAGCCCATGATGATCCACGCGGCCAGCGACAGCAGCACGGCGATGGCAAAGGCCGCGGCAATCACGTCGCCATTGGTCTGCTTCATGGCGAGCCAGCGGTCGCGGGCATCAATGGAGATGGAATAGGTGCCAAGTACCTCCCCGGTTCGGATATCCATCAACCGGGAATGGCACACCGGGCACTGTTCGTGGTCTGCAGGTGCGGTGCCCATCACCACCGGACGGCTCATTCGGAATTGGTGATCGTTGCTGAAGCGGGTCACGGTTTGGCCGGTGGACATGGCTGCCCGGTCGATCTCGTCCTGAGCCGGCTCCAGCAGACCACCGACACGCTCCTGGTAGGCCAGTACCTTTGGCCCCATGGCGAGCCACACTTCGGCATCCTGCAACTTGGCGCTGAGCCGATCAAAGGTCTGGTCGAGAATCTGCATCGCCGGATCGGCATCCGTGGTACTGGCACGGGCAAGCATGCTCTGAACGTGGACGGTACCGAGCACATCCAGCCGGTGCGCGGCCTCTTCCAGCAGACTGGTGTGCAGTGACTGCTGGTTGTAGCTGATGATCCCGACGGTGGCCAGGCCCAACAGCACGGCGACACCCAGTGCGGCACTCAGTGCCAGCTTGGTCCCAAGGTGAACTATGTGCTTATGCTTGTCCAACAACTACCTGCTTGGTGCGAGACGGGCACCGGAGGCCACGGCATCAAGCCGCTCTATAAGAAAAGTAGTTAAGAATTAGTGGTCTGTCGACGTCAGCGGCGGTCTGGCTCCCGGGATTTCAGTGCCGCAGCATCCGCTTTTTCGTCTGACTGGATGAAATGGACCAGGATAATCACACTCAACGCGAGGAACAGCCCGGAGAGCGATTCGAACAACTCCCCACCATCGTGCAGCACCTTGTAGAGCGCAGGATGGTCCACCTGTTCCACCCAGGCCCGCCGCAGAAAACCCATCACCTTCCAGGCAAACAGGGGTACCAGGCCGATGGCCAGGATGGTCCCGACATAAAAATGCCTGCTATCGCTTTTACGTTCGGCCATCCGCAGCAGGGTCACGATGCATACCATTATCAGCAAGCTGGCCAGGCCGTCTTCCACCAGGCGGATGAGATTCACCATGCCTAAACCTCCTTCTCGTCGCGTACCTGGCGACAGTAGAGGGCAATGCCGCTGAATATCAGCAGAATACCCATCACGCCGATCACATAGCGTGTTGCCTCCAGAATCTCTGAGGCGGTCGCGAAGGGAAGCATTTTGTAGCCAATCCTGATGCCGTAAAGAAACACCCCCATGGCTAACAGCCGGAGCGGCATTTGTGCATGGTGGATGGCGCGTTGGAAGATGAATATGAGCACGGATGCCGTGAGCCACATGAGGGTCTGGGTGAGCGGTTCCAGAAAAAACCGGATCAGCGTTTCCACGGTAGAGCGATCTCCAATCAGTCGTTGTTGTCAGTATCCAAGCATAAATCAGCGAGTATTCCACCGGTCGTCCGGCCCACACGCAGAAATCACAGTACGCAGAATCCGTCAGACGTTGCACCGTTTTTTCCAACTTTGGGGCAAGTATGGCGAGTCTGTGCTGGTGGTGGCGGGGTGTTGTGGGCGGTTTCCACCAGGTCTTTGATGTGCATCAACTCTTTTACAGCACGTAAAGCCATCACCTGACGCCGTATGGCAGACGGTTTTTTTTGCTCCGCGCCACGCGCTACACTGTCGCCCCTTTACCGCTACCACCACCCGTGGCGCATGCTGTGCGCAGAGATTTGGAACACCATGATGACCGACCGCCTGTTGCCCCTGATTGTATCGCCCGCAGAAGTGGCCCCGCTGCTTGCCGATCCACGCCTGCTGATTGTCGA
>JBNLBB010000091.1:0-10944 GCA_050302415.1 Gammaproteobacteria bacterium | reverse complement strand
CCACAAACGGATCCAGGCCGTCAGCGCCTTTTTGAACAAGCCGGAAGCCGAAAGCCTGGCCGCTGCCAACAAGCGCATCGGCAATATCCTGCGCCAAGCCGAAGCCGTGGATGGTGACAGCTTTTCCGTGGACCAGCTGGTGGAGGCCGAGGAGAAGAACCTGGCCACCCAGCTGACGGCGCTGCGCCGCAAAGTGGAGCCGATGATCTTCAACCGGGACTACACCAAGGCGATGACGGAACTGGCCGGGCTAAAAAATCCGGTGGATGCCTTTTTCGACAAGGTGATGGTCATGGCCGAAGATGCCAACCTGCGGCGGAACCGGCTCTCCCTGTTGGCCGGGATGCGCGAACTCTTTCTGCGCATCGCCGATCTCTCACGCCTGCAGTAGAGTGGATTGACGGTGACCTGGGTCATTTTGGATCGCGACGGGGTCATCAATCACGACTCCGATGCCTACATCAAGTCGCCCGCGGAGTGGCAGCCCATCGACGGCAGCCTCGAAGCGATTGGACGGCTGAGCAATGCGGGCATTCCGGTGGTCGTGATCACCAATCAGTCGGGCATCGCCCGCAAGCTGTTCGACATGGATGAACTCAATCGCATTCACGCCAAGATGAACGACCGGGTACGCACCGCCGGGGGTCATATCGACGCCATATTCTTCTGCCCGCACCATCCGGACGACGGTTGTGACTGCCGCAAACCGCGCAGTGGTCTGTTGCGGGAGGCCGCGCGCCGGCTCCGTCTGGAGCTGCGCGACGCCATCCTGATCGGGGATTCTCCCTCCGATCTGCAGGCGGCGGCCGACGCGGGAACGCCCGCCTATCTGGTCCGCACGGGCAAGGGTCAGCGATACCTGGACGCCGGGCTGCCGCGGGGTCTGAATCCGGATAAGACCTTCGATGACCTTGCCGACGCGGTAACCCACATTCTGGACAGCCGCCAACCCGGGCGGTAGCGGGACCGAAGATGATGCAGTGGATCCGCTCCGGGCTGTTTGTGATGCTTTCCGCCGTCTCGTCCTTCCTGTTCGGCAGCACGGCAGCCCTACTGGCCCCCTTTCCCTACCGGGTCCGGCGGCGCTATCTGGACTACTGGGTCCATCTGAATCTCTGGATGCTGCGCACCATCTGCCACCTCGATTACCAGGTGATCGGCCGCGAGAACATTCCCGACCAACCCGTGGTGATCCTCAGCAAACACCAGTCCATGTGGGAAACCATTGCCTTTCAGGCCATTTTCCCCCAGGTGATTTTTGTTTTAAAACAAGAACTTCTCAAACTTCCCGGGTTCGGATGGGGTCTCTCGCAACTGGAGCCCATTCCCATTAACCGGGACGATGGACGCCGTGCCCTGCGTAAGGTGATGGAGCTGGGTGAAGAGCGGATTCGTGCCGGACGTCGAGTGGTGGTGTTTCCCGAAGGCACCCGGGTCGCGCCGGGGGTGACGGGAAAATACCAGGCGGGGGGCGGCATGATCGCCCACAAAGCCGGCGCGCTGGTGCTGCCCATCGCCCACAATGCCGGCTCCTTTTGGCCGAAAAGGGGTTACCTCAAACGGCCCGGCACCATCACCGTGATGATCGGACCGCCCATCAATGGTGCGGAAAAGAGTGCCAAAGAGATCACCAACGAAGCCGAGGCATGGATTGAAGCGCGGATGGCTGAAATTGAACCACGGCCGGCGTTGGGTCGTCCTGTACCGGAGAAAACCGCAGATCCGGATTCCGTATAGATTGCGAGGATAGGGGCCGCGGTGAAACCTACCGCGACCCTCCGGCTAACCAACAGCTAGATATCGATGTTGGATGCCGCCAGAGCATTGCGCTCGATGAAGTCGCGACGCGGTTCCACCTGATCCCCCATGAGGGTGGTGAACACTTCATCGGTGGCAAATACATCCTCGATCTGCACCTGCAGCAGACGCCGGGTTTCCGGATTCATGGTGGTCTCCCACAGCTGGTCCGGATTCATTTCACCCAACCCCTTGTAGCGCTGGATATGCTGGCCCCGCCGTCCTTCGGCCAGCAACCAGTCGAGCACCAGGGCAAAATCGTCCACCTCCTGCTGGCGATCGCCACGCGAAACGAAGGCACCCTCACCAAGCAGACCATTCAGCTGGTTGGCGAGGTTGGCGATGGCTTCATAGTCGGCGCCCAGGAAGAATTCGCTGGGTATCCGCTGATCATGGGCCAGACCATGTTGGTAGACCCGGATGATGATTTCGTAGCTCACGTCGTCGTGCCCGTTGTTGAGCAGACACTCGTAGCGCTTGGAACCGGCGACCGCCTGGTTCAGGGCGTTGGCGGCGCCGGCCAGCCAGCCACGCATGGCCTCTCGGTCATTCAGCAGCTCTTTGGTAATGACGGGTGCATCAAGCAAATACCTAATAAAATCAATATCGTAACGCCTTGATAGACGGTCCTGGAGGCGTCGGATAGCCAGATATTCGCGGCACAGTTGCTCCAGAGCCGACTCAGAGATGGCGGGGGAATCTGCACTCACCTGCAGCTTGGCGCCGTCCAGTGCGGCACGCAGCAGGTAATTGCTCAGCTCCACGTCGTCCTTCACATACTGTTCCTGTTTCCCTTTTTTCACCCGGTAGAGCGGTGGTTGGGCGATGTAGATATAGCCATTCTCAATCAGCGAGACCATCTGGCGGTAGAAGAAGGTAAGTAGCAGGGTACGGATGTGCGAACCGTCCACGTCGGCGTCGGTCATGATAATGATGCGGTGGTAGCGCAACTTGGCGATATCGAACTCCTCGCGCCCGATGCCGCAGCCCAGGGCGGTGATCAGTGTTCCCACTTCCGCCGAAGAGAGCATCTTGTCAAAGCGGGCCTTCTCCACATTCAGGATTTTGCCCTTGAGCGGCAGGATCGCCTGGGTGCGCCGGTCGCGCCCCTGTTTGGCGGATCCGCCTGCTGAGTCACCCTCCACCAGGAAGAGTTCCGAATTGGCGGGATCCTTCTCCTGGCAATCCGCCAGCTTACCCGGCAGCCCCGCCACATCGAGCACACCCTTGCGCCGGGTCATCTCGCGGGCCTTGCGGGCCGCTTCGCGGGCACGCGCCGCTTCCACGATTTTGCTGGTGATGGAGCGGGCATCGGTCGGACTCTCCATCAGGAAATTGCGCAGGTTTTCAGCCACAGCGGATTCCACCACGGCCTTCACCTCAGAAGAGACCAGCTTGTCCTTGGTCTGCGAGGAGAACTTGGGATCGGGGACTTTGACCGAAATGATGGCGGTCAAGCCCTCGCGCGCGTCGTCCCCTGTGGTGACCACTTTGTTCTTTTTCGCCAGCCCTTCCTGCTCGATGTACTGGTTGAGCACCCGGGTGATGGCGGAACGGAAGCCCGCCAGGTGGGTGCCGCCGTCGCGCTGCGGAATGTTGTTGGTGAAGCAGAAGATGCTCTCCTGGTAGGAGTCGTTCCACTGCATGGCGACTTCCACGCCCATGCCGTCGCGTTCCGTAGAGAAGTAGGCGACGTTCTGATGGAGAGGCGTTTTCTTCTGATTGAGGTGTTCAACAAAGGCGCGGATGCCTCCCTCGTACTCAAACAGATCGCTCTTGTCGGAACGCTCATCCGTCAGACGAATCCGGACCCCGGAGTTGAGAAAGGAGAGTTCGCGCAACCGCTTGGCCAGCAGGTCGTAATGAAACTCGATGTTGGTGAAAATCTTGCCGCTCGGCTTGAAATGGACCTCGGTACCCGAATTCTCCGTATCACCGACCACCGCCAGGGGGGCCTGGGGTTCGCCGTTGCGATACTCCTGACGGTGGATCTTTCCCTCGCGCCGGACGGTCAGCAGCAGCTGGTCGGAGAGGGCATTGACCACCGAGACACCCACGCCATGCAGACCACCGGAGACCTTGTAGGAGTTGTCATCGAATTTTCCGCCCGCGTGCAGTACTGTCATGATGACTTCGGCCGCCGATCGACCCTCTTCCGGATGGATGTCCACGGGAATGCCGCGGCCATTGTCCGAGACCGTGATGGACTCATCGCTGTGGATCACCACATCGATCTGGGAGCAGTAACCCGCCAGAGCTTCGTCGATTGAATTGTCCACTACCTCGAACACCATGTGGTGTAAACCGGTACCGTCGTCGGTATCGCCGATGTACATCCCGGGGCGTTTGCGAACCGCATCCAGGCCCTTGAGCACCTTGATGTTTGAGGAGTCGTAGGTCTTGTTGTCAGGCATAGTAAATCCGGAATCAAAAAACGCGCCATTATAGCATCGCGCCGTTCTAAATATCTGATTCCAGAATTATTTGGTTCGGGGTGTCACCTGGCCATGTTTCACGTGGAACATGGCGGAGTCGATCCCGGGGGGGAGGGGGATCTGGCCGGGGTCAATGGCTGAAACGAAGAGTTGCGCATCCAGGTGCAGCAGGGCTTTGAGCACGAGTTCGCGGCGTTCACTGTCAAGCTCCGAGGGCAGGTCGTCGATCAGCAGAATGGCGGACTGACCGGTATGCCGGTGAAAAAGATCCACCAGACTCAGCTTCAGGGCAAAGACCACGGCCTTCTGTTGCCCCCTCGAAGCGATCTGCATGATGGGGTGGCCGTCCGCCATCACCTTCAGATCGGCGCGATGCGGTCCCTGGTGGGTGAAACCAAACCGGGTATCCCGCTCCTGCTGCTGCTCCAGGATCTCGGTCAACTCCCTTACGTCATCCCATCCTGGGGCATACTCCAGAGAAATGCTGAGGTCACCGCATAGGGTGACGAAGTAGCCGGCGGCGACGGCTTGCAACTGGGCTACGAAGGCTCTCCGGGATTGATGAACGGGAATGGCTGCCTGTGCCAGCTCGCGCCGCCACACCAATTCCCCTTTTCTGTCGTTACCCGATTTGAGCAGGGCATTGCGCTGCTGCAGGGCGCGGTTGAACCGCCGCCACCATTCGCCGTAATGGTGTTCCACGTGAAACACACCCCAATCGACAAACCGGCGACGCACACCGGGACCGCGTTCCAACAGGTCATGACTGGTAGGGGTGATTTCTATCACCGGCAGCAAGCGGGTCATCTCCGCCATGCTGCGCAGGTCACTGCCATCCAGACGGACTTTGATGTTTCGCTGCTGTCTCTCGATTCCGGCTACATGTCTCTGGTCGCCTGCTTCCAGATGTGCCACCACGCGCAAAAAGGAGGCTTCTTTTCTGATCGCCTCCTCGGCCCTGGCGGTACGGAAAGATCGGGCGCGACTCAGCAGATAGATACTCTCCAACAGCGTGGTTTTGCCGCTGGCGTTGGCGCCGTGAATCAGATTGAGCTGGCGCGCGGGCTCCAATTCAGCCCGCGCGATGTTCCGCAGGTTTTCGATCTGCAACCTGCTGATGGGCATGAGTAACAGGTCTTTCCCGGACTAGAGCCTCATGGGCATGACGACGTAGCGGCAGTCCGCCTGTCCTTTGCCTTCCACCAGGCAACTGCTGTTGGCGTCGAGCAGAGTCATCACCACTTCATCCACATCGAGGGCAGCCAGGGACTCCTGTACATAGGTGGCGTTGAATCCGATCTCCATGGAGTCTCCATCGAAGTCGGCCATGATCTCCTCTTCCGCCTCTTCCTGATCCGGGTTGTGTGCGGAGATTCTCACCAGTCCGCTCTCCAGTTGGAACCGGATTCCCCGGTACTTCTCGTTGGAAAGGATCGAAGCCCGGACCAATGCCTGCCGGAAGGTCTCCTTGTCGATGACCACCACCTTGTCCCCGTTTTTCGGGATGACCCGCTGGTAATCCGGAAAGCGCCCATCGACCAGCTTGGAGGTAAGGCAGACATCACCTTTGATCAGCCGGATATGATTGGCACCCACCTGGACGGTAATCGGATTTTCACTCTCTTCGAGCAGACGCCCCATTTCACCCACCCCTTTGCGTGGGATGATGATCTGCTGGGGCTCGCTGATGGTGAGGGCAACATCCGCTTCGCAGACAGCGAGCCGATGCCCATCGGTGGCAACGGCCCTGAGTTTGCCCGGATTCATCTCCACCATCAGACCGTTCAGGTAGTAGCGAACATCCTGCTGTGCCATCGAAAACTGGGTCTTCTCGATCACCCGTTTCAGCACATCCTCTGCCAGCGTGAACTCATGGTTTTTCACCAACTCGTCCAATGCCGGATAGTCGCCGGCGGGCAGGGTGGCCAGCTGGAAGCGGCTCTTTCCCGAAGTGACACTCATCCGCTCGCCGCTCAGGCTGAAGCTGATCTCCGCGCCTTCCGGCAGATTCCGGCAGATATCCAGAAGCTTACGGGCGGGCAGGGTGCTTTCACCGCCGTCCTCTATGGCCGCCTCCAGACTCACCACCATTTCCACTTCGAGATCGGTACCGGTCATGACGATCCGGTTTCCCTCTGCCTTGACCAGAACATTGGAAAGGATGGGCAGTGTCTGTCGCTTCTCGACCACACTGGTGACCTGTTGGAGTGGCTTGAGTAGGGTTTCCCTGGTCAGCTTGAATTTCATCTTAATTAATCTCTTTTTTAAAGCTTGTTACTACTGTTATTGAGTTTGGCCAATTGTGTGGATAACGGTAATTAATTTAAATATTTCAATCAGTTAACCTGAAAATAACGACGACTAAGCTGTGTGCTTTCCTACTCGACACCCGTGGTACTCCTGTGGATAACCCGGGGATGGTTTTGCCTCGCAGCTCTGTCGACAGCTTATCCACAGCTTCATGTACTGAGTGTCCTCATCAGGTTGGCATAGTCTTCGGCCAGCTTGTTGTCCGATTCCTTCAGCTCGACAATCTTGCGACAGGCATGCAGTACCGTGGTGTGGTCACGTCCGCCAAATGCCTCGCCGATTTCCGGCAGGCTGTGGTTGGTCAGCTCCTTGGCCAAGGCCATGGCCATCTGTCTGGGCCGGGCCACGGAGCGGCTGCGCTTGGCGGCCAGCAGATCTGCCGTGCGAATTTTGAAGTATTCGGCAACCGTCTTCTGGATATTGTCGATGGTCACCATCTTCTCATGGGAGGCCAGCATATCGCGCAGGGCCTCGCGGGTGAACTCCACGGAGATATTCCTGCCGGTAAAGTGGGCATTGGCGATCACCCGGCGCAGAGCCCCTTCCAGTTCGCGCACATTGGAGCGGATCCGTTTGGCGATGAAAAAGGCAACCTCGTTGGGCAGATCCATTCGCGATTGGGCGGCCTTGCTCTTGAGGATCGCGACCCGCGTCTCCAGTTCCGGGGGTTCGATGGCTACCGTCAAACCCCATCCAAAACGTGATTTGAGCCGTTCTTCCAGGCCCTCGACCTCCTTGGGGTAACGGTCACAGGTCATCACCACCTGCTGCTGCTGGTCGAACAGGGCGTTGAAGGTGTGGAAAAACTCCTCCTGGGAACGCTCCTTGCCGGCAAAAAACTGGATATCGTCGATCAGCAGGGCATTCAGGGACCGGAACTGGCGCTTGAATTCATCAATCCGGTTGTGCTGCAGCGCCTTGACCATCTCCGCCACAAAGCGCTCGGAATGGATGTAGAGGATACGTGCCTGCGGATTATGTTCCAGCATGACGTTGCCAATGGCCTGCATCAAATGGGTCTTGCCCAACCCGGTCCCGCCATAGAGAAAGAGCGGGTTGTAGGCACCGCCCGGATTTTGCGCCACCTGCAGGGAGGCGGCCCGGGCCACCTGGTTGGATTTACCCTCGACATAGCAGTCGAAAGTGAAATCACGGTTGACGTTGGTTTCCTGGCGCAGGCCGGCTTCGGGTTTGGCGCGTGAAGCAGCGGCGGGTCCCGGTGCGCTGCTGCGGCTGCCGATCTCCAGTTGTACCGGCATGTCGCCCTCGGTGACCAGCTCGGAGAGGATCTGCCGGATGCGGTCCAGGTAGTTCGACCGGATGTTGTCGAGCACAAACTGATTGGGAGCCAACAGGCGGATACCGCGATCACTCTGCAGGGCGTGCAGCGGGCGGATCCACATATTGAAATATTGTGGCTGCACCTCCTGCTCCAGGATGTTTGCGCACTGCTGCCAGATTACCGATTCCACCCGTTCCTCTTTATATATATCGCTATAGTGGCCCGCCCAACCCGGCGGGAAGGGTATGAAAGCACGTTCTGTCTGATCGATGGCGTCAGGTCGTTGCGCCGTGGACGCATAAAGTTATCCACAGCTGACCTCAGTTGCAAGTACTAACCTGTTACAGCCTCTGTTGACAAGGACTTGCCACGCAATTAACCTTGCGCGTTCTCTACGTACGTCAGACATTTTTAGCGGATCGGCAACGATGAAAAGAACCTTTCAACCCAGCAATCTGAAGCGCGCCCGCACGCACGGTTTTCGTGCCCGCATGGCTACCCGTAACGGTCGTAAAGTCCTGAATGCACGCCGTGCAAAAGGACGGGCCCGCATCGCAGTCTGATCATGCCCGCTGCGCGGATGTCGCGCGAGCATCGGCTGCTGCGGCCCGCTCAATTTCAGCGCGTTTTTGCTGAACCCGTAAAATCCGCTGACCGCTGCCTGGTGGTGCTGAGCCGCACCACGGAGACCGGACAACCGGCCAGACTGGGGTTGGCCATTGCCAAACGGCACATCAAGAAAGCCGTTGCCCGTAACCGCATCAAGCGGTTGATCCGTGAAAGTTTCCGCCACCACAAGGCGCAATTGGCAGGCCGGGATTTTGTTGTGCTGGCCAGGGGCGGACTTGATCGGCGTGACAATCGGGAAATTTTCAACTCCCTGGACCAACACTGGCAGCGACTGACCCAAACATGAAAACCCTGCTGCTCTGGCTTATCAATATCTATCGATATGGCATCAGCCCGGTCCTGGGTCCCCATTGCCGCTTCTATCCAACCTGCTCCCATTACGCCCATACCGCGGTCACCCGTCACGGAGTGCTGCGCGGCGGATGGCTGAGCATCCGGCGCCTTTCGCGCTGTCATCCCTGGCACCCAGGTGGTGTCGACCCCGTACCCGATAACCATAAGTAGGCAGTATGGAGAATCAACGAGTATTCCTGTTTCTGGCCCTGGGTCTGATCCTCATGTTCATGTGGCAGGCCTGGCAGCGAGATTACGGTCCCAAACCCCCGGTGGCGACGGTCCAGCAGCCGGCAGTCTCTTCGACGGGTGATGCCAGCGGTACCATTCCGAATCCACCGGCGGCCGACGGAATACCGAGCGTGGCTTCCGGTGGCGGCAGTTCCACCAGCGACCTGCCGGCAGGGGCGTCCGACCCCAACGTACCCCAGGGCAGCAACGATGTTGGACTGGTGCGGGTGAGGACCGACGTGCTGGATGTGGAGATCAGCACCACCGGCGGCCAAATCAGCACCGTGCGTCTGCCAACCTATCCGGTTTCCCTGGATACGCCGGAAATACCCTTTGAGCTTCTGGCCAACACCAACCAGCGCCTGTTCGTGGCCCAGTCAGGAATCCTGAGCAGTGCTGCTGCCCCCAACCACCACGCAGTCTACCGTGCTGAACAGTCGGAATACCTTCTGGGAGCCGGTGAAGAGAAACTGGTGGTTCGGCTCGGTTGGACCGATGAGAGTGGCGTGCAGGTGGTCAAGTCCTACACCTTCAGCCGCGGCAGCTTCACGGTCGACGTCAAACACGAAGTGATCAACAACAGTGCCGAATCCTGGACCGGGCGCGTGTATCGCCAGATCCAGCACGGTGCAGTCGCTGATACCAGCAACCTGGGGATTTACACCTACACGGGCGGTGTGATCTGGTCCGACGAGGAAAAGTACGAAAAGGTCGATTTCGAGGATATGGCCGGCGCGCCTCTCTCGCGCGATATCGTTAACGGCTGGGCGGCCGTGATCCAGCACTATTTCCTGGCGGCCTGGGTGCCTGAAACCGGTGAGTCCAATCACTACTATTCCAAGGGATTGGCCGGTCCGCGCTACATCCTGGGGTTAGTAAGTCCTGACTTAACGGTGGCCCCAGGCAGTTCGGCGACCCACTCCACCCAGTTCTATGCCGGTCCCAAAGACCAGGATCGTCTGGAAGCGATCGCCCCCGGCCTGGACCTCACCGTGGACTATGGTTGGCTGACCTTTATTGCCAAGCCCATCTTCCACCTGCTGCAGTGGATCCACAGCTATCTGGGCAACTGGGGCTGGTCCATCATCATGCTCACCGTAATGATCAAGCTGGTGTTCTACAAACTCTCGGAGACCAGCTATCGCTCCATGGCCAACATGCGCCGGTTGACACCCAAAATCAACAATCTGAAAGAGCGCTACGGCACGGACAAACAGCGGCTCAACGCGGCCATGATGGAGCTCTATAAAAAGGAGAAGATCAATCCATTGGGCGGCTGTCTGCCCATCCTGGTCCAGATTCCGGTGTTCATCGCGCTCTACTGGGTGCTGCTGGAAAGCGTGGAGTTGCGCCAGGCGCCCTTCATGTTCTGGATTCACGATCTCTCGACCAAGGATCCGTTCTACGTTCTGCCCCTGTTGATGGGCGTCAGCATGTTCATCCAGCAGCGGTTGAATCCCGCACCGCCGGATCCGATCCAGGCCAAGATCATGATGTCGCTGCCCATCGTGTTCACCGTCTTCTTCCTCTTCTTCCCGGCTGGACTGGTGCTCTACTGGGTGGTGAACAACGTGCTCTCCATCGCCCAGCAGTGGGTGATCACCCGACGCATCGAGAAGCTGGGCTCCAAGGGCTGATGCCCAAGGGGTGAACCCGCCCCATGCCGAATCGAACTGACACCATCGCCGCCATCGCCACCCCTTCGGGGGCTGGCGGGGTTGCGGTGGTGCGCGTCTCGGGTCCGGCCGCGCCGGATATAGCCCGGGCCATTCTTGGTAAACTGCCCCAGCCCCGCGAGGCCACATTGGCCCGCTTTCGGGATGCGCAGGGAGAAACCGTCGATTTCGGCCTGGCACTCTACTTTCCGGCGCCCAACTCCTTTACCGGTGAACATGTCCTGGAGCTGCAGGGTCATGGCGGGGTGGT
>JBNLBB010000090.1:0-10986 GCA_050302415.1 Gammaproteobacteria bacterium | reverse complement strand
CAAATCACTTTTCTGTAGATGTTTCTGGAAATTGGCCGAGTACAATTCCGTCGGATGCCCAGTGAACAGGGCCTGCTTACAGGCGCCGCATTTTGGCTTGTCCCCCAGGCGTGACTGCGGTACACGATTCAGTGCCGCGCAATGCGGACAGGCAACTTGTAAAAGCTGTTGTGAAGACATGGTGCGCTCACCCAGGATTCCGATAGGTCGTGAATGGGGGCGCAGCGCGGGTTTTGCAAGCGCCAGTCAATACCAGAGACCGCTCCAGTGGCGTCGCGGCAATCGAATCACCGTAGGGTTGCCATGCCAGACCGGCCCGCCTCCCGGCCGGGCCATGGGTTGCCTTCCAGGCTGCGATGCTTCGCGCATCAAACGCTCAATTCTTTCGGCCGTGGCCGGATGCGTACGGAGCCAGGAGGGACTGGCATCCCGGCGTCCGGGCAGACCAAACCGCGCCAACCATCCCAACTGCTCCGGATCGATTTTGGACAGCGCCCGGGCCAGTCCTTCCGGGTCGCCGGTCAACGCCACGGCGGCCGCGTCGGCAGCAAATTCCCTGGCCCGGGAGAGACCCAGTTGCAGCAGCGAGCTTATGGTGGGCGAGAAGATCAGCAGCAGGATGGCCAACCACGAAATCTCGACCGCGCCCAGCACATAGAAAGGAAGACTCAGAGCCAACAGCAGGAATCCGACGGTGGCGAGCATGGAGGTCAGCTGGGTGATCACATCGGCCAGGGTCATGAGCCAGATATCCCGGTTGCGCAGATGGCCCACCTCGTGCGCCAGCACCCCCACCAGCTCACGCCGAGAGAGGCTGCGCAGCAAACCATCCGTGATGCCGATGACTGCGTGATCAGTATCGCCAGAGGTGAAGGCGTTATGTGCCCGGCTGGGAATGTAATAGAGCTGCGGCACGCTGTTCAGTCCCGCGCGACGCGCCAGTTCCCGGGTGAGCCGGTAGAGCTCCGGTACCTCGTGGGCGGCCAGTGCCCGGGCATGATAGAGCCGCATCACCAGTCGCGGATGGACCCGCGGCAGCAGAGCCATCACCAGACCGGCGCCCAGCGCCATCCACCAGAAGGCGCCATCGCCAAAGATCATTTCGCTGATGGTGGACAACAGCAGCAGCATGCCGCCAAACAGCAGCACCGTCTGCATCCAGTTTCGCCAGCCACCGTTCATATCGCAGTCCGTACGCCCATCCTTACCCCCATTTTTACCCTAGACCGTCCGCTTCCTGTTTCACTGCCTGGCGCAGTGCTGTCAGACGCTCCCGGTAGTGCTCGGCATCCCCATACTCGGCAAACCGGTCGTGACGCCGATGTGGGTCCCGGCTGCGCCGCGCGTGCTTGATGGGGCACCAGTACTGCTCCGTGCGCGCCGCCACCTCGCGGGCGTACTCGATTACGCCATTGCCGTAGCCGCAATAGACGCAGTTGAGTTTTTCGATCCCGTTCAGGTAAGCCAGCTTGTGGCGGTCGATCACCACATGGTCGCCGCGACTGACCCGCGGGATGCCGTAGAGCCGGAAACAGATGTGCTGGTAAAGGGTGATGGAGAGATCCAGCAGCAACAGGGGAATGACCAGGCTGTAGATCACCGGCGCGGAGAGGATGTGGGAGATGCGTGCCCGGGTCAGGTAGCGAAACCACCCGATCCGGTATTTGCGCTGCAGGCGCCGCACTTCACGTTCAAAACGCACCTTCCCGCGCCGCACGGTGTAGTGAAACCGTCGGCGTCCTTCGGCAAGGGCTTCATCCAGTTCGGCCTCCAGCTCGTTGCGTGCCTGGTTCAGCCGGTCGAGCAACTGCTCCAGACGCTCACTCCTCAGGTCCAACATCGTCTTCGGCTCCCATCCCGCCGGGACTGCGGGTTCACTCCCTTAGGTAGTCCCGCCGCTCTTCGGTTTCAAGCCTGTTGCCCCCGCCCACCAGTACTGTATATTTATACAGTATTCGAGATCACCACCATGATGCCCCCATCCCCTCCATACGCCGAGCTTCACTGCCTCAGCAACTTCAGCTTCCTGCGCGGCGCCTCACACCCCGAGGAACTGGTGGAGCGCGCCGCCGCCCTGGGCTACAGCGCCCTGGCGCTCACCGACGAAGCCTCCGTGGCCGGCGCGGTGCGTGCCCACCTGGAGGCGAAAGAGCGTGGCCTGCAGCTTATCCATGGTTGCGAGTTAACACTCACTGACGGCACAAAGCTTGTGGTACTGGTGATGGACCGCGACGGCTGGGGCAACCTCTGCCAGCTGGTGAGCCTGGGAAGGCGGGCGGCAAAGAAAGGGGAATACTGCCTGGAGCGCAGCGATCTGGCCGGCGGCCTGCCCGGCTGCCTGCTGCTCTGGGTGCCGGACGAACAGCCTGACGCCGACACCGGCCGCTGGCTCGCGGGACTCTTTCCTGACCGGGCCTGGATTGCCGTGGAGCTGCTCTGCGGCGCCGACGACGACGGCCGCCTGCGCCGCCTCCAGCAGTTGAGCCAGCAGTGTGGCCTGCCCCTGGTGGCGGCCGGCGACGTGCAGATGCACGGTGCCGAGCGCCGCGCCCTGCAGGACCTGGTCACCGCCATCCGTCACCGCACCACCGTGGCCGAAGCGGGCCACCGCCTGCACCCCAACGGCGAGCGCCACCTGCGCCTGCGCCATCGCCTCGCCCAGACCTACCCGCCTGCGCTGCTGGCCGAGACCCTGCGCATTGCCGAACGCTGCCACTTCAGCCTGGACGAGCTGCGCTACGAATACCCGGAGGAGCTGGTCCCCGATGGCCTCACCCCCACCCAGTACCTGCGCCAGCTCTGCCTCACCGGTATGCGCCAACGCTGGCCCCAGGGGGCGCCCCTGCGGGCGCGCCGTCTGATCGCCCGCGAACTGCGCCTGATCGCCGAACTGGGCTACGAGCCCTACTTCCTCACCGTGCACGACACCGTGGCCTTCGCCCGCAGCCGCGACATCCTCTGCCAGGGACGCGGCTCGGCGGCCAACTCGGCGGTCTGCTACTGCCTCGGCATCACCGAGGTGGACCCGGCACGCATGGAGATGCTTTTCGAACGCTTCATCTCCAAGGAGCGCAACGAACCGCCGGACATCGACGTGGACTTCGAGCACCAGCGCCGCGAGGAGGTGATCCAGTACCTCTACGCCAAGTACGGCCGCGAACGCGCCGCGCTCGCCGCCACCGTCATCACCTACCAGCCGCGCAGCGCCATCCGCGAAACCGCCAAGGCCCTGGGCATGGCACCCCACCAGGTGGACCGGCTGGCCAAGTCCATGGCCTGGTGGGACCGGCGCCGGGTGCTGCCTGAGCGCCTGCGCGAGGCGGGCTTCGACCCCGACAACCCGGTGCTGCGCCGCATGCTCGCCCTGTTCAACCGGTTGGTGGGGTTCCCGCGTCACCTCTCCCAGCACGTGGGGGGCTTCGTCATCGCCCGCGACCGCCTCGACCGGCTGGTACCCATCGAGAACGCCGCCATGCCCGAGCGCACGGTGATCCAGTGGGACAAGGACGATCTGGACGCGCTCGGCCTGCTCAAGGTGGACGTGCTGGGCCTGGGCATGCTCTCGGCCATCCGCCGCGCCCTGGCCATGATCAGCGCGCAGCGGGGCGCACCCTTCACCCTGGCCGACATCCCCCCCGAGGACCCGGCCACCTACGCCATGATCTGCCACGCCGACACCATTGGGGTGTTCCAGATCGAGTCGCGGGCGCAGATGAGCATGCTGCCGCGCCTGCGCCCCCAGTGCTTCTACGACCTGGTGATCGAGGTGGCCATCGTCCGTCCCGGCCCGATCCAGGGCGAGATGGTCCACCCCTACCTGCGCCGCCGCCAGGGGATCGAGCCGGTGGATTACCCCAGCGAGGCAGTACGCGGCGTGCTGGGGCGCACCCTGGGGGTGCCCCTGTTCCAGGAGCAGGTGATCAAGCTCGCCATGGTTGCCGCCGGTTTCAGCGCCGGGGAGGCCGACCGCCTGCGCCGCGCCATGGCCGCCTGGCGGCGACGCGGCGGGGTGGAGGTGTTCGAGCGCAAGCTGCTGGAGGGAATGCGCGAGCGCGGCTACAGCGAGGAGTTCGCCCGCCGCATTTTCAAGCAGATCCAGGGCTTCTCAGAGTACGGCTTCCCCGAATCCCACGCCGCCAGCTTCGCCCTGCTCGCCTACGCCTCCTCCTGGCTCAAGCGCCACGAACCGGCGGCTCTGCTCGCCGCCCTGCTCAACAGCCAGCCCATGGGTTTCTACTCCGCCTCGCAGCTGATTCAGGATGCCCAGCGCCACGGCGTGCGGGTGCTGCCGGTGGACGTGCAGCACAGCCACTGGGACTGCACCCTGGAGGGCGGGGCGGTGCGCCTCGGTCTGCGCCGGGTGAGAGGGCTGTCGCAGGCGGGCGGTGAGGCGGTGGCCGGGCAGCGCCCCTACCGCGATGTACCGGACCTGGCCGCCCGCAGCGGCGTGGACAAACGCGACCTGGACGCGCTGGCCGCCGCCGACGCGCTGGCCGCCATCGCCGGACACCGCCGGCTCGCCCGCTGGGAAACCCTGGGCGTGGAGAAGCTGCAGCCGCTGGCCGGCAGCCCGCAGGGCGAACGCCAGCCCGACCTGATCGCCCCCGTGGTGGCCGAGGAGGTGCTCGCCGATTACGCCACCACCGGCCACTCCCTGCGCCGCCATCCCCTGGGGCTGCTGCGCAATCAGTTGGAGCGACTGGGGCTGCGCAGCGCACGGCAGGTCAACAATCTGAAAAACGGCCGCATGACCCGCGCCGCCGGCCTGGTGGTCTGCCGTCAGCGTCCGGGCACCGCCAGCGGTATCGTCTTTGTCACCCTGGAAGATGAGACCGGCAACGTGAACGTGATTGTCTGGGGCAGCCTGGTGGAGCAGTTCCGCCGCCCACTGCTGCAGGCGCGGCTCCTGGAAGTGAGCGGTGAACTGCAGCGCGAAGGCGAGGTGGTGAACCTCATCGCCCGGCGACTCACCGACCGCAGCGATCTGCTCGGAGCGCTGGCGACCCGGTCGCGGGATTTTCATTAATCCCCACATTCCCAAAAGGACAGGGTCGCACCACCAGATAGCCAGTAGACTGCCGGTCAGTGCCAGGGAACAAAGATTCAAGGAGGTGAATCATGGCAGACACACCAAGCCGCCCAGACCGGCGCAAACTGCTGACCGCCACCACCGGTCTCATCGGCGGCATCGGCATCGGTGCGGCTGCGGGACCGTTCATCCGCTCCATGACACCAAGTGCACGCGCGAAGGTGCTTGGTGAACCCGTCGAAGTCGATTTGATGGATCTGGCGCCCGGCGATCTGAAGGTCGTGGCGTGGCGCAATATGCCGGTCATGATCCTGCGCCGTACCGAAGAGATGCTTGAGGACCTGGAAGCAAACCGCGACCGGCTGAAGGATCCGGACTCGGAACTCTCCTCCCAGCAACCGGACTATGCACGCAACACAGATCGCGCCATCAAATCCGAATACCTCGTGGTCATGGGGGTCTGTACGCACCTTGGCTGCACCCCCATCTTCCGCCCTGAACGGGCCATCCCCGAAGTAGGCGACTGGTGGCGGGGCGGCTTTCACTGCCCCTGCCACAAATCCAACTACGATCTGGCAGGCCGCGTCTATGACGGATCTCCAGCCCCATTGAACCTGCCCATCCCGGAGCACCGATATCTGTCGCCTGGCCGACTGGTCATCGGCGAGGGCCCAGCCTCCAGTTAACCTGTTGCCGCATGCATATGAAAACAAATGTTTGCATTTGCATGCATTCGCATATACATTGTGTGCTGCGGACAGGCAACGAAACGGCATTGGCATGAGTGCAAAAGGCGTCACCATCAGTGTGCGCATCGACCAGAACGATGCGGCATTTATCGCCGGGCTGAAATTGCCTGGCGCAACGACACCCAGCGACAAGCTCCGCGCCATTATTCAGCGTGCGCGGGAGCGCGAAACGGGCGAGACGGATATGCCATCCAGCCACGCGCTGATGAAGGACCTGCTGGCAAAAACGGAAACCCAGGTCCGGGATCTGCAGCACCAGCAGGGCACCTACTCGGAGCTGGTATCACGATCCTTGGAATGGCTGCCGGAACTGGCGGCCTACCTGATTTCAGCGCACGCGGTCGGCGATCCGAAAGCCGCCAAATCCTTCCTGCCAAACCTGGAATCCGGCATCGCCGATCGCATCTTCCGCCTGTTGGAATTCACCTTGCGCCTGGGCACCACGCGCACCAGTCCCTGCTATGACCCGCAACTGGTCCTGCGCCGCATTGAACCCATACTGGAGCTGGCCCGAATCGTGGAGGCCACACGCAACAACACACAGGAGAAATCAGGATGAGCGAATCACTGGCAGACCGGGTAGGTCGACTGATCAGCGGTGGCGTCAACGCCATTGTGGATGCGATTGAAAACGCGGCTCCGGAAATGGTCATGGAGGAGTCTATTCGGGAAATTGATTCGGCCATCGACGAGGTCCGTGCCGAGCTCGGATTGGTGGTTGCTAATCGGCATGTGGCCAATACGCGACTGATGGATCAGAACCGCAAGCACGAGTCCTACTCGGAGCAGATTGAGGTGGCAATTGGCAACCAGCGTGACGACCTGGCGGAGGCCGCCATAGCGGCACAACTGGACATTGAAGCCCAAATTCCCGTGTTGGAGGCGACCATTGCAGACTGTGCTGCCCGGGAGAAAGAGCTTGAAGGTTATATTTCCGCCTTGCAGGCCCGGAAACGGGAGATGAGGGACGAACTCCGGTTGTACCGGGAGTCCTGCAGTGCTGCGGTGTCGGGTTCCGGCGGCACCCGTGGCGGGGATACCGCGGAACAACGGGCAGACAAAGCAACGGAGGCATTCGAGCGGGTGATGGAACGCACCACCGGCATCGGCGCAGGTGGCGCCACGACCGACAGAAAAAGCGCGGCCCAGCTGGCAGAACTGGATGAACTGGCGCGCAGAAACCGCATCCAGGAGCGGTTGGCCGCCATCAAGGGAAAATCCTGAGCGGAGTCACAAGAATTCATGATTGATTTCCTGCTGGCTGACGGCAATGTGCCGTTCAGCGTCTCACTGGTGGTGATGTTTGGCATCGCCCTGTTGGAGGGCGTCTCCTCGCTGTTTGGCGCAGCGCTGTCGGGCGTGATCGATTCACTGCTCCCGGAAATGGATATGGATGTCGACAGTGTCGATCTCGATACCAGCAATCCCGCGGCCCTGTCCCGATTCCTGGGTTGGCTCAGGTTCGGCGAAGTCCCTGTACTCATGCTGCTGGTGATTTTTCTGACCGCATTTGGACTGATTGGACTGGCGGCACAGTCATTTTTACAGGAGCTGTTCGGGCAACCCTTGCCGGCACTGCTGGTCGCACCCTTTGTCGGCGCGGTGTCACTGCCGGTGGTTCGCATCACCGGCGGGGGACTGGCCAGGATTATGCCGCGAGACGAAACCGACGCCGTACCGGCTCAAAGTCTGGTCGGCCGCACAGCCGTCATCACGCTGGGGACCGCCCGCAGCGGCAGCGCCGCAGAAGCAAGAGTCCGGGACATCCGCGGTACCACCCACTATCTCATGGTGGAGCCGGACAACCCGCAGGAACAATTCACCGCACAAGAGACGGTACTGATCGTGCGTCAGGCGGGGTCGGTATTCAAGGTCATTGCAGTTCCCAACGAAGCGCTGGTGGACGGGGACAAATTCGATAACAACGAGGAGAGAGGCTGATGGACAACCTGTTGGATATTGTGGTGTATGCGGGCAGCATACTGGTCGCACTGCTGGTGCTGGGCATGATTCTGGCCCGTCTCTACCGCCGCGCGTCCAAGGAAGTATCGTTTGTACGTACGGGATTTGGGGGGCAGAAGGTAATACTCAATGGCGGCGCGCTGGTGTTTCCGGTGCTCCACGAAATCATCCCCGTCAACATGAACACTCTGCGCCTGGAGGTGAGGCGCGCCAACGAACAGGCGCTGATCACCCGCGACCGGATGCGCGTGGACGTCATCGCCGAATTCTATGTCCGCGTCAAACCCATCCAGGATTCGATTGCCAACGCGGCACAGACCCTGGGTATCCGCACCATGCAGCCCACGCAGTTGAAGGAATTGGTGGAAGGCAAGTTCGTCGACGCGTTGCGCGCGGTAGCCGCAGAAATGGCCATGACCGAACTGCACGAGAAGCGCGTTGATTTTGTCCAGAAGGTGCAACAGGTGGTGTCGGAGGATCTGCTGAAAAACGGGCTTGAGCTGGAGTCGGTTTCCCTGACCGGCCTCGATCAGACCGGTAAGGAGTTCTTCAATCCCAATAACGCCTTTGACGCCGAAGGTCTCACCAAGCTGACTGAAGAGATCGAAGCGCGGCGCAAAAAACGCAACGACATCGAGCAGGACACCAATGTGGCCATCGCCACCAAGAATCTGGAAGCGGAACGGGTGCGGCTGGGGATATCGCGAGACGAAGAGTATGCGCGACTGGATCAGGAGCGTGAGATAGCCGTGCGCAAGGCGGCACAGGCGGCGGAAATTGCACGGGAACAGGCCGAGAAACACCGGGAGGCCGAGGAGGCTCAGATCGTTGCCAAGCGCCAGGTGGACATGGCCAATATCGAAGCGGACAAAACCGTTGAGGAACAGCGGATAGAAAAAGAACGCCTGATCAAGGAAAAAGACATCAGCCGGGCCAAGTCCGTGGAGACCGCCGAAATCGAAAGGCAGAAGACCATCGAGCTGGCCCAACAGGAAAAAGCCATCGCCATTGCCGAAAAGTCCAAGGCCCAATCCGAAGCGCAGGCCGAAGCGGACCAGGCGCGGCAGAAAGCGGTCAAGGAATCGGAGGGCGTCCAGACCGTCCGCGATACTGAAATTGCCGAACGCGCCAAGTCCGTTGAATTGGTCAAAGCCCGAGAAACGGCAGAGCGTCAGGCCATCTCCGTAACCGTGGCTGCGGAAGCCGAGAAGCAAGCCGCCGAAGACCAGGCCGAATCGATCCGGATCCTCGCCAACGCCAATGCGGAAAAACTGCGCATCCACGCCGAGGGCGATGCCCAGGCAGTAAAACTGCGTTCAGAAGCCGACGCGGTGAAGTACGAGGTGGAAGCAACCGGCAAACGCGCCATCAACGAAGCCTCCAATACACTCTCCGTGGAACAGATTGCCATGCAGGTGAAGCTCGAACTGCTCAGACAGCTGCCCGACATCATCCGCGAGAGCGTGAAACCCATGGAGCGCATCGATGGCATCAAGATCATTCAGGTGGAAGGACTGAACCAGAATGGTGGTGGCGGATCCGATGGCGTGGCCGGCGGCGGCAACCTGGCGGACCAGCTGGTCAACAGCGCTCTGCGCTACCGTGGCCAGGCACCCATTGTCGATTCCCTTCTCTCCGAGATCGGCCTGCAGGGCTCATCCATCCAGGGACTTGCCGCCGGGGCCAGGGAAACCCCAACGGACCTGCCCGACAAAAACTAGATCTTCCGGCGTGTGCGCCGGTGCCACGCACCGGCGCACCAATTCATCCACCCGCTCTCCCCCGCCGCACCGCCCCCGGGCCATACCCGAAGTGGCGCTTGAACGCCTTGGCAAATGCCGCTTCCGAGGCGTAGCCGAACCGCTCGGCCACCGCCATTACCGGCGCCCTGGCCTCCTGCAGATCCCCCAACGCCCGCTGCATCCGCCAACAGGTGACGTACTGCATAGGTGGCATTCCGACCAGTCGCTGGAAGTGCTGGGCAAACGCCGATCGCGACATCCCCACCAGACTGGCCAGCCGCTCCACGCTCCAATTGTCACCCGGTGATTCGTGTACCGCCTGCAGGGCGCGGCTCACCTGCCGGTCGCCCAGTGCAGCGATATAGCCGTCGGTCAGATCCGATTGGTGCATATGGGTGCGTACCACGTGAATGAAGAGGACCTCCGCCAACCGATCAGTGACTACCGGCCCGCCGGGCAGCCCGCTGTTGCACTCGTAGGCGATGGCCCGCATGAGCGCATCCATGAACGCGGTATCGGCGGTCTCCTCGGCGCGCAGGACGATGGCCGCGGGCAGGGAGTTGAGCAGGGGATTCCAGCGCTGCGGATCGAAGGCGAAAAACCCGCAGATGAGCGTGGTGGTCGCACCGTCCGGCTCACCGCACTCGGGCTGGTTGAGCGGGATGTCCGGGGTGGGCGGCGCTTCGCTGTGGGAGAGGGTATGGGGTGCATCGTGGGGAAATACCACCAGATCGCCACCGCGCAGGGCGATGGAATTCGAACGTCCGGGCAGATGCAGCCAGGCGCCGCCACGGGTCACCAGGTGGAAGGTGGCCCGCGCCTCACCCGAGGTATCCACCGCCCACCGACCGCAAAAGTTGGCGTGCAGGAATACCCGGGCGGAGAGGTGAAAGGTGCGGAGCAGGTCAGTCAACACATCCATCAGCGAAAACCCCGATAATCTGGACGATTGGACATAACAAAAACCTTTTCTCACATAGTTAGTCTATTCGCAAGTCCATAAACTGCTTCTCACCGTATCACTGATGCCTATTTGTTGTGACCAAGGAGCAGACCCATGACTACGATCACCCAAACCCTGACCCGCGCCCTGTCCGGGCTTGCACTGGCTGCCACGCTGGCCACCAGTGCCCAGGCGGCACTGCCCGACCCGGGCATGCAGCTTACTGCCGGCAATACCGCCGTGCTCGTCACCGATCCGCAGAACGACTTCCTGAGCCCGAAGGGGGTCACCTGGGGTGTGGTGGGCAAGAGCGTGGAGAAAAACGGCACGGTCCAGCATATCGACCAACTCTTCCGTGCCGCCAAGGCCAAAGGGATTCCGGTCTTTGTCTCCCCGCACTACTACTATCCGCACGACCATGGCTGGAAGTTTGAAGGCGCGCTGGAGAAGCTGATGCACAAGATCGGGATGTTCGACCGCAAAGGCCCGTTGAACACAACCGGCTTCGTCAACTCGGGCGCCGACTGGCTGGCGCAGTACAAACCCTACATCGAGGATGGC
>JBNLBB010000089.1:0-11074 GCA_050302415.1 Gammaproteobacteria bacterium | reverse complement strand
AGATAAATGAACAGCGTTTAATTTAATTTGCAGATATTGAACATCGTTCAATATTATTCCCGGATCGTCCTGCACGGGGCTTCTTCCGGGAAACAATTAGACAACGTTCAATTAAGGAGCGTATCCATGAACACTTTCTCCCTGATCCGCCGTCTGCGTGAAGAGCCGTGGATGATCCTGGCCGTCGGCCTCAATGTGCTGATGGGGATCGTCCTGCTGATGAACCCGGGCCTGAGTAGTGCCGCCGGGTTGCTCACCCCCAGTGATGGCACGCTGCCGGCACTGCAGATTCGCGACCACCACGTCCAGGTCACCATCGAGGATGGTTACGCCGTCACCCAGGTGGAGCAGGTATTCCACAATCCCCATGGCCGCGACCTGGAGGCGACCTACTCCTTCCCGATTCCCAAGGAAGGCGCCGTAGGGGAATTCACCCTCTGGATCGATGGCCAACCGGTCAACGGTGAAGTGCTGGAAAAGCAGAAAGCCCGGCAGGTCTATGAAGAGGAAAAAGCTGCAGGTCGGGATGCCGGCATTACCGAGCAGGATGGTCACAAGACTTTCGATATCAGCGTCTACCCGGTGCGCGCCGGCCAGGATACGCGCATCCGCCTGGTCTATCTGCAACCGGCCTTCGTCGACAGCGGCATCGGGCGCTATGTCTACCCGTTGGAGGCCGGGAACGTGGACGAGCAGAAACTCGCCTTCTGGACCGCCAACGAGCAGGTGCAAAGCAGCTTCCGCTTCAATCTGACCCTGCGCTCCGCCTACCCGGTGGACGCCGTGCGCGTACCCGGCCGTCCGCTGGCCCAAGTGAACCGTCACAACAATGGTGAATGGCTGGTGAACCTAACCAGCGAAAACCTGCAGGCTGCCGCTGAAGAGGGCGCAGCACAGGCACCCGGCGCCACGCCGGTGATGACTCTGGACAAGGACCTGGTGATCTACTGGCGCCACCAGGAGGGACTGCCCGGTTCCGTGGATCTGGTGACACACAAACCCGATGCCAGCGGCAAGGGCACCTTCATGATGGTGGTGACCCCGGGTGCCGATCTGAAACCGATTCAAGAGGGCAAGGACTGGATTTTTGTGCTCGACATTTCCGGTTCCATGCGCGGCGGCAAATACAGCACCCTGGCCGATGGTGTGGAGCGCGCGCTCCACAAGATGAGCCCGACCGACCGCTTTCGCATCGTGCTCTTCAACTCAAGGGCGAAGGAACTCACCGGTGGCTACGTCAATGCCACGCCGGAAAACGTGAGCCGCTATGCGGGGGAAGTGGCCGGCGTGCAGCCAAGTGACGGCACCAATCTGTTTGCCGGGCTGAGTGAAGGCATCGACCGCCTGGATGCGGATCGCACCAGCGCCATCGTGCTGGTCACCAACGGCGTGGCCAACATCGGCGAAACCCGGCAGAAGGCGTTCATCGAACTGGCGAAGAAGAAGGACGTCCGTCTGTTCACCTTCGTCATGGGCAACAGCGCCAACGAGCCGATGCTCAACACGCTGACCAAGGCCTCCGGTGGGTTCGCCATCAGCATCTCCAACAGTGACGACATCGTCGGCCAGTTGCTGAAGGCCGCATCGAAAGTGACCCATGAGGCGATGCACGATGTGCAGGTGACTATCGATGGGGTCAAGACCAGCGACCTCTCCCCCGCCACCATCGGCAGCCTCTATCGCGGACAGCAACTGGTGCTCTTTGGGCACTACCGCGGCGACGGTCCGGCGGACGTCACGCTGAAGGCCAAGGTGTCGGGCCAGCCCATCAGCTATCGGACCCGCTTCGACTTCCCGGCGCAATCCAACAGCCACCCGGAGCTGGAACGGCTGTGGGCCTACGCCCAGATCCGTGACCTGCAGGAGACCATGGAGGATTTCGGTGAAAAGGCTGACCTCAAACAGGCCATCACCGATCTGGCGTTGGAGTACGGGTTGGTGACCGATTACACCTCCATGGTGGTGCTGCGCGAAGAAGCCTTCACCCAGCACAACATCGAGCGCAAAAACGACCAGCGCATCACCACCGAACAACAGGCTCGCCAGCAGCGGACCGCCGCACCGATGGCCTCCAAACGCGTGGACAACCAGCAACCCATGTTCTCCGGTAATCGCCCCACGCTGAGCGGCGGTGGCGGTGGCAACGGTGGCGGTGCCTTCGGGCCGTGGATGCTGTTGTTGCTGGCACCCCTGGTAGCCCGGCTGCGCGGGCGAGACCGCGGCTAAGCGCACAACAGGGGCGGTACTACGTTACCGCCCCTGGCCTGAAGCTGATGCCCTGCAGGCCACTTTCTGATTAGGCAACCAAAGGAATGAGGTCATCATGGCTGCACTTGGAAACAGAACGTTGAATCTATCTTCGGTGGACACCCAGTATATTTCGCTCGTCCATCACCGGTATTTCTGCCATCCTCTGGAAATTAGGCGTCGGGCAGGAAAATCGAGATATCCCCAGCTATTCAGGAGTCGCACTATGGCTATCGCTTCGCGTCTTCTTGTTTTAACCCTGCTGGCAGTAGTGGCAAGCTGTGGTGGTGGTTCGGGTTCTTCGGGCAGTGGCGGCGGAAACTGCAACTCACCCGCCACCATCCTGCCGGACGAATCGATCTCCGGCTCTTTATCCAATAGCGACTGTTCTGTCGCCCGACTCTTCCCCGATGAGGCTGGGGACAACTCCCTGCTGGACCAATACAGCATCACGCTGCCGACCGACGGCGAGTTGACAGTCACCATGCAATCGACAGACTTCGACGCCTTCCTGGTGCTGTTCGATTCAGATCTGAGCATACCGCCCATTGCCGAGGATGACGACAGTGGCGGCCTACTGAACGCCAGTCTCATCGTCAATCTGCTCGAAGGGACCTACATCATCCTCGCCAACTCCGCGACTTTGAACCCGGTCACCGGGTCGTACACGCTCACAACCTCTTTCCAACCCACGGTCTGGTCTCCGGTAAGTGGTTTCAACGCGCCTGCGGCAAGGACCCATCACACGGCCGTCTGGTCAGGCGATCAAATGATTGTCTGGGGCGGAAATAACGGAAATGCGGTCGCCAACAACAGTGGTGGCAGGTATGACCCTATCAACGACAGTTGGACACCGGTATCGCAAAGCGGAGCTCCGTCCCCCCGTTACGATCACACTGCCGTGTGGACCGGCGAAGAGATGATCGTCTGGGGCGGATATACCGGTGCATTTACCTTCGGCACCCTTGGCGATGGCGCCAAGTATGATCCCCTGTCAGACACCTGGTCACCAATATCGTCCACCAATCAACCCTCCCCCAGGACGGATCACACCGCCGTCTGGACCGGCACCGAAATGCTGGTTTGGGGGGGAGCCTCCTGTACCGGCTGCGCTAATGCCGAGCTGGGAACGGGCGGCCGATACAACCCGGTAACAGATACCTGGACTGCCATCTCAGCGGTGAACGCACCGGAGGCCCGGTTCAACCACTCGGCGGTATGGACCGGCTCAAAAATGATCGTGTGGGGTGGCGCAAGCGATCAGGGCATCGGTTCACTGACCCTGCTCGACAACGGGGGGGTATATGACCCGGTATCCGACACCTGGGTCGCCATCACGAATACCGACGCACCTCCACCCACCCGGTGTCACGCCGCCGTCTGGACCTCCACGGGGATGATTGTTTTTGGCGGACAGACGGGCACCGGTCTGGCATGTGGTGAATCAAGCACCAACACAGGTGCGCGCTATAACCCTGATTCCGATACCTGGAGTGCAATCGCCGACGCCCCCGTGGGCTCATCCCTGTCCGGCCCGGCTGCGGTCTGGACGGGTAACAGGTTAATCACCTGGTTCGATAATGCTGGCGGCCGTTACGATCCGGTCACGAACGTCTGGCAAGGTATTTCCGGCGACAACGCGCCTTCAGCGCGGAGACACCATACATTGGTCTGGACCGACAGCAGAATGATTGTCTGGGGCGGTGAATTTGCGGGGCCGCTTGGCACAGGTGCCAGATACCATTCAGACTTCGATACCACCCCTTAAACGGAACCAATGAAATCGCGTTGTCTGCCGCCTGAATTCAGGTCGCTCGTTGCTTGCGACGTCAGCGCAGGAGGGGCGGCCACCCCCTCCAACTCCCTGCGCGCTAACGAATACGCCTTCAGGCCGCTGCGAGTTGTGGCTGATTTTCCGAGGATCGACGCGGACGTACCAACTTACCTGTCTCCACCCGATGTTTCAGTGCCTGCAGACTTTTGGGGAAAGCCTGCTCCAGTTTCCGACGCATAAAAATACTGTGCATGATCCTACCCAGCAATCCAAACCGGATGTCGTATCCCAGTTCTGTGGTCACCTTACAGTACCCACTGTCCAGCGGTTCTATTGTCCAGCGATTGTGCGATACACCCAAGGGACCCAGAGGGGTCACCTCGTAGCTCAGGCTGGAGCCTTCGATCCAGTCTGTGACGCGCTCGTCAATGCCACCAAAGCCCTGAATATCGCAATGTCGCTGTGCGCCGACGCCTGAGGATTTGTCACCGATCTGGTAGGAACGGGTTACCTGATTGGCCCACGTATCGACGGCAGAGAAGTCTGCCACCACTGCCCACACTTGGCTGGCGTTTGCTGCAATCTCGATACTGGCAGCAATGCGGTAGGTTCCGGGAACTTTAAACTGTTTCATGGTGTTCACTCCTGTTTGGCTTGCGCACAACTGGTGCGCGTGATGTGGCCCAATTGTTGCGCCGCTTGACCGGTGCGTAAATATCTTTTAAAAGCCTATTACGGTGCATTTTTGCACCACCTAGAAATGACCTGAAACATGGAAACGTGGGACGACGTCCGTTTTTTTCTGGCAGTGACCCGGTATGGCTCCATCCGGGGGGCTGCGAACGCTCTGAAGGTAAACCACACCACCGTGTCACGCCGTCTGCGCAATCTGGAAACATCACTGGGCAGCCGTTTGCTGCAGAGAACTCCAGATGGGTACACACTTACGGACCAGGGACGGGTTGTCTTTAAAGCCGGTGAGGCCATCGAACGTGAGATTTTGGGGGCGAAGCAACAGGTAGAGGATTCCGATGCCATCATTTCGGGAATCGTATCCATCACGCTGACCGATCTGCTGCTGAGTCTGCTCGCCCCCACCTTCGCCGACCTGTGCCATACCCATTTGTCGTTGCAACTCCAACTTTCCGTGACACCCCAGGTAGCGGACCTGGCCCGTCGTGACGCTGACCTCGCACTGCGTTTTGTCCAGCAACCACCCGGCGACCTGATCGGGCGACAGTTGGCGAGCATGCCGGTAGCACTTTATGGTGGAAAATCTCTGATTCGAAAACAGCGCAAACCCGACCCCCTAAAGTTGCCCTGGATACGCTGGCAGAAACCCTGGGCCCAGGATCAGTTGGAAGCCTGGCCGAATAAGCAATATCCGGGCGCACCCATAGCTGCCTTCATTGACAGTTACCAAACGTTGGAGCAGATGGTTGCCTCTGGTGCTGGCGTTGCTCTGTTAACTCCATGGTGTGCCGACAAGCGTAAAGATCTTGTCCGCCTTACCGACAACATCGACGAACTGGCCATGGATGTGTGGCTGCTGATGCATCCAGATCTACGCGGAGTACGCCGGGTGAGTATCATCACAGAAGCGCTTGCTACATTTTTTCGTAACCTGTAGCAGTTGGCATTCACTGGCCGATTGGCAGGTGTTCACAAGTTGAGCTGACTGAAACTGCGGTGTAAGGTGGATTCCGGTCAACCACTACTGAGTGGCACCCGATATAGGGCTCACCAACAGCCACCGGAGAATTTCCATGCTATTCATTCCGGTTTTCCAACAGGTTCGTCGATATGCAGTACTGTTGGCAGTATCCTTGATTATTGCCGGGTGCGGAGGCGGCAGTAGTACTGGTAGCGGATCTGGAGGCGAGACCGGCGGAACACAGAATCCTGGAAATGGCGGCACACTCACGCTGCTTTCTGATCTCCTGGACCGGCTGAGAACCGACACCGCAGGTACGCTGCTGGAAGAGTCCATGGGACAGGGTTGGCCCGTCGAAACGGACCAGGGCTTTGTAGTGGTGGACGAGGCCCCGTTCAAATCCCAGGTTGCCGGCGATTTTGACGCCTTTGCCGGTACACCGATGACTGCCGATTCGGGCTTTGCCTATGCGGTGATTGGACTTTCCCCGGGGGACAGCTACAAATTCACCGATGGCGTAACCTTTGAAGCAGATCCCTGGGCCCGCGCTTACGGTTACGACGCATTCGGCGAAACCAGTCTGTTCAGACCGTCTGGCGCGCACCTGGAGCGTTTTAAAGTCATGTCGTCGCCTGCCCTACCTGACCGGTTTATCCATGTGTGGGTGCCAGCCGAAACAGTCACCCATCTGCTCTATGCCCAGGACGGACAGAACCTGTTTGATCCGGGCGCCATTTTTGGCGGCTGGGATCTGCAGTCGGCCGCACCAGCTGGAATGATGATCGTGGGCATTGAAAATTCGGCTGAGCGACTCAGTGAATACACCCATGTTCAGGACGATGTCGGTGGTGGGTTGATCGGAGGAAATGCATCCGCCTACGCGGCCTACCTGCAGTCTACCGTCAGGCCACTGATTGCGGACAAATATGGTGAACCGGCAAAGATAGGAATTCTCGGTTCTTCGCTCGGTGGAGTGGTAAGCCTCTATGTGGCCAGCCAGTACCCTGACGAGTTTGATTTCGTCGCCTCCATGTCCGGAACGGTTGGCTGGGGGAGTATTGGCAGCGGGATCACAAACCAGACCATCATCCAATTGTATGCGTCTGGGACAAAACCGGGATTCTCCATCTATCTGGACAGTGGCGGCACCGGCACCTGTCAGGACTCAGATGGTGACGGCACCGACGACGATGGTACCGCCTCCGACAACATGTGTGAAAACATCCAGTTCAGGGACAGCCTGATTGGGTTGGGATATGTACTTGATACCGACCTTTGGTACTGGTGGGAATCTGGTGCAGCACATAACGAAGCTGCCTGGGCGGCCAGGGTATTTCGCCCGCTAGGATTTTTCTCGAACATGTAGCGGGATCTTGGGATGCGCAGATCTTGCTTCAGGAGCCACCGCGCAATCGAGCAATCATCCCCATCACCGATCTGATTTGCGGCGCAGCCTGCACATGGAAATCGCTGCTGCTGTATCCCCACCAATCCCAGCAACCGTTCGGATTCGGCCAGGAAAACCAGCCGTAGGTATAGGGCGCGGCCTGAGGATAGAGCACCACCATGTGGTTCGCCTCCGCCCAACGGTTGAATCCCCCGTGGCGGTAGAAGGCATCACCAATCGCCTCCTGGTACTGGTGGCAACCATGCAGTGCCACATGTAAGCGGCAGGCCTCTCCTGCCGCGCAGGCCGCGGGCACATAGACATGGCCCAGCGCATGCATTCCGACCGCGCCATTGGTATACGGACGCTGATCGAATTCGGTCAGATGCGTTGCGATCTGTTCCACCGGTGGCTGCAATGTGCCGTACAGGTGATTCAGCATCTCCCCAGCCAGATCGAAATCACAATCGTTGATGTAGGGCGGCCTGCTCGAAGCACACTCGGTGGTGCCGAAGTTCTCCGTGATCATCGCGTGACCCGCAGCCACATCCTGTCGGGTTCGAATACCAGCGCCATCCATCAATGCCTGGTAGAAATCCCGAAGTGAATCCATAACCGAAGTCGGTACCGTGGTATCGCGACTGCCGGAGAAGAGATAGGCGCGGTCATTCTTCAATCCCACCAGCGGATCGATCCGCTTGGCCGTGGCTTCACGGACCGCGCTGGTCACGGCGTACGCGGCATTGGGTGGTCCCCAAAAGGTGACCCAGTCATCGAAATCCATGCAGTGGTTGGTGGCGGTCCAGCTGTTGAGCCACAGGGTGCTTGCGGCGCAGTGGTAGGGGCCACCGGCTATGACACCGACACCGGAAAAGGTGATCGAATGAGCCACGTGCAGTTGCACGGCCATGTAGCCACCGGAGGAGATGCCGGAGACGGTAATACCGCTGCCGTCGATATTGAGTTTTGGAAGCTCCTGGGCGTTTACGCTTCCACTGATGACGAGCCACACAATCAGAATGCGTATGGCGGGAAAGAAGTATTTCAAAATCATTTGGACCAGTTCCTTGGGCCTATTGGAAAGGTGTGCATTTTACTGCAATCGGTTTTGGAGGGATTTCTTATTCCTACAACAAACAGTATTCCGGAAATTTTCTCTCCCTCTCCCTCAGGGAGACGACTCCAGGGATGGAGGAGGTAGAGCGACGCAGGAAGCCAAAGCCGAGGGTTGGGGTGAGAGATGTTGATTATGTCCCCTCATCCTGTCCTTCTCCCGGCAGGAGAAGAAACGCTTGATCACGTTCGGTAAATTGATTTGTGCAGTACTGCCTGGCAAAAGCGCTCGACGAACAATCAATCGCGCAGGCCTTGATAGGAACCAGAAGGTTTGTGTTCATCCTTTTCCCCGTGCGGCCTGTTCCTGCGGCAATAGACTGGAATAGACAAACTCGTGCAGCGGCACCGCCACACCCGTCTCCTTCGCCAGCCTCACCACCGCCCCATTCCAGCTCTCCAGTTCCGACCGCTTGCCCTCCATGATGTCCCGCTGCATGGAGGTGGTGCCTTCAGGCGGCAAAGTGCTCAGAAAGCCAAGTGATTTCTCGACCCGATCAGCCGGAAGATCGACTCCACGCGCTTTGCCCAGCATGGCAATCTCGGTCATGGACTGACGCAACAAAGCCTGGGTCTGCGGCAGCTCCCGCAACACACCCACCGGCGCGCGCGTCACTGCACCAACACCGCCCCATCCCACCACGAAAAGAAACTTGTCCCACAGCGCGACATGAATATCCGGCACCACCTCGGCGGTGACCCCGGCCTTGAGCAGCGCATCGCGCAGCGCTTCCAGACGCGGGCTCTTCCGGTTATCCAGTTCCCCCATACCGATGTAAGGCTCGACCCCGAGATGTTTGATCCGACCCGGACCATCGATGAAGGCGAGTATCTTCGCCAGCCCGCCGGCCGTGTGCTGTGCACCGATGACCGCAGCGATCTGCGCGGAAGCCTCGACTCCATTCAGCAGCGGTACCACCACTGCATCCTTTTTGAGCATGGGCGAGAGTTGCTTCGCCACATCGGTCACCTGCCAGCCCTTGACGGTGACGATGACGGCATCGCAGGGACCGGCCTCCGACGGCGTATCTGTGGCATTCACGTGTGGCAGATGGAAGTCGCCCTGGATGCTGTCCACGTACAGTCCGTCGCGCCGCATCGCCTCCAGGTGTTTGCCGCGCGCAATGAACACCACCTCGTGACCATCGGCGGCGAGTTTCGCGCCCATGAAGCCGCCCAGTCCGCCGGTACCGAATATGCCAATGCGCATGCACTTCTCCTTTCGGATGGGATGCTCAGGGTGCCGGAGTCACCCGCACCGCACAGAATTTGAACTCGGGAATCTTCGCCACCGGATCGAGTGCTTCATTGGTGAGCAGATTGGCTGCCGCTTCGCGAAAACAGAACGGCAGGAAAATCTGGCCCGGCTGCATCCCGGCATCCGCCCTCGCCCTGGCCACCACCCGTCCCCGCCGGGTTTCGAGTTCGATGGACTCGCCGTTGGCGCTGCCAATGGCGACCAGATCATCGGGATGGAGGTACGCCTCCGCCTCCGGCTGCACGGCATCCAGCACCCCGGCGCGCCGCGTCATGGCGCCGGTGTGCCAGTGTTCCAACAGGCGCCCGGTGATCAACACTTGCGGATAGACCTCATCGGGCATCTCGTCGGCGTGCGTGAACCCGGGCAGCGTCAGCTTAGCCCTGCCGCTGGCGGTCGGGAACCGGTCTGTAAAAATCACCGGCTCTCCCGGACTCGATTCATCGGGGCAGGGGTAGATCTGTGACGACTGGGTTTCCAGCCGTTCACGGGGGATGCCCGCCATGGTGGGATAGGCTTGGCGAATCTCTTCGTAGACTGCCCAGTGATCGGTATAGTCCCAATTCAGTCCGATGCGCCGCGCCATCTCCTGAATGATCCAGAGATCGTCACGGGCCTCTCCCGGAGCGTTCACCGCCTTGCGTCCCAACTGCACCCGGCGGTCGGTGTTGGTGTAGGTGCCCCCCTTTTCGGCGCAGGCTGCCGCAGGAAAAATCACGTCGGCAAATCCGGCGGTTTCCGTGAGGAAAAGATCCTGCACCACCAAGTGTTCCAATTTGGCCAGAGCGGCCCGCGCGTGGTTGAGATTGGGATCGGACATGGCCGGGTTTTCGCCGACGATGTACATGCCACTGATGGCGCCGTCGGTGATGGCGTGCATGATCTCCACCACGGTGCGCCCGGGACGGTCGTCGAGCTTCGCATCCCACAATGCCTCGAAGCGCGCACGCTGCCCCGCATCGCCCACGGGCTCATAGCCGGGGAATACCATGGGAATCAGTCCCATGTCCGACGCGCCCTGCACGTTGTTCTGTCCGCGCAGCGGGTGCAGGCCGGTGCCGGGCCGTCCGATCTGGCCACTGATGAGTGCCAGGTTGATGAGCGCCCGCGCATTGTCGGTGCCGTGCACATGCTGCGAGACACCCATGCCCCAGAAAATGATGGCGCGCTCCGCCCCCGCGTAGGCCTTCGCCACCTCGCGGAGGGTGTCGGCATCGATCCCGCAGATCGGTTCCATGGCCTCGGGCGTGAAGCGGGCGAGATGTGCCCGCAGGGCGTCATAGCCTTCCGTCCGGTTTGCAATGAACTCATCATCCACCAGCCCCGCTTCGATCACCGCTTGGGCCAGGGCGTTGAGCAGGGCGACATCGGTGTCGGGATGGAACGGCAGATACCAGCGTGCGTCGCGCGCGATGTCGGTGCGCCGTGGATCCATGACCACCAGCGTCTTGCCCGCGTCCACGGCATTTTTGATGAGGCTCGCCGCCACCGGGTGATTGACCGTGGTGTTGGACCCGATGATCACAATGAGATCCGCCAGCGCGGCATCGGCCACGGGATTGGAAACCGCACCGGAGCCCACCATCTCCAGCAGCGCGGCTACGGACGAGGCGTGACAGAGGCGGGTGCAGTGGTCGACGT
>JBNLBB010000088.1:0-11136 GCA_050302415.1 Gammaproteobacteria bacterium | reverse complement strand
CGAGGCAGAAACCGTCGATCATCGCCACGCTCGGGCAGGCGAGTGCTTCGATCCGGGCAAAGAGATCGTGTGCGGCCTGGACGCGATCAATCAGTTCACTGCGCTCGTCGGTGGAGTCGAACTCCGAGACATCTGCCCCGGCGATAAAGCCGGATGACTTGCGGGAATGGATCACCAGACCTCTGGGGGTTTCCCGTTCCAGTTCCGATATCCGTTCCGCCAGTTCAGCCAGTACCGCCGTCGACAGCACATTGGCTGCGCTGTCCGACTTGTCGAGCCCCAGCCAGGCGATCCCCTGTGCGTCGCGCTCCAGCAGCCAATTCATACCCTGTTGCTCAGCCATGATGCAGCTCCTCTGCGCGTGACATCAGCAGCGCGCCTCCCTGGCCGCCTCCGATGCACAGGGACGCAATGCCGTGCTCAGCCCCCTCCCGCCGCAACACGTGGGCCAGATGCAGTGCGATCCGCGCCCCGCTGGCGCCCACCGGATGTCCGATGCTGATTGCGCCACCATCCACATTGAGCCGGGCTTCGTCGATTTCTCCGACGGCACCTTTCCAGCCCAGTTCGCTGCGCGAGTACGCTTCGCTGGCCAGCGCGCGCAGACAGGCCAGTACCTGGGCCGCAAAGGCTTCGTTGATCTCGAAGTAGTCGATGGACCCCAAAGCGGCCCGCTGGCGTTGCAGCAGGGCGGTGATGGCATGGGCGGGACCCAGTCCCATCTCTTCGGGCCCCACGCCCGCCCACTGTACGTCCAGCACCTCAGCCAGTACGGGCAGACCGTACTCTTTGATGGCTGCCTCGCCGGCCATCAACACCCAGGCTGCTCCATCGGTCACCTGCGCGCTATTGCCTGGGGTCACCTCACCGTAGGGTTTGTCGAAGGCCGGTTTCAGCTTGGCCAGCTTCTCCAGGCTGCTGTCGCGACGTACCCCATTGTCCTGCTCGTGGATGGTGCCTTCCGGATCGATCATGGGTACCACCCCGGGCATGCGCGATTCGTCATAGGCGGCGGCCACCCGCTGATGGCTGCGCAGGGCGAAACTGTCCATGTCGGTGCGCGAAATGCCAAACCGCTCGGCAAGCAGTTCGGCGGTCTGCCCCATGGAGAGTCCGGCCACCGGATCGGTGAGGCCGCGCAACAGGGCAATCACCGGTGCCAGCATGGCGGGCCGGAGGCCTTTGAGCGTCACCAGTCGCGCCGGCAGGCTTTTGGCTGATCGCCAGGCCACCAGCCAGCGCACCATCTCCTCGCGCCACAACAGCGGGGCATGACTCATGGCATCCACACCACCCGCCAGCACGAGTTCAGAGCGGCCGGTGGCAATATTCAGCGCGGCGCACTCCACGGCCTGCAGACCCGAGGCGCAGTTGCGTTGCACGGTCCATCCCGGCACCCGTTTGCCGCAGCCCAATCGCTGCGAGACCACCCGTCCGATATTCACCTCATCCGGACTGGGCATGACGCTGCCCAGAATCACCTCACTCAGCTCTGAAGGCTTGAAGGGCATGCGCGTCAACAGCGCGCGACCGGCGTAGACCGCCAGGTCCGATGCGGTCATGGCATTGGGCCCACCCAGTGCCTTGAGAAACGGAGTGCGTGCACCGTCGACGAGGAACACCCGTTTGCCCGGAAATTTTTTCTTCATAATCGATCAGCCTTCCGCTAGGTGTCTGAAGCTTCCGGCGCCTTTTTTGCGGCGGCTGCCGGACGCTTTGCGGCTTTGGGCGCAGACTTCTTTTTGGGTGCGGCTCGCTTTTTTGGCGCTGCCTTTTCGACAGGCGGATTCCTGCCGGCCAGTTCCAGGTCCGCTTCGAATTCATCAACCTGGATGACCTCGGCACGCAGCGCGTCAGCCCTGCCGACGACCGCGGCCTCGCCCATGTCGATCACACCCCGGGCAACCGCCTCACCCAGCAGTTCCGCCGTGCGACGACCACCGGGCAGCAGTCCGTCCCGTTGGGCGCGCTGGATCTTCTTTACCGTCGGCGCGCCCTGTGTGACCAGTTCCAGGGCCTCTTCCACCTTCGTCAACTGCTCTCCGGGGGCCGGATGGACGAAAATGCCGCGGGTCAAGCGGTCGCGCGCCGGCCCAGGTGCCAGGATGAGGCCGGCCACCTCTTTGCCCAAGGCGTCGCTGGGTGCGGTAAAGGGGGTCCCGGTGGGAAAGATGAGCCAGCGCAGAGCGAACGCCACATACCGGTTGGGCAGGTTCGCGAACAGGCCGTAGAAGTTCTGCTGAATCCGGCAGATGGCCATCTGGCAGCTCCAACGCATCAGGGGCAGATCTTCACGCAACTCACCCTGATCCCGATATCGCTTGATGACGGCAGAGGCCAGGTAGAGGTCGCTGAGTATATCCGCCAGTCGCCCGGAGAGCTTTTCCAGCCGTTTCATCCGGCCGCCCAGGGTCAACAGGGCCACGTCGGACACCAGTGCGTAGGCGGCGCTGAGCCAGTTGATGCGCTGCCCGTAGCGTCGCACCACATCACTGCCCGGCGCCGAAGAGAGCCGCCCGCGGGTGATGCCCAGAAAGACGCTGCGCGCCACGTTGGCGAACAGATAGCCGATATGGCCGAACAGGGCGCGATCAAACTCCTGCAGTCTCTGGTGGGCATCCTCCAGTTTGGCCGCCTGCATTTCGGCCACCAGAAAGGGGTGACAGCGCATGGCACCCTGGCCAAACACGATCATGGTCCGGGTGAGGATATTCGCCCCTTCGACGGTGATGCCGATGGGTACCCCCTGGTAGGCACGGGCCAGCAGGTTACGCGGGCCCAGACAGATGCCACTGCCGCCCTGGATATCCATGGCGGCGTCCACCACGGCGCGCATGTTCTCCGTGAGGTTGTATTTGACGATGGCCGAGGCGACTGCCGATTTGTGCCCCTGGTCGATGGCACACAGTGTCAGTTCGCGCGCGGCATCCATCAGGTAGGTGCGCCCGGCAATCTCCGCCAGTTTCTCCTCCACACCCTCGAACGCGCCGATCGGCTGGTTGAACTGCTCGCGTACCCGGGCATAGGCCCCGGTGTAGCGGGACGCCGCCTTGCCGGCCGACGTGCTCAGCGCGGGCAGGGAGATGGAGCGGCCGTCAGCCAGGGACTCCATGAGCATCCGCCAGCCGTTGCCGGCCTGTTCGACGCCGCCGATGATGGCATCGAGCGGAACGAACACGTCGCGGCCGCGGGTGGGCCCGTTCATGAAGGGGATGTTGAGCGGGTAGTGGCGCTTGCCGGTCTCCACCCCGGACAGGCGGGTGTCGATCAGGGCGACGGTAATGCCGTAGTCATCTGTGTCACCCAGCAGGTGATCCGGATCTTTCAGCCGGAAGGCGATACCCATCACCGTGGCCACCGGTCCCAGGGTGATATAGCGCTTGTTCCAATTGAGGCGGATACCCGTCACCTCCGTGCCCTGCCAGGGGCCGCGGCAGACGACCCCCGTATCCGGCAGCGACGCCGCGTCGGACCCAGCTTCCGGTCCGGTGAGGGCAAAGCAGGGAATCTCTTCGCCGCGCGCTAGACGCGGCAGGTAAAAATCCTTTTGGGCATCGGTTCCGTAATGCATCAGCAGCATGGCCGGACCGAGGGAATTGGGGACCATGACCGTGACGGCGGCTGTCAGGCTGCGGCTCGCGATTTTCATCACCACCGCGGAATGGCCCAGCGCCGAAAACCCGAGTCCGCCATACGACTCTGGAATGATCATCCCGAAGAAGCGTTCCTGCTTCAGATAGGCCCAAATCTCCGCCGGTAGGTCGTGTTCGTGGTGAGTGATCTGCCAGTCATCGAGGCGCGCGCAGAGCGTCTCGACGGGTCCGTCCATGAACGCCTGTTCCGCTTCGGTGAGCGAGGGGACGGGAATGCGATCCAGCACCGTCCAATCCGGCAGCCCGCGGAACAGCTCTCCCTCCCACCACACCGTTCCCGAGTCCAGGGCCTCCTGTTCGGTACGGGAGATTTCCGGCAACTCGGCGCGGAACATCTCCAGGATCGGGCGGGTGATCCACTGTTGGCGTACAGCGTGCAGGTTGAGCGGCACCAGAACCACCAGTGCGGCAACCCACAGGAGGGCGAGGGGAAGCGGGTGCAGGAGATCGTTGGAAGTTGCCAGCACCAGGAAAATCGCGGCCGCTCCGCTCCACAGCCAGAGGGGCTGCTTGGCGTAGGCGAGCGCCCAGGTGATACCCATGAAAATGATCAGCCAGATCAGAAATTCCACCGTCGATCCCTCCTGGCGCGAAGGCGCCGCCGTTCGGTTTGCAGCATAGTGTGTTTAGACACTGGATACCATGACCGGGCCCGTCGCGTGGTTCAGGCGCACCCGCCGATCAGGCGCAGACAATCGTCGAGCTGCTGCTCCGTATTGTAGAAGTGGGGCGAGAGGCGGATGCCGCCGCCCCGTTGGGCACAGAAGAGTCCACCCTGGGAGAGTTGCTGCATCACCGATGCGGTATCCCGGCCGGGAATATGGAAGGTCACAATGCCGCTGCGCCGTTGCGGCGCGGTGCGCGTCAACAGTTCGACACCCCTTAATCCTGAGAGCGCGCGCATCAGGTGGTCGGTGTTGGCCAGGACCCTGCGTTCCACCTCGGCCATGCCCACATCGTCGATCAGCGACAGACTCGCCTCCAGGGCGTGAATGCCCAGCATGTTGGGGCTGCCGCATTCGAAGCGGGTTGCGTTACCTGCGGGTTCCCAGGACTGTTGCGTGTAGTCTCCCCGGTGCCTGACCATGTGCCAGCCAAACTGGCGCAGGATCAACTGGTCAATATGTTCCTCCCGCAGATACAAAAACCCGACCCCCTCCGGGCCCAGCATCCATTTGTGGCCATCGGCAACCGCAAAGTCCGCGTGTATGGCCTGCACGTCCATCTGCAGCGCGCCCACGCTTTGAATGGCATCCACACAAAAGAGGATTCCACGCTCGCGGCAAAAGGCCCCCAGTCGCGCCAAATCCATGCGCAGACCGGTGCCGTACTGCACCGAACTGATGGTCAGTAGCCGGGTTTTGGCGGTGCAGGCATCCATCAGGCTCTGTTCCGGGTCGTCGCCGAGAGGGACCGCCTGGGTGATTACGCCATAACGCGATTGCAGCGATTCCCAGACAATCCTGTTGGACGGAAACTCCTGGTCACTGGTGACCACCACATCCCCAGCGCGCCAGTCGAGGCCATAGGCCACTATCGACAGACCTTCGGAGGTGTTTTTCACCAAAGCGATTTGATCGGCGGAGGGCGCGCAGATCAGGTCCGTAATCCGTCGGCGCAGTATGCCTTCCCGTTCCAGCCAATGCGGATAGCGAAGCGTCCCCGAAGTCGAATTTTCGTTGGCAAATACGGAAACCGCGTCGCGAGTTCTGCGCGGCCACGGAGCCACCGCTGCGTGATTGAAATAGATCAGATCTGCATCCAGGCAAAACTCTTCCTGCAGGTGAACCATTGACGTCATCCTTTCCGGAATAAACACCGGTTACTGTGGTGGTGCCGCCCTACCATGTCTCGTGCACCGGCAAATCCTATGATACACATCCACACTCGCCATCCAGACAGAGAGCCCGAAGCCGCCGCGACCGGGGAGGCGGATTTTGTCGTACGGCACGAGCGTGGCAGATCGTACCAGGAGGAATCGGGTGGCCAGACACCACTGCAGAGTATGCGCCCGTGCGGCCTGCACCTGATCCAACAGCCGATCTGCGTTTACCTGCGCCGGCAGTTGATCCAGCGAAAGAAGTTCTTCCCCGTGTGGTCTCTCGGCGCCTCGGCGAACCCCTCGTGCGCTGGTTCATTTGCGACAGCGAGTGGTCGAAATGAGCCAGCGTTTCCGGTGCCCGGGAATTCCCAAGAACGATCGGGTAGGCGCGTATTCCGATCTGGCAAAGGGGAGTGCTGAAACATATTGTTTCAGAAATGCGAAATGGTCTGCCAAGGTGCGCATTTATACGGATCTTCGGCGCTGAGCGCCCAGTGCTCTGAAACGTCCTATCCGCCTGAGCACCAGAGTGTGGTGATCACACAAGGACCGAGTTGTCCATCCTGGCACACATCTTGAGACACAAAAGTTTTTCGACCGATTCAGGATTCAGTGATGCGTTTGATCTGCTTTGTCTGCACTTTGCTGGCGGCCTCCAGTGCCGTGGCCGAAGGTTATGTCCGTCCAACTGCCATTGATACCTCGGCGCTCGCACCGTTGGGTGAAGAGTTGGACACAAACCCCTACCAACCGAACGATACCGTTTTGGAAATCGGCGCCAAAGCCTACCTCTACAACTGCTCCGGCTGCCACGGGCTGGAGGCGGTATCCGGTGGCGTCGCCCCTGATCTGCGTTCGCTTAGCGACAGCGAAGAGGACGATGAATGGTTCATCGGCCGGACGCGCAACGGCTACGTCCAAAACGGACAGGAGAAAATGCCCTCATATGCGGGGACCCTGAGCGAAGAGGGGATGTGGGCAATTCGAACATGGATCAATACGCTGCCCAAGGATTAGTGCGGTTCAATCAGCATGCCGTATGCGGCAAGACCGCCTGGAATTCCGGCATCTTCGACGTTGGCCTGGATGGTCGCGGTAGTGATCTGGCTCTGCGGCCTCTCCATGTCCCAGGCAGGGACTCTCGGCCGGGAGGAGATCAAACAGTTTTTTCCGGATGCCCTCAAGATTGGTGAAAAACTCAGCGAGGTGCCGGTGTGGCCCATCTACAAGCTCGACGGATGGATAGAAGACGAAGTGGGGTGGGTGTTCGAATCGGCTGATATCGCGCCGATCCCGGGATTTGCCGGTGTTTCCCCCAATCTGCTGGTCGCCCTGGACAAAGAAGGGCGGTTTATGGATGTGCGGGTCATTTCCCAGGAAGAACCGGTATTCCAGGATGGACTCGGACCGCAGCCGCTCATAGATTTTGTTGCACAATATGCCGGCCTGAACCTGCTGGACAACATCAAGATCCGGCCGCGGGGAGGCAGTGCTCGAGGCAACTCGGTCTATCTGGACGGTGTCACCAAAGCAACCGCTTCCGTCAAGATCATCAACGAATCCATCCTTGCCGCCGCGCTGCGGGTTGCCCGCGCCAAACTCGGCTATGCCGCCCAGGAAAGCCTGGTCAGCGCCCATCGGGTCCGACAGGATCATTTCGAAGACCACACGGTCGAATCACTGCGCTCATCCGGACTGGTTTTTGATCTGCTGCTCGATCAATCGAAGATTGAGGGGTCGTTTGTCGGCACGGCGGCCGCACTTGGCCACCCGGCGCAGGATGGGGTCTACATGGAACTGGAACTCGCCTATCTCAACGCGCCAACCATCGGCCGTAACCTGCTTGGTGAATCCGGATGGCAGGCCATGCAACAGCAATTGCCCTCCGGCTTTCATGCATTTTGGGTTGAAGTGAAGGGCGGTAGCAATCCATTCATCGGGGATTTCATCCGGGGAGCGGTCTTCGAAGGATTCGAAATCCGTCAGAATGGATTGCCATTCAGCTTGCGCGATCTCGATATTTTCTTGCCCGCAGACAGCCCGGCCAGTAGTGAACCGCCACAGGCCGCCATCTTTGGTGTTGCGTCGGCCACCGGGTTTGATCCCGGCGCTCCATGGAACTTCGTCGTTCGCGTCGACCGGAAGGTCGGGCATTTGGTACCCGAACTCATTACCCGCGAATTTGCTTTCAAGTACACCCTGCCGTCCAGGTTTTTTGAGGAAGCCGATACTGAGTCTTCAGCCGCCTGGCGGTCAGTGTGGCGCGAACGGCAAATGGACCTCTGGGTGATCGGCGTCTATTTGATTCTGCTGCTGAGCGCGCTCGCATGGCCAAACTGGCTGACCCGCTCATCGCGCCGACTGCTCTGGATCCGTACAGCGGCACTGCTGTTCATCCTGACCTACCTGGGTTGGGTGGCGCAGGGGCAGTTGTCGCTGGTGCATTTCCTGGCGCTGCTGGAACAGCTTTCCAAAGCGGTAATCGGCAGCGATTGGACACTGTCCTTTTACCTTTACGACCCGGTCACACTGGTCATTCTCCTGGTTACTCTGGTGACCCTGCTTATTTGGGGGCGAGGAACCTTCTGCGGCTGGCTTTGTCCGTTTGGCGCGCTGCAGGAACTCCTCGCGATGGGTGCCGAAAAACTGGGTTTGCGTCGTCTCCAACTTCCGGCGCCAATCGAGCCGGCTGCCCGTAAACTGCCTCTGGTGATCTTGGCCGGACTGGCAATCGGCACCGCTGGTGGTTTTTCATGGACGGATGGCGCCATCGAAATTGAACCTTTCAAAACGGCAATCACTCTGGGTTTTGCGCGCACTCCGCTGCCTGTCGTCTACGCCGGCGCTCTTCTGGTGTTCGGGCTCTGGTGCTACAAAGCGTTTTGCCGATACCTCTGCCCGCTGGGTGCGCTGCTGGAGCTGGGAGGCCGGATGCGTCTATGGAATTGGCTGGCGCGTCGACCGGAGTGCGGATCACCGTGCCAGGCCTGTCGACGCTTCTGTGCCTACGACGCCATCCGCACCGATGGTTCCATTCGATACAACGCCTGTTTCCAGTGTCTCGACTGTGTGGTTATATTTAATGACCCGACAACCTGTCCACCATTGCGCCGATTGGCGAGAGGGCTGGCGAGAACTGCCCCCAGACCGGCATCGGCAGCCAATCCGCACCCGCCTGGCGGTCACGGTCTGCAAGGAGAATCACCATGAGATTGATGCTGATCCCGCTTTTGGTCTGGTCCATGAGTCTGGTGGCGGCCGAGGTCGAGCCAGCATTGCAGGGCGACAAGTCGATCTTTCTGGTTGATCAGGACGGGACGCTGCTGCGTATTGGGTCGTTGAATTTCAGGCCGGACGCCGAGGGAAGCCATTATGCACTCCGCATTGAAAGCCCTGAGTTCAGGGATCAATTTCTCTCTATGCGACCCTTTAGATGCATCGACGCACCGAAGGAGCGGATCTGCCACCAACCCTATCCCTATGCACTGGCGCGCACGGTCTCAGAAGCGGATCTGTCGGCGTTGGAATACGATCTGTTGTTTCTCTTTCAGACGCCTGATCAGTACAACAGCGTCGATGCCTGGAACGGACTCTACTATCGACTGCGCCTATCCAGAGACGGGCTGGAAGGTGAACTTCAGGCGGTCGATCTCAATCTGATCATGGCGCCACCGGAGGCTGGTGAAAAGCGCCCCATCAAGCCCACCGACTTGACCCCACTGGAGTCCGATACGCACACCTATCCCCGTCTGCTGATCCGTTAGGCGTTACCGGCCACCAGCCCCATTCAATTGGTCGATCTCATCGTCGGTGAAGATGCGTGAACGGGTCAGGAACCGGACCCCTTCCGCACCTTCGAGCGAGAACATGCCACCACGCCCGGGAACGACGTCGATGATCAGCTGCATGTGTTTCCAGTACTCATACTGCGACGAGCTCATGTAGAAATTGCAGCCACCGATCTCGCCCAGTTGCACGTCGCTGTCACCCAGCATGAAATCCCCGTCGGGGTAGCACATGGGCGCGCTGCCGTCGCAGCAACCGCCGGATTGGTGAAACAACAGGTCTCCGTGGCGTTTTTTCAATCTGTCGATCAGCGCCAACGTCGCGTCGGTAGCGATCACTTTGCGAATGTCGCTCATCAAATCATCCTCGTAGAAATTTTAAAAAAAAGCGGGACCGGGCGCGTGCCCGGCCCCGCCAACGTCACATGTCCTTTTCGGTCTATCAGAAGAAGCCGAGCGCCTTCGGACTGTAGCTCACCAGCAGGTTCTTGGTCTGCTGGTAGTGGTCCAGCATCATGCTGTGGGTCTCGCGCCCGATGCCCGACTGTTTGTAGCCACCGAAAGCGGCGTGAGCCGGATAGAGGTGGTAGCAGTTGGTCCAGACGCGGCCGGCCTGGATGCCGCGACCCATCCGGTAGGCGCGGTTGCCGTCGCGGCTCCAAACTCCGGCGCCCAAACCGTATAGGGTGTCGTTGGCCATCTCCAGCGCCTGTGCTTCATCCTTGAAGGTGGTCACGGCCAGTACCGGACCGAAAATTTCCTCCTGGAAGATGCGCATTTTGTTGTGGCCCTTGAGCACCGTCGGCTGCACGTAGTAACCGTTTTCCAGACCGGCTCCCGCCTGGCCCGCGCCACCACCGATCAGGCACTCGGCGCCTTCCTGTTTGCCCACTTCAATGTAGGTGAGAATCTTGTCCAGCTGCTCAGTGGAGGCCTGGGCGCCGATCATGGTGTCGGTGTCCAGAGGATTGCCGCGTTTGATTTTGCCCACACGATCAATCGCGCGTTCAATGAACCGGTCATAGATCGACTCCTGGATCATGGCGCGCGAGGGGCAGGTGCAGACCTCCCCCTGGTTGAGTGCGAACATGGCAAAGCCTTCCAGAGCCTTGTCGAAGAAATCGTCATCGGCACTGAGCACATCCTCGAAAAAGATGTTGGGCGATTTTCCGCCCAGCTCCAGGGTGACCGGGATGATGTTCTGGGAGGCATACTGCATGATCAGACGGCCGGTGGTGGTTTCCCCAGTAAAGGCAATCTTGGCGATGCGTTTGTTGGACGCCAGCGGCTTGCCCGCTTCCAGGCCGAAACCGTTGACCACGTTGAGCACGCCCGGGGGCAGCAGATCTTCGATGAGTTCCAGCAGTACCAGAATGGAGACCGGCGTCTGTTCTGCCGGCTTCAGCACCACGCAGTTACCGGCACCGATCGCGGGGGCAAGTTTCCACGCAGCCATCAGGATGGGGAAGTTCCAGGGAATGATCTGGCCCACAACCCCCAGCGGCTCGTGGAAATGGTAGGCGACAGTGGTATCGTCCAATTCGGAGAGCGTTCCTTCCTGGGCACGGATGCAGCCGGCGAAATAGCGGAAGTGGTCAATCGCCAGGGGAATGTCAGCGGCCAGGGTTTCGCGAACCGGTTTACCGTTGTCCCAGGTCTCGGCGACGGCCAGCAGCTCCAGGTTCTGCTCCATGCGGTCGGCAATGCGATTGAGCAACTGGGCGCGCTCAGCCGGTGCGGTACGTCCCCAGCCAATCTTGGCTGCGTGCGCGGCATCCAGGGCGGCTTCGATGTCGTCCGCACCTGATCGCGCAATTTCGCAAAAAACCGCGCCGTTGACCGGCGAGATATTTTCAAAATATTCGCCGCCAACCGG
>JBNLBB010000087.1:0-11140 GCA_050302415.1 Gammaproteobacteria bacterium | reverse complement strand
TGCATGCCGATGACGCCGCCTTTCACCGAATTCCGTCGGACCGCGAACTCTCTGCGCAGTACCTGCTGCTCTACGAACTTTCGCTCCCCTACGGACTGGACCTGAACGACCGCATCAACATCGACAAATCAGCCTCGCGGGTCACGGCCACCCTGGCACGCACGACGACTGCGGAGACCAAGGCCTTCTTCGCCGCGGTCGCAGACTGGCAGCAGAAAAATTGGCCCGACTACATGCAGTCCTCCCCCACCAGTGCAGCAGTGATGTTCACCTACATCAGTCAACGCAACATGCAGAACATGGTGACGGGCACCATCCTGGCCATTGTCGCCATCGCGCTCATCATGGTCTTCAGCCTGCAGAGCGTGCCCCTGGGCCTGCTGAGTCTGATCCCCAACGGTCTGCCGGTGCTCACCACTTTTGGTGCCTGGGCGCTGCTGGTGGGCGAAGTGGGTTTCTCGGTGGCCACGGTCGCCTCCATCTCGCTCGGCATCATCGTGGACGATACCGTGCACTTCCTCTCCAAGTACGTGCGGGCGCGCAAGGAGCGCCTGCTCTCCGTAGAGGATTCGATCCGCTACGCCTTTCACAACGTGGGAGTCGCGATCCTGGTGAATACCGTGATCCTCACTGTCGGCTTCCTGGTGATGACCACCTCGGCCTTCAAGATGAATGTGGATCTGGGACTGATGACCGTACTGGCCATCGTCTTTGCCCTGATTCTCGACTTCCTGTTCCTGCCCGCCCTGCTGCTGCTCGGCAAACGTTCAAGCGAGCACACGGCACTGCCCGAACCTCAGACCCAACCGGCTGCGGCCTGAACCTGACTTGCAGACAACCAGGAGAAATCCATCATGCAACACACCCTCCTCACCTCAACCCTGGTCGCGGCCATCCTTATGACGCCGCTCACCCAAAGCTTGGCGGCAACGCCTAGCGACAACCCCGGTTTCGCCGTCGCCGCCCGATCCGATCGCAGCGACATCGGCTTCCGCGAGAGCGAAGTGGACCTGAAGATGATCCTGCGCAACGCCGCCGGTCAGGAATCGACGCGCACGCTGCGCATCGCCACACTGGAAAAGGAAAACGAAGCCGTCGGCGATAAGAGCCTGGTTCTGTTCGAAACGCCGCGCGACATCGAAGGCACCGCGCTGCTGTCGCACGCCAAAATTCTCGACGCCGACGACCAGTGGCTCTACCTCCCAGCCCTGAAGCGGGTCAAGCGCATCTCGTCGAGCAACAAATCGGGGCCGTTCGTGGGATCGGAGTTCGCCTTCGAGGATTTCACCTCCCTGGAGCTCAACAAGTTCGACTACACCTATCTCTTTGTCGAGCCCTGTGGAGACCTGAAGTGCGACGTGGTGCAGCGCACGCCACGCTATGACAACTCCGGTTACACCAAGCAGATCGCGTGGATTGATCAGACCGATTTCCAGATCCGCAAAGTGGCCTTCTACGACCGGCGCGGCGACCTGCTCAAGGAGCTGGAACTCGCAGACTACCGGCGCTATCCCAACGGTGTCTGGCGCCCCCATCGCCTGACCATGCGCAACGTGCAGACCAACAAGCAGACCGATCTGGTCTACGGCGACTACCGCTTCCAGGTGGGTCTGTCGGAAAGCGACTTCAACAAGGGGCGGCTCAGCCGTCTGCGCTAGTGCCATGAAACACAGCCGCACCCACCGGGTTCTGTGGTTGGCGCTGCTGCTCTGCGCGCCGGCGTTCGCCGCCGGCGCAGACGCCTGGGACTTTTCGGGTCACCTCGCCGTCGAGACCCGCCACTTTACTCAGGGCCCGCAATGGCCCGGACAGGAGAGCCAACCCGGACGGCTCGCCATCGAGGCAGTACCGGAAGCGCGCTGGCGCAGTGATGACGGCAACCAGCGCGCCTCCCTGATCCCATTCCTGCGTTGGGACGCCACCGACGAGGAGCGCTCGCTGATCGATCTGCGAGAGGCCTACTGGGCTCTCAGATTCGACTCGGCAGAGCTGTTGGTTGGCATCAACACCGTCTTCTGGGGCGTCACCGAGTCGTTGCACCTGGTGGACATCGTCAACCAGACAGACGCGGTGGCGGACATCGACGGCGAAGCCAAACTGGGCCAACCCATGGTCAACCTGGCGCTGCAGACCGAGTGGGGTCTGCTGAGCCTCTACGCCCTGCCCTATTTTCGCGAGCGCACCTTTGCCGGCGGCGAAGGCCGCCTGCGCCCGCCCCTGGTGGTCGACGGCGACGCGGCCCGGTACGAATCGGAAGGCGGACAACAGCATGTCGATCTGGCCCTGCGTTACAGCCATTACCTCGGCGATATGGATATCGGACTCAGTCTCTTCCGGGGCACCAGCCGCGAGCCGCGCTTGCTGCCGGACGCGTCGGGCATCCGGCTCATTCCCGTCTACGACCAGATCACGCAGGCGGGCCTCGACCTGCAACTCACCCGCGATGCCTGGCTGTGGAAACTGGAAACCATTCTTCGTGATGGACATGATGACCGCTTCGCGGCGGCAGTCGGTGGCTTCGAATACACGCTCTACCAGATCGCCGACTCGGCGGCGGACCTCGGCCTGATCGTGGAGTACCAGTACGACGGACGTGACGATAGTGAGCCGGTGACCCTGTCAGACAACGACCTGTTCCTGGGCGGGCGATGGGCACTCAATGACGTTCAGGATACGTCGGTACTGGCCGGCGTGGGCTACGACCTGGACACCACAGACCGCTTCCTCAACGTGGAGGCTGAGCGCCGGATTGGTGAACGTCTGGTGATCGAACTGCGGGCCAGACTGTTTGCGGCCGGCAGCGCATCAAGTCCACTCAAGCCGATTGGGCACGATGACTATGTTGAACTGCAGCTGGCATGGTATTTCTGAAAACGAACCGGATGACGCGTCAGCTTCAGCCGGTCTCGAAACGCAGTGCCATGGGTACAAACGCGACACCATGCATGACCATGCGCTCCCCGGTGGCATGGAAGCCGAAGGTTTGGTACACGGGAACCGCGTAGGGCGTGGAGTTGACGGTGAATCCGGTTTGATTGCCCGCCGCCATGGCCGCGGCTTTCGCGTGCCGCCAGAGTTCGCGTCCGGCACCCTGACCCTGAAACGCGGCATCCACAAACAGGTGCAGCAGATGGGTGTTGTCTCGGACCGCGGCCACTCCAGCCAGCCGCTCCGCCTTCATGCCCACCCAGTAGTCGATGTTGGGCGCTGTGACGTAGCCCTGGATGGAGGCCGGCTCAATCGTCTGCAGAAACTGCTCGGCCCCCACACCCTCCGGGTGCACCGTGAAGTAGTGCGCAACGCTGCGGATCAGTGCACTGATCGCGTCACAGTCTGACGGATTGGCTGGGCGGATGTACACGGCGCCCTCCCCACTCCCTCGGCATCACGCCGATGCAGCGGGCGACAATACCAGGTCTGGAATCGCGTCCAGCAACCCCTGGCGGATCGATTCAACAGCCTCGTCCGTGTAGCGTTCATACGCGTTACAGCCCCACACCACCCCCGGCCAGCAGGGGTCGTCCCGGCGGCGGCTCACAATGTGGAGATGCATTTGGGAGACCACATTGCCGATGGTGGCCACGTTGATCTTGTCGGGTGAAAATTTCTCCGCCAAAAAACGCGACAACCCATTGATCTGCGCCACAACCTGCTGCTGCAACGTCTGTTCCAGCAGATAGAACTCAATCTCCCGGGTATGCGGCACCAGAATAAAACCGGGAAACAGCGCATTTTTTGAGAGCAGCAGTGTGCTGCAACCATCCATCACCCCCATCAGGTGGGTGTCTTTGACCAGGCGGGGATGCAGTGAAAAATCAGCCATCGGTTTCGGGCGCTACTGGTGCGAATGCAGACCGATCATGTTGCCTTCGGTATCCAACGCCAGGACGATGAATCCGTAGTCACCAATGGCCATCTTGTCGCGGAATATCTTCCCGCCCGCCTCGACCACGCGGGCCGCCTCTTCGGCGCAATCCAGGCAGGTGAAATAGACCAGCGTGCTGTTGCCGCCCGACTGGAAACCAGGCATATGGACCAGGGCACCCGGCGCACCCTTGGCCTCTTCGAGGATGGGAAACATCCACATCTCGATATCCAGGTTGGAGGGATTGTCCAGTGAGCACTGGAATACATGCTCGTAAAAGGCGCGGGCGCGCTTCATGTCCTGGACATAGATCTCGAACCAGCCGACGGGGTTGTAATCCAAGGGGCGTCTCCTGAAGCAGTGGACCGACCGGTGTACGACACACCGGTCAGCAGGGTATCAGCCCCGGACTTCAGGATCACCTGCCTTCCACTCCGACGGTGAGTGGATCCGGCATGACCTTGTCCCAGACGGCACCACTCAGGGATTGGGTAAAGTCCAGAGTCGTTGCGCAATCGGCTCGACAATCGCTGGCTGAGACCATGCGGGAACATAAAGACCTGCCCTGCCATGCAACAGGACTCTGTCGATGTTCCCCCCCAGCACACCAACGACGGGTACGGTCCCACTCCAACCTTCCGCGCCCCACGTCTGGGAAAAGAGTTGGCTGTCGCCTGCAGTCAGCGTACTGCCCAGAAGGGCGTATCCGTTGCCGTCGCTGGCAAAAGCCCGTGGCCGCAGGTTGACATCATTTACTGCGCCCCAAGCCCCCGCACTGTACACACGTTCATCGAAGGTTGAAAAACCCATCAGCGCCCGGTATTCACCGGCCTTGGACGCCGAAAACTGACTGTTGGCGGATGCAAGACTGGTGGCGAGATCCCAAACACCCGACTCGTACACCCGCGCCTTGACAATGGAACCGGCGCGATAGATGGCCGCATATCCGGCACCATCCGACAGCAGGCTGACTTGGGCAACCCCGGACGAGGCGCTTTCAAGGGTGACCCTCGCACTCCAGATTCCCGCGGTGCGCACCATCGCGTTCAATCTATTTCCGGTAAACAGATCTTCCAACCAGACGATGGCGTAGTCCGTCCCATTGCCAGTCACCAGTACCTCGTCCTGGAAATTCGAAGTACTGGTAAACAACGCGACAGTTGCGCCCCAGGTGCCGTCAAACTCGGCAACCTGTACATTCCTCGCGTCGTCCCAACCCACCAGAAAAGTGCTGCCGATGGCGGCTATGCTGGGACCACTGCTGGAAGTGGCCGTACCCAGCAATGTGGCTGTGGACAATGTGTTGGTGGCGGGGGTATAGCGACTGGCAAACACCTCCTGATTGGAAAGCCAGGCGACCATAAACGAGGAGCCATCACCGGCCACGTCGGGAAACTGCCCGTTCGCGGAAATGATCCTCACGGGCCCGGGAATCCCGTTGGTGAGGCTGCGCCCACGTACCTGCCAGACACCCGAATCAAACTGTTCCCACACCAGCATGGTGTCACCCAATCCATTGACGGCAGCGACCGCATTGCGCACTCCGCCCAGATGGATACCACTCACCAGCAGCCGGATGGCCGACACGGTCCCGGTACCGGTACCGATGGTGAATGTGCTATAGGTTGCGAGCCGCGCATCGGCGGTATCGGTTCCATACCCGACGAGCACGCCCGACCCGTTCGGCACAACCTCCATCGACTGCGCCTGTGAATCCGCATTGCTCAGAAACGTTTCGGCCAGCCAGGAAGTGACAAATACCCGCGCCCGAATGCGCCCGACGCTATCGTTCTGAACAACAAAATAGTTATTGCCTCCCGCGACCAGCAAGGATTCAGTCACCCCGCTGGCAAAGAGGGTCGTTTCCAGGCCGAGATCGACCCTGGCCAGCAGCGCACTCGCTTCCCGCCAGGTAACGGCGTAGCCTGTTCCGTTGCTCGCGATCTGGGGATCCGACATGAACTGCCCATTCCACGGAACTGTCTTCAAGTTGGTCTGAATCCAGTCGGTACCATTGAACTGGTAGAGATCCAGATTCCTGTCGCCGGTAGTTATATCGACTCTCGAAGTGGTCACGATCGCGTAGCTGCCACCATTGCTGGCAACTGCGGTATCCATGCCAATATCCACAAAATTTGTGAGCTGCACTGGCGCAGACCAACCGGTGCCGTTGTGCACCCTGGCGAATATCCAGTCCCTGCCCGGAAACGAGGTGGCAATTTGACGCCAGGTGGCCGCGTAGCCGGTCGAGCCGGCGACGATATCGGTGTTCGAACCGTCGGTGTTGATCGTGCTCCAGGAACCCCCGCTGAAGACGGAGAATCGACCCACCCAGGACATGGCATACCCCGTCCCATCGCTGACCAACTTCAAAGGTCCAACCGGCCCACTACCACCGGTGCTGGTGGCTCCCAAAGTGGTGACCGCCCAATCCACACCGTCATGCACGGCTGCGAAATAGGTGAACAGATCGTTCCACCCGGCGGCATAGCCGCTGCCGTTGGACACAATCCCCAAACGACCGGGACCGCCATCGCCCGATCCGAGCAACTGCGGTGTGGACCAGGTGCCTCCGGTAAACAGGGAAGCGAATATCTGTCCGGTACGCGGTCGGACCCAAACCACGGCAAAACTGCTGCCGTTGCTGGCGATTGCCGGTTGCAACTGAGTAGTGTCACCCGGGTACTCCACCAACGTCTGTTCCGTGCCAAAGGTGGTCGCCGAAGTATTCCGTCTGGCGGCCACCAGTTTCACGCCGTTCCCCGACGTCACGCTCCACACGGCAAATCCATCCGTGCCGCCGAATGCGACCCGGGCCGGTCCGTGCCCCGCGGTGCTGTCATCGCTGATCTGTATGGGCGCTCCCAACACCTGGAATGACCAGCTCTGGTCCGCACCCAGGGAGTTACCCGCCGTATCCGTCAGACTGCCACTGACCATGGCGGTGTATGTCTGACCAGGGGTCAACGGCGCATTGGGCGTAAAGGTCGCCCGGTTGGCCAATGCATCGTAGGTGACGATGCCGGACACGCCCTGAATCCCCAATGTGGTGGAATCGATCAGCCCGGACTCCATGGCTTCGCTGAACGTGACCTGCAGAATCGCATCGGGTGGCACCAGCCGCCCGTCCGGCCCGGGACTCTTGCCCGTAATGGTGGGTGGAAAAGTATCGGGCTCGGTGCGGAAGGTGAGCGTGAACGGCTGCGCCAGACTGTTGCCCGCCGTATCGGTCGGCCCGGACAGCGTGAAGGTGTACTCCGTATCGAAACTCAGAGCAGGCAGAAACAGGTTGATCTGGTTGGAAGGGCTCAGATTGAGTGTGTTGATCGTGAAAGGCAGACCGCCCTCGGTGGCAACCACAATGCCAGAATTCACGGAAGCTGGCTCCAGGGGCTCGCTGAATTCAATGGATACCAAAAAGGTACCGATGGGCACCACCGCTCCCTCCGCCGGTGTCGTCTGGGTGACCACCGGCGGGATCAGATCAGGCAGCGTGGTAAACGACCAGGTTTTCGCCATTGCGAGCGGATTCCCGGCAAGATCCGTCAGCGTGGAGGGAAGTTCCACTTGGTAGACGGTCAGGTTGTCGAGCGGCGCATCCGGGACAAATTCCACCAGGGAGCCGTCGCCGGCCACGGACGCCGTACCCGCTACCCCGGAAATACCGAAACCGGCCAGGCTCGCCGGATCCATGGGCTCGTCAAACTGCGCGGTCACCACCACGTCCAGCGCCACATCCAGTTCGTCTTCCGCCGGACTGATGTTGATGAGCTGCGGAAAAGTCCTGTCCGACCGCGTGGTGAAGGTCCACGAATAATCGGTACCCAGGGCGTTGCCGGCCAGGTCGGTGATGGAACCCTTTGCCCGCGCGGTGTATTCAGTATCGTGCAAAAGGTTCGCATCCGGCGTCAGCAGGAGCAGGTTGTTCACCGTATCGTGGGTGTAGGAAGAGGCAACCACGGTGGTGCCAAGGAATATCTGAAACGCATCCGCGCCCAGGGAGGACGGAGTAACAGATTCGTTGAACGCCAGGATGATTTTGGAGGAAACGTCTACGCCGGTCTCACCCACCATCGGCGTAATCGCGCTTGCCACCGGACCTTGCGTGTCCGGTACGGGATCCGGATCGGAGCTCTCACTGCCACCACCGCAGGCGCTGACCAGCAGCACCACCCACACATACAGCCACCGACGTGAGCACCCTGGATTCATGATGCCAACCTCCTGATGGGAGGGCGAACCGGTCGACCACCTTAACTGGAATTCGGACCACCCGCAGCGAATGGTCTGAATTTATCAGGGAGATTTTCATCCTACGGCCATCAATGGCACGGTTCAACTGTGTCCGTTCAGGTCAACGATCGAATCTGGTTATAAGGCACTCTTTCTCATAAGCTCAATTAATCTTTTTCTGATCAACCAGTCCAATGGTTTGGCCCTTCCGCTAGTGGCGCAGGCTCATCATCAGGAATCCACAAAAGGCGGCATTGTTCGGCGCGATAAGGGGATTCACCGCTGCGCGCATTTTCAAAATCGCCTCCCGATAGGCGCTGTAGAAGGCCCAGGTGGGTTGTGGTTTGTACACCAACCCCTCCAGTTTGAACTGTTCGATCACCCCCTTGGCAGTGGTGGGTTTGACGAACACCTCATCATCGGGCCGGTAGTAGTTGGGCAGGATGGTCACCAGCGACCACTTGGCCAGTTTGTGGGGCGTGAGGCAGCCCACCAGTGCCTCGAAACCCTTCTGCTGGTTGCCATGCAGCAGCGCCTTCAGCGCGTTCGCCAGCTCTGTTTTCTGATTGGGGGTCATCCCGGTCACTGCATCGCGAAATTTGGGTTTTTCGAAGAGCGAGACCATGGAGGCACGGGTGACCAGCTTGACCATGCTCTCGGTGATGGCGCCGGCATCGTTGAATCGCTTCTTGGCGAACTGCTCCTGCGCCATGCTCACCATCTGCTCCATTTTGTGTTTCTTGCCCAGCGCCTGCATCTCCGGGTGGCTGAAGCCACCGGGCCAGGTCTGCAGAAAGGACGCTTCGGATTCTTTCAGCTGTTGCAGGTTCATCTCAATTGCTCCGTATGAGGTTCTACCGTCAAGGGCGATGGCGCGCCGCGACCGCAACGGTGCGCCATCTACCGGTTACATGTCTATGGCTTCGGCCAGTTCAATATGGCCACCCGCCGCCAGGATCGGGCACTTTCTGGCTTTGGCCACCGCATCGTCCAGACTCTTGGCCTCGATCAGGCTGTACCCGCTGATGGGGTTGGCGCCTCCGTTGTTCACCACCGAACCATCGCTCATCACCGTGGCGGAGGGCCCGACCGGGTTACCGCCATCAATCACCGCCGCGCCCATGGATCCGAACCAGGATCCCCAGGCATCCATGACGGCCGCCACCTCCGCTTCGGTTTCCGGGTGGGAGCCGCCGTGATACACGAACACATACTTGGCCATGACATTTCTCCTAGGTTGATCGGGTGGGGGCGGATCGCCGGAGAGACCGGATCGGCGCCCTGTCGACGGGGCTGCCACACCTGCGGCACCCCATAGAGATTGGAGACTATCACTAGGCATCCGGCCTGACATTGGTCAGAATGCGCTAAATCCAGACGCAAGAATGTGCAGAGTGCACAATGGCAATCACCAACGACCCATCGGCCAAGGCCTTCACCCAGGCCCTGACCGCACTGAGAAAAAGCGCCTGTCTGCCCCAGGTGGTCAGACAGCTGCGGCAGAATGCGGCCGCCATCAGCGCCCGGCTGCAACAGACCGTCATCGCCGAGGTTCCGGCCTTTTCCGAATCCCACAACCCGGAAATCCTCGCCGACCTGGAGCGGCACGGGCCACGCCACACCGAGGAACTGCTGCGCCTGCTGAGCGAGGGGGATCGCCACGAACCGGCCTTTGTCACCGATCACGCAAACCGCTGCGCAGCACAACACTTCCCCCTGGAAGCCACCCTCCACGCCTACCGCTGTGTGCAGAAGGTGTTCTCCCGGCAGCTGCGTGAGGCCATTCTGCAGGCCAGGCCCCGCGCCGACGAGGTGGCCCACCTGGTGGCTGCCGCCGCCGACCTGACCCTGGAGTACGGCGACGCCATCTGCCGCAGCTTCACCGACGCCTACCTCACCCAGACCCGTCTGCTGGCGGAGATCTCCGGCGACCAACGCGCCGAGCTGCTGACCCTGCTGCTGGAAGGCTACGACGAATCCGACAGCCGGGTGGCCTCGGTCCTGCGCAGCGGGGGCTATCTGGACCGGCGCCAATCCTTCTGCGTGGCGCTGGCGCAGTCGGTAGAACCCACGGAGATGCTCAACCGCGCCCGGGCAGGGCGCCTGGCGGACTCCATCGACAAGCAGATGCAGGGCACCTCCATCCGTCGGTTGATTGATATCCGCGACAACCGGGTGGTGGTGATCTTTTCCGCCACCCGCCGGGTGTCCGGTTGGACGGCGCCCAGCAGCGCCCTGGCCGGGCGCGTCACTGCCGAGCTGAAACTGCTCGGCAACGCGGTGCTCACCGGCATCAGCAATGATGTGCCTTCCACCGCGCGCATTCCCACGGCCTACAAGGAAGCGCAGCTCGCTTTGGAATTTGCCAATGTTACGCAGCGCGTGGTGCAGATTTCGGAACTGCCTGTGCAGCGATTATTGCTGCATCTGGCCGGCGACAAATTTCACCGGGTACTGCCGGCCTGGAGCGAGGCGTTTTATCAATTGGATGACAAGCAGCAGGGAGCCACCGTGGCGACGCTGCGCGCCTATGCGGATGCGGATATGAATGTGTTGAAAGCCGCCGAGCGGTTATCGCTGCATCCAAATACGATCTACGCGCGGCTGCAAAAGCTGTTGGATGTGACGGGGCAGGATGCGAAGAGGTTTCATTGTCTGGGCGAGTTGCTGGTATTGGCCGATTGCAGAAAGCCCCCGCAGCGTAACCACTAGCGGCCGGACCAGACTCCGGGGCCGTGGCTGCCCGTCTCCGGGTACCGGTTCGACATCGCCATCATGAGCAACACCACGGGCCGGCGTAGCACGCACCTACTGGGTAGGCGTGTTTCCGGAGAGCCGGACACAGCACCGTGGCCCTCAGAAAAACCCCTCGCCGGCACGCAAAGACCCCTCAATCAGGGAAGCTGCATTGGGTTTGGATCAAGAAGCGTGAACGACCAGCTGCCCATCGCATCCTCCGCTGGCTACAGAATCATGCGCGGAAAGTCAGCGTCCTCGATCAACCAGAACCCGGCGCCGCTCTCCAGTGTTCTCCCGAGCAGC
>JBNLBB010000086.1:0-11239 GCA_050302415.1 Gammaproteobacteria bacterium | reverse complement strand
CCATCGCCGTACCCCTTTGTGATCACTGCCGCGGGGTCCACTGTCCGGCCGGGGCCAGGTCACTTGGATTTCCTCATCCCGGCGAGCACGGCAGGAACACGACACCATGCCCCCCTGCATAAAGGGTGGGGTGTGAATATTTCGCGAAGCGGGGAGCCGATCGCCGGGCGCCGATCAGCGGTTGGCGCGGGACAGTTGCCCGGTTGCGGAGCACTGTTCCAGGTAAAGCGCCATGGCATCGACGGATAGCGGTCGGGAGTAGTGGTAACCCTGAAGGTAGGTGCAGCCGAGCTCCCGGAGAATGACGGCCTGCTCTTCCGTTTCCACCCCTTCGGCGACTATCTCCAACCCCATGGTATCGGCCAGGCGCACGATGGAACTGGCGATTGCCTCGTCGTTGGGATCGTTCACGATATCCCGCACAAAGGAGCGATCGATTTTCAGCTTGGTAGCGGGAAACCGTTTCAGGTAGGCCAGGGACGAATAGCCGGTGCCGAAATCATCGATACTGGCGTGCACCCCCATGGTGTTCAGCTGCTCAAGGATCGCAATGGTCTGTTCCGGGTTGTCCATGGCGGCCGACTCGGTAATCTCCAACTGCAGCCAGCGTGCCTCCAGGCCCGTCTTGGCGAGAATGGCGCCCACTTCGTAAACCAGATGCTGATCCCTGAACTGTCGGGCAGACAGATTGACCGCAATCGGAACCTGGGCCAGGCCGGCCTGCTGCCAGTTTCTCAGTTGCTGGCAAGCCGTTTCGAGCACCCATCTTCCGATGGGGATAATCAGCCCGGTCTCTTCCGCAAGAGGGATGAACTCAATAGGGGGAACCAAGCCACGTTCCGGATGTTCCCACCGCAACAGCACTTCCATACCGGTCAGCTCCAGGGTTTGAGCATCGACCAATGGCTGATAGTGCAGCAACAACTCCTCTTCACGCATTGCCCGACGCAATTCCGATTGAAGGCTGACGTGATGCTCCGCCTTATGCTGCATCTGCCGGCTGTAATACTGGTACTGTGCCCCTCCCTGCTCCTTTACCTGATACATGGCCACATCTGCGTGCTTGAGCAGATCGCCCACATCGGTACCATCCTCCGGCGCAATGCAGATACCTATGCTGGGTGAAACGTAGAGTTCGTGGCCATCAATGGAGATCGGCTCGCTGACGGTATCGATTATCTTCTGCGCGATCTGCCCCACCACATCGGAACGACTGATGTTGCTCAGCAGTACCGTAAACTCATCGCCACCAAGGCGTGACACCAGATCACTGCGCCTAACGCTGGCGCGAAGGCGGTTTGCCACCTCTTTCAGCAGTTCATCACCCACCAGGTGGCCCAAGGAATCGTTCACGTATTTGAATTTGTCGAGATCCAGGTACATCAGCGCAAATCGTGTGTATTCACGCGCTGTGCGGATCAGTTCACTGGACAGATACTCCTGAAACATGGCGCGGTTCGGCAATTCGGTCAAGGCATCATAAAAAGCGAGGTTCTGGAGCTTGGCTTCGGTTTTCTTCTGCGTCGAAATATCAGAAAAAATCCCGACGTAGTTAATCGTCGCACCCTCTCGATTCCGCAACGCGGTGATTGACAGCCATTTGGGATAGATTTCGCCATTGCTTCGCCGGTCCCAGATCTCTCCCCGCCATTCACCCTTCTCGGTCAGGTCGCGCCACATCTCGCGATAGAACTCCTTGTCGTGACGCCCGGATTTATTGATTCCGGGATTTTTCCCCAGGGCATCTTCGCGGGTCACTCCGGTAATTTTGGTGAACGCATGGTTGACGTCCAGTATCCGGGGCGTGGCATCCGTGATAACAATTGCTTCATTGGCCGACTCGAACACCTGCTGCGCCAGGAGCAACTGATTCTCGTGCTCCCTGCGCGCCGTCACGTCATGCAGTGTGGCCAGAAGGCGCGCCGACTTATCGCTGCGATCCATCTCTCCCAATACGTGCAGATAACGTACCGATTCGTCGTCTCCCTGGAGCCGCAGCTCGAGTTCCAGTTGACTGTCGGCACTTCGGTAGCTCATCAGGCTGGAGTGGAGCAAGGCGCGATCATCGGGGTGAAAGAGGGCGATGAACGAGTCGAGGCTGAGCGTCGCATCATCTATGCCCAGGATGCGGATCACTTCTTCTGAACAGACAATCTGGTTGGTGGCCGTATCCCACTCCCAGTGTCCGATATGCGCAATGCGTTGGGCGGCCTCGAGTCGATCCTTATAGCGTTTGAGATTCTGCTCGGCGACGCGCCGGATGGTCACATCGCTGAAACTCCAGACCCGCCCCACCGGTATTCCGTTGACCCGCTGGGGTCTCGAGTAGCGATCCAGAATAGTGCCGTCCTTGAATTCCACCACGTCATGACAGTCGGCTTCCGGATCGGCATAAAGTGCCTTCACCCTGGCGAGGAACTGCTCCGGATCCGCAACCCGCTGCAGCCCGATGGCAAGCGCCTTCGCCTCGTCGCCACTGCTCAACATCTCTTCCGGAATACCCCAGATTTCGGAGAAATTTCGATTGAAGCTGACGATCCGACCCTCCAGATCCACCACCAGAAGTCCATCCGCTGTAGCCTCAAGCGTGGCATGCAACATGGAGAGTGAATTCTCCAGTTCACTGCGGGCCTCCACCAACTTGCTGAGCTGCCGAGTGGCATCACGGTATCGCTCACGCAGCTCCCGGGAGGATATCTCCAGTGAACGCTCCAACATTTCCCGGTCCCGGTCGAGCTGCTGGTAGCTGTCATCCACCGCCTTTACAAAGGCCAGCAGATCAGGATCCTCCGGCCGCTCAAGGCCCAAGTGCTTGCGCAGCTGGCGCTTCAGCAGACGATGCACCACCTCAATCACACAGGCGACTCGCTCAATGCCGTTATGGTCATGGTCTGGTTGTGCAGTTCGCACCGGGTAGTGCTGTGTGTGGGGCAAATCTCGCCATAGGAGTAGAACCCGGTTACTGCGGCTTCAGGTCCCACCACAGACCGCACTTCATCCAGCTCCTCCTCCACCCGCTGCTGCAGCACCAGGCGCCGACCGATGCAACTGATCAGGACCACCAGCTCGGCCTTAAAGTCGCCCAACCGCTCCTGACTCTCTTCGGCCGCGCTGTTTGCTCCGTCAATCAGCCGGTCGAAATTGGCTTTCATCAGACTGGCCTGGCTCCCTACGGGAAGATCACCCGCAAAGATCAAACCGCCCTTCTCCTCGTCGATGCCCAGCAGGGTGCGCACCAGCTCCGGGCTGTGGTCGTCCACCCGGATACTCAGGGGAAACAGCAGCCCGGATGCGGGCAGATCGGCGGCGTATTCCCCCAGATAGTGCCGATAGAGTTCCAGTGCCGACTGGCCGTCCAGCTCATAAAGTATGTTGCCTTCGGAGCGCGTGACTTCGCGCTCGGGACCAAAGGGATCCCAACCCCCGAGTGAACCGAACCCCACCTGAAGGGCATCACCGTAAAAGCCGACACAGACAACGTGGTTGGTGAGCAGCTCACCATTGTGAACCACCCAGGTCTCCGCAAATGCGTCGCCATCACCGGCCAGTCCCCCGGTGACCGATACGGACGCGGGCAGCGCGGCTGCCAGACCATGCGCCAGCAGCGAACCGTTGACGTTGAGGCCATCGCTGAGCACCAGCAGATGACGCAATCCGTCAAAGGGCAAATGATCCTGCAGATCGATCTTTCCGCCCGAAGCGGCGGAGACCGCCTCCACACCAAGCCGTGCCACGTGAATGCGGGTGCGATCGAAGGCCACGGAGGTGACCACAATATCCCCGTCGTACACACGCACATCCTGGATCTCGCCCGCGGTGGTGCACCCCATCAGTTCGGCACCGGGAAATGCCGCCTGCAGTTCCAACCATCGCGCATCCCAGTGGGCGAGTCCCGCGCGGTCGGAAAAGGCCAGCAGCCAGTCGGTAGGGTGGGCTTCAGGCAACGGCGGGCACCAGCCCCCGTCAGCATGCCAACGGTATTGGTTGCATCTCATCTGTGGTCCTCTTTTTTTTTCGGGATCGACCACCGTCTGGCGCCCCGGCGACTCTTCTAACTATAGACAAGCTCTGGCGATTTGCCCGACTGAAGCAGCGCCTGCGCGGTCGCTGAAAACAGGCTGTTTGCCCTGCGGATCGGCGGGATCAGGAAAGAGGCAGTGGCACCCGGCAGGGCGCCCAGTCCGTTGGGGCGCAGCCTGGCTTCCCATTCCCCGGCCGCGGATTGCCGTTGCATCACGATCCGCCACCCTCCCTGATGGGTGGAATCCTATTTGCCACACGCTCTAGGAGTCGGTCAGCAGGGCGCGAAATTCCGCATCCTCATAGAACGGTTCCAATTCGTTTTCATCGGCGGGTTTGTTCGGAAAATGCTTGTCCCAGATCATCTGCAGATTGCGCTTCCATGCGGGTGTGATACTGAGTGACTTGCGCACGCTCTCGAGACACCGGTCACGGATTTCGGCCAGCTCCTCGGCCTCCGGATCCTGCTCCCGGGTCCACGCATACTCCTGGCCATAAGCGGAGGCGAGCATGAACCACAGCTTTCCCTCGGCCCGGGTGTCCTCTCTGGGGATTCGCTCGATCCAGTTGTTGGCCTTGTTGATGGCGCGCTGAAATCCCCAAGGCGGTTTTTCGTAGAGGTGATTCATGATCTGATCGAGGGCGATCTGGTATTTCCGGCTCTCATCGGCGTCGTCGCGGATCTTTTCCAGGAGATCATCCGCTTGCCCGGTGTGCCCCATCAGAGCCAGCAGATTAGCGTATTCCCGTTTGATGCCGTGCTGGGTGCCGTCGAGTTCCAGGGCGCGGCGATAGCCCCGCTCCGCATCGTCGAACCGTCCGAAGGCCCGGTTGGCCCGCGCCCAGGCAACGATCGCTTCGGGCTGGGTCAACTGCTCCAGCGATACCGACTGCAACTGCAGCGCCGCATGCTGGACTTCGGTATCCAACTTGTCGCCCAGCACCGCAAGCCGGTCTTCGCCGACCGCCTGTTCCAGTGCCTTCAGGGTCTTTTCGTCGGGCAGTTGATTGGCATTCTGATCGGCACGGGAAAATGCACCACTGAGAAAGAGTCGGGTCAACAGGTATCCCGCCAGAAACCCGGTAATGGCGAAATAGCTGATGATCGCCATGGCCATGGTGGGCGCGGAGGGCACTTGGGCCACAAGGTCAACGGTCAGTTTGGTGGCTACTTCGCGCAGCAGTCCGGGTATTTCGCCGATCTGAGTGAGACCTACCCCGACGAATATGGTGGTGAGCCAATCGGAAATCCGTTCCAGATTGGTGTTGGGTGACTGGGCTGCCCGGCTGGTTGGACGGTTGGACTGGGATGCACCGTTTCCTGCCTCTTCGGTCGATGGGTCATTGCCCTGTGCCAAAGATTTGGGTATGCCAAACAGAAATCCCAGCATGCCACCAACGGCTGCAGAGGCTGCGGCTATCAATCCGCCCACGCCGACAACCATCAGCACACTGGGAAAATTGAAACCCAGAAATCCTTTGGGATCACCACCCGAGACACCCAGAGCGTAAAGCAGAAGCAGCAGTGCGCCTACTGTCGTGAATGCAATCAGCGCCCGGACGGTCTGGTTGACATCCTGGTCTGATGATCGGCCGTCTCCCGTTCCGGATGATCCGGTGCGGGTTGTTCCGGTGCCCGTCATGAGTTTGTTCAGCATTTTTCGCCTCCTTGCCGATCGTCGGTCGGATGCAGCGCCTGCGTCCGAACAAGGCATCGATTTCCATCCTAACCAACCCACCACCCTTGTGCCAAGCGGAGGTCGTCAACATTGCGGACCGCCCCTTCCTGACTACCGGTAGTCGAGGATGGGCTTCGATTCAAGCAGCACACCAGCCTTTCCAAGGCGATGCGAAAACCACCTGATTTGGGTCAGTTCCATCTTGCTCATTTGGAATTCCGGTCTATATACAAAGCTAGAAGGACACGTGCTTGCACCAAAAGTGAGCAGGGATTGTACGTATCCCAACGGACTATGGGCACTCATTGTGAGCGCCGAACTCCCGTGTTGCGCTCACAGCATATTAAGCCGCATTCAATAAGGGGTGAGTATGTCCTTACTACGTAAATTGCGACTGGGCGCAAAGCTTTCCATATTTTTTCTTCTGGTTGGAATCATTCCCGCAACGACCATCAGCGTTTTCACTGTGCTGCAGGCCGACAACGCGCTTTCCGATCAGGCATTCAACCAACTGAAGGCTGTGCGCGGCATCAAGAAGGCGCAGATTGAGGGTTTCTTCAGGGAGCGCCGCGGTGATATGGATGTTCTGATGGAGACCGTCAGCGCGATCAAGGCCACGGCTTTCGACAAGCTGCAGTCTATCCAGACACTTAAACAGGGTCAGATCAACCGTTTTTTCCAGGAGCGCTTTGGCGACATCAGGGTCCTTTCCACCAACACCCAGGTGGTTGATTCCCTGAGTCGGTTCCACACCGCGTTTGTCGCTGATGGTGAACAGGTGGGAGGCAACCAGTGGAACCGCGTTGCTGCCACCCAGAGTCCGTGGCTGAGTCAATATCAGAAGGAGTATGGCTACTACGATCTGTTTCTAATCGACGCCCTGGGCAACGTGGTGTTTAGCGTGGCTGGCGAGTCGGACTTGGGTGCCAATGTCGTGAACGGCAAACTGCGTAGTAGCGGTCTTGGCCGTCTGTTTGCCAAAGCCAAAAACGAAGCAGCACTCGAGGATTTTCAACCCTATGCGCCATCCAATGGCGATTTCGCCGCCTTTATCGGCGCCCCGGTGATGCGAGACGGCGTCACCATCGGCGTGGTGGCACTGCAGATTCCCACCGACCCGATCAACACCATCGTCCAGGAGCGCGCCGGTCTGGGACAGTCGGGTGAATCCTTCCTGGTCGGACGCTACCAGGGCCAGACCAGCTACCGGAGCGACCGGGTGGTGGAGGGCGACGGCACCTATCTGATCGGCGTGCCTTATAAAAGTGAATTCGTGGAACGCGCCCTCAACGGTGACACCGGTGTGGATGTCCATTCGGACGCTGATGGAACGGTCGAAACCATCGGGTTCAGCCCCATCACGGCACAGGGTTTGGAGTGGGCCTTGATCACCACCCAGTCTCTTGAGGAGACGCTCGCACGGAAAGAAGTCGGCGAGGAGAAAGACTATTTCGCCAAATATATTGAGGACTATGGTTACTACGATCTCTTTCTCATCCATCCGGGTGGCCAGGTGTTCTACAGCGTGACCCATGAGCCGGATTTCGGAACCAATATGGTCACCGGTAAGTACAGCAGTTCCAATCTGGGGCGGTTGGTGCAAAGGGTGCTGAAAAGTGCAGAGTACGGGGTTGAGGATTTTGCTCCTTACGAACCCAGCAATGGTGCGCCGGCAGGATTCATTGCAGAACCATTGATGCATAAGGGTGAAATCGAACTGATCATCGCCCTGCAACTCCCCCTGGATGCCATCAATTCCATCATGCAGTTGCGTGACGGCATGGGCGAGACCGGAGAATCCTATCTCGTCGGTTCCGATTTTCGGATGCGATCCGATTCCTATCTGGATCCTGAGGGACACTCCATTCTGGCCTCTTTTGCAGGCACTCTGGAACGCAATGGGGTAAAAACCGAGGCGGCCAAAGCAGCGTTGGATGGGGTTACCGATGCGCGCATCGTCATCGATTACAACGGCAACCCGGTGCTGTCAGCGTTTACGCCGCTCGACATTGACGGCATCCACTGGGCGTTGCTGGCGGAGATTGATGAGGCCGAAGCTTTTGCGGTTATCGACTCCATGCACCTGCAGATCGGCACGGTGGGTGTGGTCGCGGTACTGGCCATCATCGGGGTGGCACTGCTCATCACCCGCTCGATCACTCAACCAGTGCGAGAGGTGGTGAAGGTCAGTCAACACGTCGCCGCTGGTGATTTGAACAGCCGCATCGAAGTCACGCGCAGTGATGAGCTGGGTGACCTTATGGGTGCGATTGGCGACATGAGCACCAAACTGCGATCCATCGTCGAGCGAGTGGTGGCCAACACCGAGTCAGTCAGTTCAGCCGCTGGCCAGATTGCCATGGGCAGCTCCGATCTGTCACAACGCACCGAGGAGCAGGCGAGCTCTCTGGAGGAGACCGCTTCCAGCATGGAAGAGATGACGGCAACCGTTCGCCAAAACGCGGATAACGCGCAGCAGGCCAATCAACTGGCGACATCCGCGAAACAGCAGACAGAAGTCGGACGGGAAGTGGTCGGCCGGACCGCTACGGCCATGGCGGAGATCAGCACCTCCAGCAGAAAGATTTCCGAAATCATCAACGTAATCGATGAAATTGCTTTCCAGACCAATCTGCTGGCCCTCAACGCAGCTGTAGAAGCGGCACGAGCTGGAGAACAAGGCCGCGGTTTTGCGGTGGTCGCTGGCGAAGTGCGCAAGCTGGCGCAGAGAAGCGCTTCCTCGGCAAAAGAGATCAAGGACCTGATCACGGAGAGCGTGCAGAAGGTCGAGAATGGTTCGAAGCTGGTCAATGATTCAGGCAAAACGCTCGACACGCTGCTCCAGAACGTCACCAACGTAAGTAGTGTGATCAGCGAAATTGCAGCGGCAAGCCAAGAGCAATCCGCCGGTATCGAGCAGGTAAACAAAGCGGTGATGCAGATGGATGAAGTGACGCAGCAAAACGCAGCTCTGGTGGAGGAGACTGCCGCTGCGGCAGCGCAGCTAAGCCACCTCGCCACCGAACTGCAGGAGCAGATGCAGTTTTTCAAAGTCAATTGAGAAACGCCTGTTCCACTGAGCCTGTCTGACACTCAACCAGTGGTCGCGGCAATACGTAACCGGTCTGGGTGTGCCACCACACCCAGACCGGTTGAAGCATGGCAACTTGTGAGCAACTATTGGCGCAACAGCCAAGCGTCAAACAGACTCTGCGGTCTCTCCTTGGCAATCTGTGGCCAGATCCGATCAGCAGTGGCCACCTGTCCATCCATTCCGCTCAGCCACTTCTTCTGCAGATCGGAGGTAACGTTAAGATAGCGCTTCCCCCTGTGGATGTTCCATACCTCCGGGTCCCCATCGAACTTGGTCTGCTGGATGACACCGAACGCGCAGAACCCGCCGTACTGCGGGACATACTGGTACGGATCGGATTCAAACATCCGTTGGTGTTCGGCCGATGCAAAACGGTAAATCGCCCCACCATGCGCCGACGAATCGCTGGTTGCCGAATTGCCGGCGCTGATTCACGTCTCTGCGCTCACCGACGAGCAACCCGAATGGTTTGAAGCACTCACCCGGATTCTGCTGCGCGAAACAGACGCCGCGCTCCCCGGCGGCGCCAGCGTCGTCAATCGTCTCGCGGAGGTGCTCTTCATTCACGTACTTCGCGCATACGCCGCAAAGGCTTCGGCAGAGGCAGGGTTTTTGCGGGCCATGCACGACCGGCAGATCAGTCGCGCACTGCGTGCCATCCATGAAACCTACGCCGGCAAAATCACCCTACAGGACATCGCCCGCCATGCCGGCCTCTCCCGCTCCTATCTCGCAGCGCGGTTCAAGGAGGTATTGGGTGAAACGCCTATGGACCACGTGACCCGCTGGCTTCTGCTGCAGGCGCGCCAACTGCTGATGACATCGAGCAGTGGGTTGTCGGACATTGCGGAGCAGGTCGGCTATCAGTCGGAATCGGCTTTCAGCCACGCCTACAAGCGGTATTTCGGCGTGGGGCCCGGCAGCTTCCCTCGCCTCGCCGGGCAAGGGAGGTAGTTACCGGCTGCGCTCGGGCCGGGGCACCACTTCCAGGTACAAGGCCTCCACCTTGGCTCTGGCCCAGGGCGTTTTGCGCAGGAACTTGAGGCTTGATTTGACGGAAGGATCACTGTTGAAACAGCGGATGTTGATCCGCCGGCCCAGCTCCCCCCAACCCAGCTGGGCGACCAGTGTACTGACAATCTGCTCCAGCGTAATGCCGTGCAGTGGATTGTTGGCCTGTTGTGGGTTCATGCGCTGTCTCTTCGCTTAGTGCGGTTCACCGTAAATTACCCCGGCAGATCCAACTCGCGCGCTTTGACCACCGCGCTGCTGCGGTTACCGACACCGAGTTTGGCGTAGACGTTTTTCAGATGGGTCTTGACGGTATTGGGCGAGACAAACATGTGGTCTGCAATCTCCCGATTGGAAAGCCCCATCACCAACCACTTGAGCACTTGCTGTTCCTTGTCACTCAACGGTTCGGCCAGATGGTCGGCCCGCGCTGCAATCTGCTCTTCCACCTCGTTGGACGGCGCGACCCGCGCATGAACCAACAGATCCTCGATGAAGGTGTCCTGACCCTTGACCAGCAGTTTCTGCAACAGCGGCGACAGGGCGCCAATCAGTTCGACAAACGGCAGCACGATATGCTCGCCGCGCGCCTGGTCGACGGCCCGGGTCAGCAGCTCCAGGGCACGACGGGTATCCCCCTGCCGGTAGCGGCCCAGCGCCAGCAGCGACAGGGTCTCGATGGCTGCCAGCCTGCGCCCGCCCTCCTCGGCCGCCAGCAGCACCGGTTGCAGCCAACGGATCACCTGCTCGTATTGACCACGATGCAGCAGCAACCTGGCGGCCAACAGGCAATCGGTTTCGCGGGCTGAATCGTGCAGCGCATCGTCATCCAGTTGGCGCTGGTCGAACCACCGCTCCACCAGCGCCCAGTTGCCCAGGTTGATGGCGATCCGCACCTCGTACTGCTTCACCGACGGGAACACCGGCAGCAGCAGGTTCTGCATTTTGAGCCCGGACAGTTTGCCGGCCAGCTCCCGGGCGGTGGTCACGTCTCCAAGATGGAGCGAGGTCATCGCCTGCAGCCCCATAATCACGCCACTGCAGGTTTCCCAGTTCTCTTCGGCAATGATCCGTTCCGCCTCGCCAAGCAATTTGCACGCTGCTTCAAACCGACCCTGGTGGCGGGCAATGTCGGCACCGGCCATGACAATAAAGGCGCGATCGGCCGTCACGTCCCAACCCCGTTCACGAAGAAAATCCATGCTCTGGCCAAAGACCCTATCGGCTTCCGCCAGCCGTCCCGCGGCGGCTATGGCACGTATGCGGGTGGTCAGTGCCGGGGTCAACGAAATGAGGCTGCGATGGGCCACCGAGAGATCGATGGTAGGGCCGCTGCGCTGCTCACTGCGCCGGATGTCACCGACGGCATAGTAGGCAGCCGAGAGGATGATCCCCGGCGCTGTGTGGGTGTGGGTATCATCGCGCGGCAGCATGC
>JBNLBB010000085.1:10052-11535 GCA_050302415.1 Gammaproteobacteria bacterium | reverse complement strand
GCACTGGGTTCTTCCGGCTCGGGGGGGGCCGATGCCAGCTCATAGCTGGTTGGCATACTGCGCTCGCCCTGTACCTCATCATCCCGTTTGCGCTCGATGACATAATTGGGCGTTTCCAGGTTGGCGTTGGGGACGATGATGATATCCACGTCCTGGCGCTTTTCGATGGCGGCAACCATATCCCGCTTTTCATTCAGCAGGAATGCAGCCACTTCCACCGGCACCTGGGCCACCACCCGGGAGGTGCGCTCTTTCATCGACTGTTCTTCAATGATACGCAGCACCGACAGGGCCAGCGACGAGACGCTGCGAATGGTGCCTTGACCGCTGCATCGCGGACACACGTGTTGACTTGATTCACCAAGAGAGGGCCGCAACCGCTGGCGGGACATCTCCAACAGACCGAAGCGGGAGATTCTGCTGATCTGGATACGAGCCCGGTCAAGATTCAGTGCATCCTTCAGCCGGTTTTCCACCTCCCGCTGATTGCGGGCGGGCGTCATATCGATGAAGTCGATCACGATCAGACCGCCGAGATCGCGCAGCCGCAACTGGCGGGCGATTTCGTCCGCAGCTTCCAGATTGGTATTCAGCGCCGTTTCTTCGATGTCGCCGCCCTTGGTGGCGCGGGCCGAGTTGACGTCCACCGAAGTCAGCGCCTCGGTGTGGTCGATGACAATCGCACCACCGGAGGGCAGACGCACTTCGCGCTGGAAGGCCGACTCTATCTGGGTTTCGATCTGGTAGCGCGAGAAGAGCGGGATGACATCGCTGTACAGTTTCAGCTTGTTCAGATTGTGGGGCATCACCTGCTGCATGAATTCGCGCGCCTTGTCCAGCATGGCGGCATCATCTACCAGGATTTCACCAATGTCCGGGCGCAGGTAGTCACGCAGTGCGCGGATGATGACGTCGCTCTCCTGGTAGATCAGGAAGGGTGCCTTCCGGTCCCCGGAGGCGCGCTGTATGGCATCCCACAGCTGTTGGAGGTAGTTGAGGTCCCACTGCAACTCCTCGACAGAGCGTCCCACTCCGGCAGTGCGTATAATCAGCCCCATACCTTCCGGAACGGTCAGTTCACTCATCGCATCGCGCAGCTCGTCGCGATCATCACCCTCGATCCGCCGTGACACACCACCGGCGCGCGGGTTGTTGGGCATCAGGACCAGGTATCTGCCGGCCAGGCTGACAAAGGTGGTGAGCGCCGCGCCCTTGGTGCCGCGCTCCTCTTTCTCGACCTGAACGACGACTTCCTGTCCCTCCTTGAGGGCATCCTGGATATTGGCACGGCCCGGCGATTTCCCGGCATCGCCCCGGAAATAACTTCGGGCTACCTCTTTGAGTGGGAGAAACCCGTGCCGCTCAGAACCATAGTCCACAAAAGCAGCTTCAAGGCTGGGTTCGACGCGGGTAATGCGTCCTTTGTAGATGTTTGATTTTTTCTGTTCGCGGTCGGGAGTTTCAATATCCAGGTCGTAGAGTT
>JBNLBB010000085.1:0-9955 GCA_050302415.1 Gammaproteobacteria bacterium | reverse complement strand
AACGCGGGTAATGCGTCCTTTGTAGATGTTTGATTTTTTCTGTTCGCGGTCGGGAGTTTCAATATCCAGGTCGTAGAGTTTTTGGCCGTCAACGATGGCTACGCGCAACTCTTCCAATTGAGTTGCATTGATCAACATTCTCTTCATTTAATGGTTTCTCTTCTGGCATTCATGCGCCCAGGACACAACAGCACCACGTGCCATACCGGACCAGCCGGTATTGCGTGGCGTGCGGACGAGAAACCGGAGCTAATGTGGTAGGTTGGTTGCGCGGTTCAGGTTCAGTAACGCGCTAACCTCAAATTGGCCCCCTTCGGGAACCTGCTAATGCCGACTTTCTGCAGTGCCTTGCCAGCTCTCTGCCGATGGTGTCGACCGGACCTCATGAATGCCTTGCTACCGCTCAGTTATTTTAAGGGTCGAGCAGCTTCTACCCATGGTTCACACCCGCCATTGCCGGTGCAAATAATTCGTGTCTTCAAACCTTTACCACATCTACTCGGGCCTATATGATCGCCCGCTGCAGAGGCTTATTAGCGATTGCCAATATAGCAATCTTCGAAACCATCAGCAAACGGAACCTCTCTTCTTGTCCAATCCCGAACAGCAACCCCCCAAACGCGGTGCGCTCACGGTGCGTGTAGCGCCGGAGGTTGCTGGCCAGAGATTGGATAACTTCCTGATAAATCAGCTGAAAGGTGCTCCCAGGTCCTACGTGTACCGGATTGTGCGTAGCGGCGAGGTACGGGTCAACAAAGGACGGGCCAAACCCTCCCAGCGATTGCTCAGCGGCGATGAAGTGCGAATTCCCCCCACCCGGGTAGGGGAACCCGGCAGCAACACGCCGGGCAGCCGTGCCCTTGCCGGAATCGAGCAGGCCATTCTGGCTGAGGACGATGACTTCCTGGTAATCAACAAGCCGTCGGGCTTGGCAGTGCACGGCGGCAGCGGCATCAGCTTCGGCGTGATCGAATTGGTCAGGGCTGCGCGGCCCCAACTGAAACAGCTGGAACTGGTCCATCGGCTGGACCGCGATACTTCGGGTATCCTGGTCTTGAGCAAAAAGCGCTCCCGGCTTCGGGAACTGCATGAGCAGATCCGGGAGCACCGGGTGGAAAAGCGCTACCTGGCCCTGGTCCACGGCGATTGGCAGCATCCCGATACCCTGGTATCCGCTCCGCTGCAGGTCAATGAGAGGCGTGGTGGGGAGCGGGTGGTGCGAGTGGCGGCAGAGGGCAAGGAGGCTTCCAGCCTGTTTTATGTGCGGGAGCGGTACAACCGTGCGACCCTGGTGGAGGTGCAGCTGATCACCGGGCGTACCCATCAGATCCGGGTGCATGCCGCCCATTGCGGGCATCCGCTGGCGGGAGATGAGAAATATGGCAACGAAGAATTTAATCGTTGGTGTCGCCAGACGGGATTGAAGCGCCTGTTCCTCCACGCCAGTCAGATCGCCTTTACCCTTCCCGGGCGCACCCAACCCTATCTTTTTGAGGCGCCGATGCCCGCCGAATTGACTCAATTTATTGAAACCATGGATCTGCTTTAGAGATGGACTATCAACTGCTCATATTCGATTGGGATGGCACGCTGATGGATTCGGAGTCGCGGATTGTCTCCTGCCTGAGCAACGCCATTGAAGATCTTCAGCTGCCGCAGCGCGAAGCGCATGAGCTGAGCAATGTGATCGGGCTTGCGCTGGGGCACGCGTTTGAATCGCTCTATCCGGAGCTGCCGGAGGAAGAGATTTCGCGTCTGGTGCAGCGGTACCGCTACCATTTTCTGGAGGCGAGTCAGGTGCCTTCCCCGCTGTTTGCCAATGTACCCGAAACCCTTGAGCAGTTGCGTCATGAGGGTTTTCAGCTCGCCATCGCCACCGGTAAAGGTCGGCCCGGGCTGGACAGGGTATTGCACGAAACCGGAATGGCCGGGCTGTTTTCTGCCAGCCGTTGCGCTGACGAAAGCCTCTCCAAACCGGATCCAGCCATGGTGATCGAAATCCTGGAGGAGCTTTCCGTGCCACCCGAGCACGCCCTGGTGATCGGTGATACTGAATACGATCTGCAGATGGCCGCCAACGCACAGGTCGATTCGGTGGCAGTGAGCTATGGTGTACACAGCGTCGATCGGTTGCTGCAGCACCAACCCAAGCTGGTGATTGACGAGATCACGGAATTGCGGAACTGGCTCGATTTGCTACGGACCAACAGCGGTACCTTCCGCTTTTCCACGGAAGCGATGTCATGAATCAAAGCGGTGAAAATGGACAGTCTCAAGATCCATGGACGGAGGGAGAGATTGTGAACGAGAAGCCTTCGCAAAAGACGGCGGATACGGTTTTGCTGGGCGCCATCGAACTGATGCTCAGAGAGCAGCGGCGCAGTCGGCGCTGGAGCATTCTGTTTCGATCACTCTTCCTGGCGCTCGGTTTTTCGTTTTTGGCCCTTTGGCTGTTTGACGGTTCCGATGAAAGCGGGTCTGAACCTCGCGGGCCGTTTACCGCGATTGTGGAATTGGAAGGGGTGATCGCGGTGGGCTCCGATGCCAACGCCGACAAAATAATCCGGGGTTTGAGGGATGCCTTCGGGCACAGCGGCACCAAGGGCGTCATCTTGCGCATCAACAGTCCAGGCGGCAGCCCTGTCCAATCCGCCGAAATCAACGATGAGATCCAACGGTTGCGTCGCAACCACCCCAATATTCCCCTGTATGCGGTGGTGTCGGATCTATGTGCCTCGGGCGGCTACTATGTGGCCGCGGCTGCTGATCGGATATATGTCAACCGGTCCAGTTTGGTCGGATCGATTGGCGTGCTGTTCAACGGGTTTGGATTCGTCGACGCACTCGACAAGCTGGGTGTGGAGCGCCGTCTAATCACCGCCGGCGAACACAAAGGTCTGCTCGATCCATTTTCCCCCATGCAGCCTTCCGAACTGGCCCATCTCCAGGGGGTACTGAAAGAACTTCACGCTGAGTTCATCCGGATTGTCCGGGAGGGGCGGGGAGACCGGTTGGGTGATGATCCGCAGCTGTTCAGCGGGCTGATCTGGAGCGGTGAGCAGGCGATGAAACTTGGTCTGGTCGACGGTTTCGGTACTGCTGACAGTATCGCCCGGGAGGTGATCGGTGCGGAAAAATTGCGGGATTTCACGCCGCGAGCGGACTATTGGGAACGGGTAGCCCGGCAGCTTGGCGCATCCATGGCGCAGTCCATGGCGGCTATCCTCGGACTTCAGCAGGGCGGACTGCGCTGACCGTCAGATGAGATTAACACCCTCCTGTTCCAGAAGGCGCACCAGCCGGATCAGGGGCAGGCCGATCAGGGTGTTGGGATCATCACCCTGCAATCTGTCAAAGAGCGTTATCCCAAAGCCCTCTGACTTGAAGCTTCCAGCGCAGTCGTACGGTTCCTCTCGCCGCAGATAGTTGTCGATTTGTGAATCCGACAATGTTCTGAAATGCACGTCAAAAGGCACCACTTCGGTATGTGCGCGATCCGCCTGTGCGTTGTAGAGAGACAGGCCGGTCAGAAATCGGACGACAGAGCCTGAAGCCTGGCGAAGCTGGATCACAGCGTTCTCGTGGGTTCCCGGTTTGCCCACAATCCGTCCGCCGATGAGCGCGACCTGATCGGATCCTATGACCAAACTTTCTGGATGACGCAATGCGACCGCTCTGGCTTTGGCTTCCGACAGTCGCGCCACCAGGTGTTCCGGGGTTTCCTCGGGCAGCGTGTTCTCGTCGATATCCGGTGAATCGCATTCGAAGGGAATCCCCAGGCGGTCGAGCAAGGCCCGGCGATAGGGTGACGAGGAGGCGAGCACAACGGGTTGTTTCAATTTGGTCACCTCTAGCCACCGACCAGAGTCAACAGAATGCCGGCGGCGACTGCCGAGCCGATTACACCCGCCACATTCGGGCCCATGGCATGCATCAACAGGAAATTGTGATGGTCGGCCTCCAGGCCCAGTTTGTTGACTACGCGCGCGGCCATGGGGACCGCCGAAACCCCGGCGGCCCCAATCAGGGGATTGATCTTGCCACCGCTCATCCGCGCCATCACTTTGGCCATCAATACACCCGCTGCCGTTCCAATGGCGAAGGCAATGGCACCCAAACAGAGAATGCCGATGGTCTCAACGGTGAGAAACTTGTCGGCTGAGAGTTTGGAGCCGACGGCCAGCCCGAGAAAAATGGTGACCAGATTGATCAGTTCGTTCTGCGCCGTTTTGCTGAGCCTCTCAACCACACCGCATTCGCGCAACAGGTTGCCGAAAGTGAGGCTGCCGATGAGCGGCGCTGCTGAAGGCAGAAAGAGTGCGCACAATAACAGCACAGCGAACGGGAAGATGATTTTTTCCAGTCGGCTGACCGGGCGCAACTGGTGCATTTTGATCTTACGCTCCGCTTCGGTGGTCAGCAGTCGCATGATGGGGGGTTGGATGATCGGCACCAGCGCCATGTAGGAGTAGGCAGCCACCGCAATGGCCCCCAGCAGATCGGGCGCCAGCCTGGAGGCGAGAAAGACCGCAGTGGGTCCGTCAGCACCCCCGATAATGCCGATAGCAGCCGCATCCGCCATGCTGAATTCGAATCCGGGCACCAGGTTGAGCGCCAGCGCACCAATCAGCGTGGTGAAAATCCCGAACTGTGCGGCCGCTCCAAGGATCAAGGTGGAGGGGCGCGCGATGAGCGCACTGAAATCGGTGAGGGCACCGACGCCCATGAAAATCAGAAGTGGAAATACACCGGTTTCGATCCCGATTTCGTAGACGTAACCCAGCAGGCCACCGTGCTCGCCAATGCCGGCAACTGGGATATTGCTGAGCACCGCGCCGAAACCGATGGGAATCAACAACAGCGGTTCAAACTTTTTGGCGATGGCCAGGTAGACCAGCAACAGGCCAACTCCCATCATGATTAGCTGCCCCGCGCTGATATTGGCCGCGCCCGTGGTATCCCACAATCGGAGAATTGAGCTTGAATCCATACCGGATCAGGCCAGGTTCAGCAGCAGGGAGCCGCCGTCCACCGCGTCTCCCTCCTTGACGGCGATCGACGCAACGGTACCGCTAGCGGTCGCGCGCACTTCAGTTTCCATTTTCATGGCTTCCATGATGACCACGATTTCCCCCGATTCGATGCGCTGTCCGGGTTGCACCAGAATTTTGAAGATATTGCCTGCCAGGGGTGCGTTGAGGGGGGTGGCCTGCCCGGAAGCGGCTGGTGCCGGGGCCGCGGCTGATCGTGCCACTGACTGGACAGCGCCCTGGGGCGAAACCACCACATCGTAACCGGTACCGTTGACGACGATGTGATAGGCCTCACTTGCAGTAGGTGCGGCCCGTGCCACAGTTCCCGAATCGGGAGCCGGCGCACTTGATTCAACCCGTCCGGGGTGTGGCTCGAAGGCGTCCGCGTTCCCCCGGTTTTGCAGAAACTTGAGGCCGACCTGGGGGAAGAGGGCGTAGATGAGCACATCGTCCACCAGATCGTCGGCGGTCTCGATACCCTTTTCCCGGGCAATCTGCGTAAATTCAGCGGTGAGCCTGTCCATTTCGGCAGTGAGCAGGTCGGCGGGGCGGCAGGTGACCGGCTCGCTTCCCTCAAGCACACGCGCCTGGAGCGTTGAATCCACAGGCGCGGCCGTACGGCCATATTCGCCTTTCAGGACGGCGGCGGTTTCTTTGGTGATCGTTTTGTAACGTTCCCCCATCAATACGTTGATCACCGCCTGGGTGCCGACAATTTGCGAAGTCGGTGTCACCAGCGGGATGAAACCCAGCTCTTCCCTGACTTTGGGGATTTCCGCCAGTACTTCATCGAGCCGATCGGCAGCGTTCTGTTCACGGAGCTGGTTTTCCATATTCGTGAGCATTCCACCAGGCACCTGAGCGAGAAGAATGCGCGAATCGACCCCCTGCAAAGACCCCTCGAACCGTGCGTACTGTTTGCGCACACCGCGGAAGTGGGCCGATATCTCTTCCAGGGGTTCCAGCGCCAAGCCGGTATCGCGCTCCGTACCCTGCAGGGTGGCCACGATCGATTCGATAGGCGTGTGCCCGTAGGTGAGGCTCATGGAGGAGATGGCAGCATCCACCATGTCGATCCCGGCCTCGGCTGCCTTGATGAGAGTGGTCGTGCTCATACCGGTGGTGGCATGGGAGTGGAGCGCGATGGGTACCGAGATGGACTCCTTCAGCAGGCTCACCAGTTCCTCGGCCACATAGGGCTTGAGCAGGCCCGCCATGTCCTTGATGCAGATCGAGTGGCAACCCATGTCTTCCAGCTCCCGTGCCATGTCCAGCCACATCTGCGTGGTATGGACCGGGCTGGTGGTATAGGAGATGGTGCCTTGGGCATGCTTGCCGCACTGGATGGTCGCCCGGACCGCGGTTTGCAGGTTCCGGGTGTCGTTCATGGCATCAAAAATCCGGAACACATCCATGCCGTTGTCGGCGCAGCGGGCGACGAACCGCTCCACCACGTCGTCGGCGTAATGACGGTACCCCAGAAGATTCTGTCCGCGCAGCAGCATTTGCAGGGGGGTCTTTGGCAGATGCTTTTTCAGCGTGCGCAGCCGCTCCCAGGGATCCTCGCCCAGGTAGCGGATGCAGGAGTCGAAAGTGGCTCCTCCCCAGACTTCAAGCGACCAGAAGCCGACGGCATCCAACTGGCTGGCCATGGGCAGCATGTCTTCAATTCTGAAACGGGTGGCGAGCAGGGACTGGTGAGCGTCGCGCAGGGTGACATCGGTAATACCGAGGGGCTTGGTCATTTTGCGTACTCCGTTATTGTAATGTGTGCCGCGTCAGGGCGCGGTCAAATCGTTATCGGTTTGTAGTTTTATATCGTTGTACCGCCGCACTGATAACGGCAATCAGCTCGGCGTTGGGGGTACCCGAGGGCTTGGGGGCAACTGTCCCTCCGACAGGCGAAGACCCTAAATGCGGTACCAATCTGGCCAGAAGATTGATGGTGATCACCAGAACGCCAAGAAACAGAAAGACCACCGTCATGCCGATTACCATCAGCTCCAGGCCAGAGGAAAGTTGTTCAAAAACAGTCACTAACTGCAACTCCTGAAGGATCTGCTGGGCTCGACCCGGGCCATCTTATCCCGATTTTCACAAATCCGCCTAATCGGTCGGCGTCCTAATCCGCTGTGCGCTGATCCGGAACGGCTGCAGTCCGCGGTCAGGGAGAAGCCTCATTAATGCTGTTTGATCAGCGGGTTAGCTGGACCGACATCCGCTTTGACAGCGACATGCAACGGTAATAAACTTCGCCGCCTATGTCACGGCACCTGCCTGATCGAATCAACCCTTACTACCTGGCAAGCATCGGCGCGGAACTGGTCGGCGAGCTGGATGCGGTACGCTTGGAGCGGCTGCAGCAGGCGGTTGATGGGGTGGTGGGTTCCGTACCGGTAACGCTGTCGTTTTCCAAGAACGATTTCAATGCAAGTGTCATCACCGGCGCCATTTCGGCAGAGGTGACGGTGAAATGCGAGCGCTGCCTGGAGCCCATGCAGGTGGTACTCCGGAGCACGCCCGCACTGATGGTGTTGGAGAGCGAGCAGTTGGCCGACCAGTTGGCTGGTGACTGGGAACCCTTGATTGTCGGCGATGAGCCGATTTCATTGGTGGACCTGGTGGAGGACGAGCTGCTGATGCAGTTGCCGGACTTTCCGAAACACGGAACCGGTGACTGTGCGGCGGCTGGTGAACAACAGGGCGACATCGTGAAAGAGCGCGATACGCCAGAACGTAATTATCCATTTGCTGGCTTGAAACAGCAGATGAACAGTGGAGATTGAACCATGGCAGTTCAGAAAACCCGGAAGACCCCGTCCAAGCGTGGTATGCGTCGTTCGCACGACGCCATTGGCACCTCGGCGCTGTCCACCGAACCGACCACCGGCGAAGTACATCGCCGTCACCATATCAGCGCCGACGGCTACTACCGCGGTAAAAAAGTGACGCAGGGCAAAGGCGAGTAAAACCGCCGGGTTTTCAGCCGTATGAAAAATAGCCGAAGGCCGGCTGGTGCTATGCCGGCCTTCGACGTTTTTGTACGATTGAACACACAATGAGTGAAAAAATAACAATCGCACTCGATGCGATGGGAGGGGACATCGGACCCGCAGCCGTGGTGCCCGCCTCCTTGCAGGCCCTGTCGTGGTTTCCCGATCTCCATCTGGTTCTGGTTGGAGACCAGTCAGCCATCCAGGCCCAACTGGAACAGGCCCGGGCCACCGCCGGCGATCGCCTGACAGTGCTGCACGCCTCCCAAAAAGTGGAAATGGACGAGCTTCCCTCCCAGGCTTTGCGTGGGAAGAAAGATTCGTCCATGCGCGTGGCGATCAACCAGGTCAAGGACGGTAACGCCCATGCCTGTGTCAGCGCGGGAAATACCGGGGCACTGATGGCCATTGCCCGATTTGTACTCAAAATGCTCCCCGGCGTCGACCGGCCGGCCATCATCACCGCTCTGCCGGCAGTCCGCGGCCACACCCATGTGCTGGATCTTGGGGCCAATGCGGCTTGCAGTGCGGAGCATCTCTACCAATTCGCCATCATGGGATCGGTATTGGCGCAGGCCGTCGACGGCGTTTCCAGTCCGGCCATTGGGTTGCTCAATATTGGCGAGGAAGAGATCAAGGGCAACGAGACGGTCAAGGAGGCGGCAGCCATGCTGGCCACCAGTGGCCTGAACTATGTGGGGTTTGTCGAGGGCAACGACATCTATACAGGCGGCTGCGACGTGGTGGTCTGTGACGGATTCACCGGCAATGTGCTGCTGAAGACCAGCGAGGGGCTCGCCACTCTGATCAGCAAGTTCATCCGCGACGCATTCACCAGCAATATCTACAGCAAAGTGGCGGCACTGGTTGCGATGCCGGTGATCCGGGTGTTCCGCAGAAAAATCGATCCCAGGAAATACAATGGCGCCAGTCTGCTGGGCTTGCGTGGCATCGTAATCAAAAGTCATGGAGGTGCCGACGCGGTAGCTTTTGCCAACGCCATCCGGATTGCGGTGGCGGAAGTGAAAAACGCCGTACCGCAGCGCATCAGTGATCAACTCGACCAGTACTTGGCGAAAAGGGCTGTGCATTGACCTACGCACGCATTACCGGGACTGGCAGTTTTCTGCCCAGTAAAGTGCTCACCAACGCCGATCTGGAAGGCATGGTTGACACCACCGACCAGTGGATCCAGGAACGTACCGGCATCCGGAAACGACATATTGCCGAAGCGGATATGAACTGCTGCGATCTGGCCGAAGCCGCGTCGCGCGCAGCATTGGAAGCGGCCGGAGTCACCGCCAAGGATGTGGATCTGATCGTACTCGCCACATCGACTCCTGATCGTGTTTTTCCCAGTACCGCCTGTCTGTTGCAGAACCGCCTTGGCATTCGCCAGGGGGCGGCTTTTGACGTGCAGGCGGCCTGTACGGGTTTTGTTTACGCCCTGGGTGTCGCGGAAAAATTTGTGGTCACCGGAACATCCAAGTGCGCGCTGGTCGTCGGATCGGAACTCTTCTCGCGCATACTCGACTGGAATGATAGAGGTACCTGCGTGTTGTTTGGCGATGGTGCGGGCGCTGTGGTGCTGCAGGCGTCTGACGAACCGGGCATTCTCTCCACTCATCTTCATGCCGATGGAACCTATGAAAACCTGCTCGGTGTTCCGTGGGGCGTCGGTCAGGGTTACGCGGCGCTGGACGAGCAGAACCGATGGACCCAGATGCGTGGCAACGAGGTATTCAAGGTCGCCGTCCGTACGCTGGGACGCATCGTGGACGAAACGCTTGAAGCCAATCATTTAAAGAAATCAGATGTTGACTGGCTGATTCCCCATCAGGCCAATCGCCGCATCATCGAAGCAACCGCCAAGAAACTGGGTATGTCGATGGACCAGGTGGTGATGACCGTGGCCGACCATGGCAATAC
>JBNLBB010000084.1:0-11741 GCA_050302415.1 Gammaproteobacteria bacterium | reverse complement strand
CGCTCGTGGTCGGTCTGGGCAAGACCGGTCTCTCCTGTGTGCGCTATCTGCGCAAGCGTGGCGTGTCAGTGATGGTGACCGATTCGCGGCACGAGCCGCCGGGGTTGGCAACACTGCAACGTGAATGGCCCGAAGTGGAAGTGTTCACCGGTGCCTTTCATGCAGGCGCCTTTGCCCGCGCCCGCTGGATTGTGCTGAGCCCGGGCGTGCCGCGCAGCGAATCGGCGGTGATCGAAGCGCTGCAGCGCCAAGTGGCCGTGGTCAACGATATCGAACTATTTGCCCTTCAGGCGCGTGCGCCGGTAGTGGCAATTACCGGATCGAATGGCAAAAGCACGGTGACCACCCTGGTGGGCCTGATGGCGGAGCGCTGCGGTCTGGCGGTGCGCGTGGGCGGCAATCTCGGCACGCCTGCGCTGGATCTGCTGGGCGAGGACGAGCCGGATTGCTACGCGCTGGAGCTCTCCAGTTTTCAACTCGAATCGGTGCAGTCGCTGCACGCACAGGCGGCCACGGTGCTGAATGTGTCGCCGGATCACCTGGACCGCTATCCCGATCTGGATGCCTACGCGCAGACCAAAGCCCATGTGTTCAACGGCAGTTCAGTGATGGTACTCAATCGGGACGATCCGATGGTGGCGGGATTTGCTCGCGCCGGACGCGAGACGCTCTGGTTCGGGACCGGGACGCCGCGGGAGGAGAACGAATTCGGCCTACTGCAACAGGAAGGCGGCTGGTGGTTGGCGCGTGGTCAGCACGCCCTGGTGGCCACCGACGAGATGCGCATTGCGGGCAGACACAACCACGCCAACGCACTGGCCGCCCTCGCGCTGGGGACGGCGATGCAGTGGCCGGAAGCGGGCATGTGCGACGCGCTGAAAATCTTCACCGGGCTTGCGCACAGAACCCAGTGGGTGGCGGAGAGGAACGGCGTGGTCTGGTACAACGACTCCAAAGGCACCAATGTGGGCGCCGCGCTGGCGGCCATCGAAGGGATGCCGGGGCGGGTGGTCTGGATCGGTGGCGGGGATGGCAAGGGTGCCGATTTCACACCGCTGCGCGACGCGCTCAGTCGCAAGGCGCGGGCCGTGGTCCTCATCGGTCGTGACGCGCCGAAAATTCACGAAACGCTGGTGGGGACCGAGGTGCCCGTGGAGCGTGCCCGCAGCCTGGAGCAGGCGGTGACCATGGCCGCTGCCCTGGCGCAAAGCGGTGATGCCGTCCTATTGTCCCCCGCCTGTGCCAGCTACGACATGTTCAGCGATTTCGAGCATCGCGGTCGCGTCTTCTGCGAAGCGGTGCGGAGGGTCACGGCATGAGTGCCGCCATCACCCTCGGTCGCCCGGAAATGCGCCGGCGTCTGCCCAACGTGGTCGATCCCTGGCTACTCGGCATGGTGGTGTTGCTGCTCGCCGTTGGCCTGGTGATGTTGACCTCCGCTTCGGTGGGCATTGCCGACAAACAGCTCGGCAACCCCTGGTATTTCGTCGAGCGCCAACTGGTTTTCCTGGCGATCGGGCTGGTGGGGATGTGGCTCGCCTACGAAATCAATCTGAAGGTATGGCAGCAGGGTGCCTTCGTGTTGCTGGTTGCCGGATTCCTGATGCTGGTGGCGGTGGTCGTGCCCGGCGTCGGACGGGAAGTGAACGGCAGCATGCGCTGGATCGCTCTGGGTTCCTTCAATGTGCAGCCTTCGGAAATGGCGAAAATTATCCTGCTGATGTTCACCGCGGCCTACCTGGTGCGGCGGCGCGATGAGGTGCGTACTCACTGGTGGGGATTGCTGAAACCCATGCTGGTGCTCGCCATCGCCGACCTGCTGTTGCTGGCCGAACCCGATTTTGGCGCGGTGGTGGTGCTGACCCTCTCCGTGCTTGCCATGATTTTCCTGGCCGGGGTCCACATCGGGCGCTACCTGCTGCTGTTGGTGGTCGGTGGTGGAATCGGTGCGGCTCTGGTGCTCAGTTCCAGCTACCGGCTGATGCGGCTCACGGCGTTCGCCGATCCGTGGGCCGACCCCTTCGGCAAGGGGTTCCAGCTCACCCAGGCGCTGATCGCTTTCGGTCGCGGTGAATGGTGGGGTGTCGGTCTGGGCAGTGGCGTACAGAAGCTTTTCTATCTGCCGGAGGCGCACACCGATTTTCTGTTTGCCGTCATGGCGGAAGAGACGGGCGCGTTGGGCAGTGTTGCCGTGGTCGGACTTTTCGTGGCACTCACCCTGCGTGCTTTCCGCCTGGCGCTCAACGCCGAACGCCAGAACCAACCGTTTGCGGCCTACCTCTCCTACGGGTTGGGCTCGCTGATCGGGCTCCAGGCCTTCGTCAATCTCGGCGTGAATATGGGGCTGCTGCCCACCAAGGGGCTGACCCTGCCGTTTATGAGTTACGGCGGTAGTAGCCTGATCACCACCTGTTTTGCGGCCGGGCTGCTCCTGCGGATCCACCGCGAATCGGTCGCCGCCCAGGCGTCGGCGTCGAGGGTGAAGCCATGAGCGGGCCACGCATCGTGATCATGGCCGGCGGCACAGGCGGACATATCTTCCCCGCACTTGCCGTGGCCGACTGCCTGCGTGATCAGGGTGCGTCAGTCAGCTGGCTGGGGAGCCGTCACGGCATGGAGGCCCGGCTGGTGCCGCAGTATGGCTATGACCTCGACTGTATCGATGTGGCCGGGCTGCGGGGTAAAGGCGTGGTGAAACTGCTCATGGCGCCCCTGCAGATCGGCCGAGCCTTGCTGCAGGCCCTGCGTATTCTGCGCCGCCGCCGTCCGCAGGCTGTGCTCGGTCTGGGCGGATTTGCCTCAGGTCCGGGTGGTGTGGCCGCGTGTTTGTTACGCATCCCGCTGGCGGTGCATGAGCAGAACGCCATCGCCGGCATGACCAACCGTTGGTTGAGCCGGATTGCTGATCGTGTGATGGAGGCATTCCCCGGGAGCTTCCCTGCGTCGGTAGCGGTCACGGAGACCGGCAACCCGGTGCGGGAATCAATCGCATCACTGCCCGATCCCGCAGTGCGCTGGCGGCAACGTGACGGCAAGCTCCATCTGCTGGTTCTCGGCGGCAGTCTGGGCGCGCAGGCCCTGAATGCGGTGCTGCCCGATACGTTGGCGCCCCATGCAGAGCGCATCACGGTGAAGCATCAGGTGGGCCGGGGCGACGTCTCGCAGGTGGCCCAGGCCTACGTGCAGGTGGGAGTCGACGCGGACGTGGTGGCGTTTATAGACGACATGGATGCCGCCTACGGATGGGCGGACGTGGCGGTCTGCCGGGCCGGCGCGCTGACCATATCGGAACTTGCCGCTGCCGGGCTGCCTGCGGTGCTGGTGCCCTTTCCACATGCCGTTGATGATCACCAGACCCGCAATGCGGCGTACTTCACTGCCGATGGTGCCGGTTGGTTGCTGCCGCAAACGGATCTTGAAGCGCGGCTGCCCGAATTGCTGTCAGAAATCGCCCAAGGAAGAGAGGCGTTGCTTGATCGGGCCAGGAAGGCGCGCTCGCTCGCACGGCCACAGGCCGCACGGCAGGTGGCCCAGGTCTGTCTCGAACTGGCAGGAGCAGAGTTATGAGTGGTGCGGGTAAAGAGCAGCAGCGCACGGCGGACAGCCCGGTCCGTGGACTCGACTGGAAGGGCAGAATCCAGCGCATCCATTTTGTCGGAATCGGCGGCGTCGGTATGGGCGGCATTGCCGAAGTGGTGCTCAATCTGGGTTACCAGGTGACCGGATCGGACCTCAAGCAGAACGCGCAGACGCAGCGCTTGGCCGACCAGGGGGCCCGCATCTACCTGGGCCACGATGCGGCCAATGTCTCCGGCTGCGACGTCGTAGTGACCTCAACGGCGGTCAATCTGCAGAATCCGGAAGTGCGTGCCGCGCGCGATCAGAGGATTCCGGTTATCCCGCGCGCCGAAATGCTGGCTGAACTGATGCGCTTCCGTTACGGCATCGCCGTGGCCGGAACGCACGGCAAGACGACAACCACCAGCCTGACGGCCAGTCTGCTGGCCGAAGGCGGACTGGATCCCACGTTTGTGATCGGAGGGCGACTCAACAGCGCAGGAGCCAACGCGCGCCTGGGTCTCGGCTCCTATCTGGTGGCCGAGGCGGACGAGAGTGACGCCTCCTTTCTTCACCTTCAGCCGGTGATGGCCGTGGTGACCAACATCGACGCCGACCACATGGAGACCTACGGCGGGGATTTCGAAAAACTGCGCCAGACCTTTATCGAATTTCTGCACCACCTGCCGTTCTACGGCCAGGCCGTACTCTGTATCGATGATCCGGTGGTTGAGAATCTGGTGCCCCAGATTGCCAAGCCGGTGGTCACCTATGGTTTCCACGAGCAGGCCGATGTGCGTGCCGTGAATGTTGAGCAGAACGGACTGCAAAGCCGTTTCGATGTGCTGTTGCCCGGTGGGCGCGGTCCGCTGTCGGTAGTCCTCAACATGCCGGGCCGCCACAACATCCAGAATGCGTTGGCCGCAATTACCGTGGCGCTAGAGGTCGGGGTCGCCGAGGAGCACATGCTCAAGGCCCTGGCAGGATTCCAGGGAATCGGGCGTCGGTTTCAGCTCCAAGGCGAAGTCGCTTTGGGTGATGGCGTCATCACTCTGGTGGACGATTACGGCCACCATCCGCGTGAACTCGCCGCCACACTGCAGGCCGCCAGGGCCGCGTGGCCTGATCGTCGCGTGGTGCTCGCCTTCCAGCCGCATCGCTATTCGCGGACCCACGATCTGCTGGACGATTTTGCGGAAGTGCTCAGCGCTGCTGGCACGCTGCTGGTCACAGAAGTCTATCCCGCCGGGGAAGAACCCATTGCCGGCGCGGATGGACGCAGTCTGTGCCGCGCCATTCGGTCCCGCGGGCGTGCCGATCCGGTCTTTGTTGCCGATGTGCAGCAACTCAGCGCCGCACTGGTTCCTGTGCTGCAACCCGGCGATGTGGTGCTGATGATGGGCGCGGGCGATATTGGCGCCGTGGCCGGGCGCATGCAGTCCGAATTGCTGAAGGCGTTGGGAGGCGGCGCATGAACGCGGTTGCCAAAACGCCAATCCGCGGTGAACTGCGGTACAACGAGCCGCTGGCACGCCACACTACCTGGCGCATAGGCGGACCTGCTCGACAGTTTTTTGTGCCCAGCGACCGCGACGATCTGGCCCTGTTTCTCGCCGGTCTGCCGCCCGATGAACCCGTGTTCTGGCTGGGGCTTGGCAGCAACCTGCTGGTCCGCGATGGCGGCTTGGATGCGACAGTGATCTGCCTCAAGGGCACGCTGGACCGCATAGAAATCCGCGAGGGGGACCGGGTCTACGCCGAAGCGGGTGCACCCTGTCCGCTGGTGGCGCGTTTCTGTGCCGACGCGGCTCTGGGCGGCGCAGAGTACCTGGCCGGCATTCCCGGCACCATGGGCGGTGCGCTGGCCATGAACGCGGGGGCGTTGGGGACGGAGACCTGGTCTCTGGTTACCCGGGTGGAAGTGGTGACCCGTCGGGGCGAAATTCTGGAACGGGTGCCTGAAGAGTACGCCATCGCCTACCGCACGGTGAAAGGACCGGTCGATGAGTGGTTTCTGTCCGCTGAACTGCAGTTGGCACCGTCAACCGTGGACGCGTCACGCGGTCGGATCAAGGAGCTGCTGGCGCGCCGCGCGGCAACCCAGCCGAGCAATCAGCCAACCTGCGGATCGGTGTTCAAGAATCCACCGGGGGACTACGCGGCCCGCCTGATCGAGACCTGCGGACTCAAAGGCTACGCCATCGGCGCGGCCGAAGTGTCGCCTAAACACGCCAACTTCATCGTCAATCGGGGGGGGGCTTCCGCCGCCGATGTGGAGGCTCTCATCGATCATGTGGCACTGGTGGTTCAGCGCACACACGGCGTTGAACTGCAGCGCGAAGTGCAGATTGTGGGTGCGGAGGGGACGGCATGACCATGCAGCGCTCTCCTTCTGACTATGGTCGTGTTGCAGTGATCTACGGTGGCAACTCGGCGGAACGGGAAGTCTCGCTGAAGAGCGGCAAGGCGGTCCTGACGGCGCTGCTCGATGTCGGTGTCGATGCCGTCGGAATCGATGCGGGTCCGCAGTTGTTGCAGCAGCTGACCGACGGCGGATTTAACCGGGTTTTCATCGCTCTGCACGGCCGCGGTGGCGAAGACGGTTCCATCCAGGGTGCGCTGGAGACCATGGGTCTACCCTACGCCGGGTGTGGCGTTCTGGCCTCGGCCTTGGGTATGGACAAGCTGCGCTGCAAACAGCTTTGGCAATCCTTGGGTCTGCCCACACCTGACTACGAAGTGCTTTCCCAACCCGGGGACTGGGGCGCAATAGTTGCCCGCCTGGGGCTGCCGCTGTTCGTGAAGCCGGTGCGCGAAGGTTCGAGTATCGGTACCACGCGGGTGGATTCGGAAGGCCAGTTGGCGGCGGCCTGGCAGGCGGCAGCGGCATTTGACGGACAGGTGCTGATCGAGCGCTGTATCGAAGGCGGCGAGTTCACGGTGTCTATCCTGGGCGAAACGGTGCTCCCTTCGATCCGCATCGAAGTCAATGTCGAGTTTTATGACTACGACGCCAAGTACCTGTCGGATGCCACGCAGTACCACTGTCCGAGCGGGCTTCCGAAGGCCGATGAGCAGGCGCTGGGTGAGCTGGCCCAAAAGGCCTTTCGTGCCATTGACGGACGCGGATGGGGGCGGGTCGATGTGATGCGGGACCGATCAGGTGACTGGTGGTTGCTGGAAGCCAACACCATTCCCGGAATGACCGATCACAGTTTGGTCCCCATGGCGGCGCGGGCGGTGGGCATGAATTTCGGGCAACTGGTGTTGCGCATCCTGGATGACAGTTTTGCACACCGGCCGATGTGGGGGGGCGCATGGTAGCGGTCGCCCAGGCCCAGCGACTGGAACCGCGCGAACTGCCGCGCGGACCGGGACTGAAGCGGGTGCTGCTGATCATGGCAGCGATACTCGCGGGTGTGGGGCTCTATCTGGCACTGCCCCGGGTGGAGCTTGATGTTGCCCAGATGGTCGATGTCCGCCAGGTGCGTCTGACGGGCGAGATTCGTTACACCCAACCTGGAGACGTGGAGGCGGCTGTGAGCCAGACGCTGGGTGGTGGATTTTTTACGGCAGACCTCGAGCCGATCGGTGCCGCAGTGCGCGCGCTGCCCTGGGTGGCCAACGCTTCGGTGCGTCGGGTCTGGCCCAACGGGCTGACGATCCACGTGGTGGAGCATCAACTGCTTGCCCGCTGGGGAGAGCACGGTGGGCTCAGCGACGAGGGGGTGGTGTTTTACCCGCGCCCTGAAGAGCTGCCGGAAGGTCTGACCACGCTGCATGGACCGGAGGGACGGCAGGCCCTGGTGCGCCAACGGTTCGACGAAATCGCCATGCGCCTCGCGGCCTATGACATGGAGATCGCCAATCTGGAACTGAGCGAGCGGCGTACCTGGAGCATGCGATTGACCAATGGGGTGGAATTCGCGTTGGGACGGGATCCGGTGCTGCCGCGTGTGGAAAAACTGTTGCGGGTCTGGCCAGAACTCAAGCGCCAAAACGGGGAGCGCATTGTGGCTGTGGACCTGCGCTACACCAATGGCCTGGCGTTGCGTCTGCATGATGGCCAGGTGACGGGGTTGGAAAACGCTGTACCGAAATCCGGAAAACCCCGGCGGGCACAGTGAGGAGCTGGATGAGATGACGAAAAAGACGGACAAGCGGCTGATGGTGGGCCTGGATATCGGCACCTCCAAGGTGGTGGCCATTGTCGGCGAGATTGCGGCGGACGGCGCCATCGAAATCATCGGCCTGGGATCGCATCCATCACGTGGTCTCAAAAAGGGGGTGGTGGTCAATATCGACTCGACGGTGCAGTCGATCCAACGCGCCGTGGAAGAGGCAGAATTGATGGCGGGCTGCCAGATTCGATCGGTATACGCCGGAATCGCCGGCAGCCATATCCGCAGCCTCAACTCCCACGGCATTGTTGCCATCCGCGACAAGGAAGTGGCGCAGAACGACGTGGATCGCGTGATCGACGCGGCCCGGGCGGTGGCCATACCCGCGGACCAGAAGATACTCCACATCCTTCCCCAGGAATTCATCATCGACAACCAGGACGGCATCCGCGAACCGGTCGGCATGTCGGGCGTGCGCATGGAGGCGAAGGTACATCTGGTCACCGGTGCGGTGAGCGCCGCGCAGAACATCATCAAGTGTGTGCGCCGCTGCGGTCTGGAAGTCGACGACATCATTCTGGAACAGTTGGCATCCAGCTACTCCGTGCTCACTGAGGACGAGAAGGAGTTGGGTGTCTGTATCGTCGACATAGGTGGTGGCACCACTGACATTGCCGTCTTCACGGAAGGTTCGATTCGCCATACGGCCGTTATCCCGATCGCCGGCGACCAGGTGACCAACGATATCGCCGTCGCCCTGCGTACACCCACGCAGTACGCCGAAGAGATCAAGATCAAATACGCCTGCGCACTGCCGCAGCTGGCGGCGGAAGACGAAACCATCGAGGTGCCGAGCGTGGGCGACCGTCCGCCCCGGCGTCTGGCGCGCCAGACCCTGGCAGAAGTGGTGGGGCCTCGCTACGAGGAGCTGCTGACCCTGATCCAGGCCGAGCTCCGGCGCAGCGGTTTTGAAGACCTCGTGGCCGCCGGCATCGTGCTCACCGGCGGCAGCGCCAAGATGGAAGGCGTGGTGGATCTCGCAGAAGAGATTTTTCACATACCCGTACGCCTAGGCATGCCGCAGAACGTATCCGGCCTTTCGGAAGTGGTGCGAAATCCGATTTACGCGACGGGTGTGGGTCTGCTGCTTTTTGGGCACCAGAACCGGATGCCGGCGGGAGGCGAGCCGCTGACCGGCACGGGTTTCCGCACGGTGTGGGAGCGGATGAAAAGCTGGTTTCAGGGGAATTTTTGATTTCGGTGTCGGGACGACACCAAAAGTCGGCGGTGGAACGGCCGTCGTTTTGAACGCAAGAGTAGGAGGTCATTTATGACATTTGAACTGATGGATACCTTCCCGCAAAACGCGGTGATCAAGGTTGTGGGTGTGGGCGGTGGCGGAGGCAACGCCGTCGAACACATGGTTGCGGCCAACATTGAAGGCGTCGATTTCATCTGCGCCAATACCGATTCGCAGGCGCTCAAGCGGGCAACCGCCCGTATGTCGCTGCAGATCGGCTCCGGTATCACCAAGGGGCTTGGTGCCGGTGCCAACCCGGATATCGGCCGTCAGGCAGCACTGGAGGATCGCGAACGGATCTCCGAAGTGATCGACGGTGCCGACATGGTCTTCATCACCGCCGGCATGGGCGGTGGAACCGGGACCGGTGGTGCGCCAGTGGTGGCATCACTGGCCAAGGAGCTGGGCATCCTCACTGTGGCGGTGGTCACCAAGCCTTTCCCCTTCGAAGGGCGCAAGCGCATGGCGATTGCCGAACAGGGGATCCGTGATCTGTCACAGCATGTGGATTCACTGATTACCATTCCCAATGAAAAACTGCTGACCGTACTGGGCAAGGGCGTGACACTGCTCGATGCCTTCAAGGCGGCCAACGACGTGCTGTTGGGCGCTGTCCAGGGGATAGCTGAACTGATCACCCGTCCGGGTCTGATCAACGTGGACTTTGCCGACGTGCGCACGGTGATGTCGGAAATGGGAATGGCCATGATGGGCACCGGTTCCGCGACCGGCGAGCATCGTGCCCGCGAAGCAGCCGAAGCCGCTGTTGCCAGCCCGCTTCTGGAGGATGTGAACCTGATGGGAGCACGCGGCATTCTGGTCAACGTGACCGCCGGGCTGGATCTCTCCATCGGTGAATTCGATGAAGTGGGGCAGGCGGTGAAGGAGTTCGCATCGGACGATGCCACCGTGGTGGTTGGAACGGTCATTGATCCGGAGATGAACGACGAGATCCGCGTGACCGTGGTGGCTACGGGTATTGGTGGCGCCGCCGCTCGGGAGAAGGAACCTCCGATGCGCCTGGTGAGTCGCGCGGCCAACGGAGAGATCGACTACAACCAGCTGGACCGCCCGACAGTTATGCGGAATCGTGGTGCCGAATCGGCCGCCGCACCGGCCATAGCCCAGGACCAGGATATGGACTATCTGGATATCCCCGCCTTTCTGAGGCGGCAGGCGGACTAGGTCGCCCTGTATTCCGACGGGTGGAACGGGTGCTGATCAGCCCGGAGGCCGGGTTTGCTGAACTGTTTCGGTAAGCAACGGTTTTCCGCTATACTCTTGCGTTCTGTCGCGCATGGATCGGCGCGACTTTGTTTATTGTGAAGCTGGTCACACCATTTTACCCGCTTTGGCCTACGCTTATGCGAGGCCGTGCGACCGCCTGATGCCTGGACTTGGACCGTAGCATGATTCGTCAGAGAACTTTGAAAAACGTGATTCGCGCCACAGGCGTTGGGTTGCACACGGGCGAGAAGGTGTTCCTGACGCTGCGTCCCGCGCCGGCGAATACCGGTATTGTGTTTCGGAGAATTGATCTCAGTCCACCCGTCGATATTCTGGCGCAGCCGGAAAACGTGGGTGATACCTGTCTGTCCACTTCGCTGATCAGTGGTGACGTCCGCATTTCCACGGTGGAACATCTGCTCTCGGCCTTTGCCGGTCTGGGAATCGACAATGCTTTCGTGGATCTGAGCGCCCCTGAAGTACCGATTATGGACGGCAGCGCAGGTCCGTTTGTATTCCTCATTCAATCCGCAGGGATTGAAGAGCAGAATGCGCTCAAGCAGTTTATCCGAATCAAGAAAGAGGTTCGGGTGGAGGATGGTGACAAGTGGGCCTGCTTCAAGCCTTTTGACGGTTTCAAGGTCTCCTTCGTGATCGATTTTGACCATCCAGCCATCAATGGCCGGGGTCAGGAGGCGACCGTGGATTTTTCGACCACCTCTTTTGTAAAAGAGGTGAGCCGTGCAAGGACCTTCGGGTTCATGCGGGACATCGAGAAGTTGCGTGAGCAGCGTCTCGCCCTGGGCGGCAGCATGGATAACGCCATCGTGGTCGACGATTATCGGATTCTCAATGAAGACGGACTTCGTTATGACGACGAATTTGTGAAACACAAAGTGCTGGATGCCATCGGCGATCTTTACCTGCTGGGCAGAAGCCTGATCGGCGCCTTCAGCGGGTACAAATCGGGACACGCACTCAATAATAAACTGTTGCGCACGCTGATGCAGGATGAGCAGTCGTGGGAACTGGTGACTTTTGAAGATCCTGAAAAGTTACCGATTTCCTATGTGCGTCCGGTTGCGGCCAGCTAGGAATCAGAATATTCGGTCAATCTGCCCGGGCGTTGCCGGCCAGCCGGATGAGCGCTTCCCGGAGTGGTTGATCCTGAATGTGGACTGCCGTGTCGCGAATGGCGTCCGCTTCCTTCTGGGTCATTTTTGGGCAGGGTAACGGTGGCATCCGGGGGCGTTCGATCACGCGCAGAACCTTGACGCGGATTCGGTCGACACTCACATTTCGGCCACGCAGCTGGGTCGTGAGAACGGCTGAAAGGTAGCGGATTTTGGTCGCGAAGGCAGGGGTGGCCGCATAGAGCACCAGGGTTGTGCCCATCAGCTGTACGGTGCAGAGGCCGGTACGTACCTGTGCCGGCAGATAGTCTTGGACAACTGTGGCAAGCACCTGACCTTGCCGCGAACGGGTCAACAAGCGGTTCAATGTCGGTGAACCAGATTGCAACAGGGACGCCGCTG
>JBNLBB010000083.1:0-11832 GCA_050302415.1 Gammaproteobacteria bacterium | reverse complement strand
ATGGCACGTGATCTGGCCGGGCTGAAGGCCCCCCGTCCCGCCAGAACACCACCGCCGGTTCCCCCAGGAACCAAAGCCAAGGCAACCCCCAGGTTTGCGGATATCAGCCACGGAATCGAAGTCGAGGAGGACAATGCCTCGGCTTCAGTCGAAGAGCAGCTGAACGGCCGGTCGGCCGAGGCCATATCTGATGGTTCGCGATCGGGGTCGCGTGAACCACGCCAGGAAGCGCGCAGCGAAGTCATGGACGAACCGGTGGTTGCAGCGCCACCAAGGACCCAGGTGGGCCCGGATGAAATCGAACTCGATCCAGACCATCCGCTGTTTCAGGAGATGGATTTCACCCAGTCGCCGGCGGTCGGTGGGTTCGATCCGGCCATATTTCGCGCCTATGACATCAGGGGTATTTTTGGGAAAAACCTGACCGCTGAAGTTGCCTATGAAATCGGACGGGCGTTTGGCAGTGAAGCCTACGAGGCCGGTGACCAGATAGTGGTCATTGGCCGCGATGGCCGGGATTCCAGTGAGGATCTTGCGGAGGCTCTGGGCCGGGGGCTGCTGGCCAGCGGTCGCGATGTCATAGATGTCGGTCTGGTGCCGACGCCAGTGCTCTATTTTGCTGCAGAGCGGATGGCCTCCGGCACCGGCATCATGGTGACCGGGAGCCACAACGCACCTGAATACAATGGTTTCAAGCTGGTCCTGTCCGGTGAGACTTTGGCGGAGGAGCGTATCGAAGCCCTGCGCCGCAGAATCGACGCGCAGGACTATGTAAAGGGAGATGGCGAGTACCAGGTGCAGACCGTCGTCGATCAGTACATCGACCGAGTGGCCAAGGATATCAAGATCACCAAACCATTGACCGTTATCGTCGACTGCGGCAATGGTGCCACCAGCGTGCTGGCCGAGGAGCTGTACAGCCGTCTGGGTTGCGAAGTAGTGGTCCAGTTCTGCGATGTGGATGGACGGTTCCCGAACCACCATCCCGATCCGTCTGTACCCAAGAATCTGAGCCTGCTGATCGATGCCGTCAAATCGAGTGGTGCGGATATTGGCCTGGCATTTGACGGGGATGGTGACCGGCTTGGGGTTGTGGATGGCGAGGGCAATATCCAGTGGCCTGACCGTCAGATGATGCTTTTTGCCGCTGATGTGCTGTCCAGAAATCCTGACAGCCCCGTGATTTTCGACGTGAAGTGTTCGCGGAATCTCGCGCGCATCATCAAAGGGCATGGCGGCAAACCGGTGATGTGGAAAACGGGACATTCGCTCATCAAAAAGAAAATGAAAGAGTCCGGTGCACTGCTTGCGGGCGAGATGAGCGGACATATATTTATCCGCGAGCGCTGGTATGGATTTGATGATGCACTCTATGCCGGGGCCCGCCTGTTGGAGATGGTCGCCGGTGATCCGCGAGGCCGTTCGGCCACGCAATTTTTTGCCCAACTGCCCGCGAGCGAGTCAACGCCCGAAATCCGGGTCCCCGTAGCGGAGGGGGAACAGCATCGTTTCATGGGTGCATTTGTGGACAGTGCCAATTTTGAGGATGGCAAGCTGACCACCATCGATGGTCTGCGTGTGGACTATTCCGACGGCTGGGGGTTGGTACGTGCCTCCAACACCGAACCCAACCTGGTGTTGCGGTTTGAGGCGGACGACGCGGAAGCCTTGGCACGCATACAGCTTGTGTTCCGGGAACAGTTGTTGTCACTCAATCCCGATCTGGAATTGCCGTTTTAGCAACGGTGAACATGTTCTGCAGGAGTAAATCATGAGCCTAGATGCCGCCGCGGCTATGAATGTTGCGCGGGTCCTGAGTGAGGCATTGCCCTATATCCAGCGATTTTCCGGAAAAACGGTGGTCGTCAAATACGGCGGCAACGCCATGGTGGACGAAGATCTGAAAAACGGATTTGCGCGGGACATGGTGCTGCTCAAGTTGGTGGGAATCAATCCAGTGGTGGTGCACGGCGGCGGTCCCCAGATCGGGGACTTGCTGAATCGCCTGGGCAAGACCTCCACGTTCATACAGGGTATGCGGGTGACCGATACCGAAACCATGGATGTGGTCGAAATGGTGCTGGGTGGATTGGTCAACAAGGAGATTGTCAATCTCATCAACCGGCATGGTGGTCGGGCTGTCGGTCTGACCGGCAAGGACGGTGGATTGATCCGGGCGCGGAAGATGGTCCTGAACCAGAAGTCCGGCGAAAAACAGCCTTCGGAGATCATCGATATCGGCCATGTGGGCGAGGTGTCGGGAATCAACCCCTCCGTGGTCAGTATGCTGGAATCGGGCGGTTTCATTCCCGTGATCGCGCCCATTGGCGTGGGAGAGGATGGCCACTCCTACAATATCAATGCCGATCTGGTGGCCGGAAAGCTCGCCGAGGTGCTGCAGGCGGAGAAGTTGATGCTGTTGACCAATACACCCGGGCTGCTGGATGCCCAGGAGCAGCTGATTACCAAGCTGAAGGTGGGGGACGTAGACCGCCTGGTTGCCGACGGGGTGATTCATGGAGGAATGCTTCCCAAAATCCAGTGCGCTCTCGATGCCATCCGGGGTGGGGTCAGGGCTGCGCACATAGTCGATGGGCGGGTGGAGCACGCAGTGATGCTGGAACTGTTTACCGACGATGGTGTGGGTACGCTGATTCGGGCCTGAATAGAAATTGTCTGGGGGAAGCATGTCTGACCGAAAGCCGGGAACGAGAAAACGCGAAATTCTCGAAGCACTTGCGCTGGAGCTGGAGCGCAATCCGGGGGATCGGATCACCACTGCTGCACTCGCGCGTTCCGTGGGGGTTTCGGAGGCCGCACTCTACCGCCATTTCCCCAGTAAGGCCAAGATGTTTGATGCCCTGTTGGAATTTGCCGAGGAGGCAGTGTTCGGCATCGTAAACCGGATTCTGGCCGAAGAGCGCGATCCCGCCCGACGCTGTGAACGGATTGTTGCCGTGGTGCTGGGATTTTCTGCGCGCAATCCGGGTATCACCCGGATGCTGACCGGAGAAGCGCTGGTTGGCGAGACGGAGCGGCTTCGCGCCCGGGTGCTGCAGTTTTTCAATCGCCTTGAGACCCAGCTGAAACAGGTGATTCGTGAAGGAACCAAACACCAGGCGGAAACAATCCATGCCCCGGTAGCCGTCTGGGCCGGCCTGTTGCTTGCTGTGGTGCAGGGCAGGATGCAGCAATTCGTGCAGTCGGGATTTTCACGTGCACCTGACGGTGACTGGGCGGAGTACTGGGTGGCGCTGAGCGACGGAATATTTGCCGGAGTGGCGCGACTCAACGAGCTTGGGTAAGGGTATTGAAACGATCAATTTTTTGCGCAAACTCTTCCCGGATCTTCTCCTGTTCTTGCTTCCGCTCCTGAATCTCCAGTTCGTACTTGTTGATCAACTGGCGCGCACTGTCGATATCTTCCTGAAGTTTCTTGGGCACGGCCTCACCCTGACGTTCATGATCCGCTGCCTGACGAATGAGTCGCTGCAGCTCGGCCTGCTGGCGCCCCCGATTGCCTTCACTAACCCGAATATAGGCGCTGATGGTTTCAATCTGGCTTTCGCGCGCAACCTCGATATCGCCCACTGACCGATAGAGATCCATCAGGATCCGGTCCTCTTCCCGCTGTCTGGCCTCCAGCTCGGCCTGCTCCACACGGATTGCCTCGAGCCGCCTCGCTTCCTCTATCTCTTCTGGTGTTTTCTGGCGTTCGTAGGTTTTGACCACCGTGCCCTGATTGCTGAGCTCTTTGCGCTCTTCTTTTGCGTACTGTGGCGGTATGCGGTCACCAAAATGGGTTTGGCCATGCTCGTCCACCCATTTGTAGAGCTTGCCTGCTGCATGGGCGGCAATGCCACTTAACAGCGAAAAGCTGACCAGGGTGAAGAATATGGTGCGACGCATGAATCTGATGATACCTTTTTCCCGTATTGTGCTGGAACGTGTGGCTAGGAAATGCCGTAGGTGTCACGATATCGGCGGACCGCCGCCAAGGTGTCCGCCGCAGACCCCTGCTGTTCCAGATAACCTATGAGTTCACGCAGTGAAATGATACTGCTGATTTCGAGGTCGAAGTCGCGCTGAAGTTCCTGGATGGCCGACAGCTCTCCGGATCCCCGTTCCTGGCGGTCCAGGGAGATGGCCACTCCGGCCACGGTGGCGCCTGCGCCCCGGATCACATCAATCGATTCCTTGGCCGATGTGCCCGCTGTGATGACGTCGTCGACGATCAGGACGCGTCCCGCCAGCGGCGCCCCCACCAGGGTTCCCCCTTCGCCGTGGTCCTTGGCCTCCTTGCGATTGAAGGCATAGGGCACGTCCAGCCCGAAATGGTCCGACAGGGCGATGCTGACTGCCGCCACCAGGGGGATTCCCTTGTAGGCGGGGCCGTACAGCATGTCAAAAGCAATTCCCGAATCTCGGATGGCCAGCGCGTAATAGCGGCCCAGACGGGAGAGTGCCGCGCCCGTATTGAACAAACCGGAGTTGAAGAAGTAGGGGCTCAGGCGGCCCGATTTGAGTCGGAACTCACCAAACCGCAATACCTCACGATCGATGGCAAATTGGATAAATTCTTTTTGGTAGTCTTGCATGGCTTACTTCAGGGGCTGGTCCGTTTTGGCAGACCGCTATCATAACGACTGCCGCGTAGGGGACAACCATGTATCGGGTTACAACGCTGAATGTGAACGGGATCCGGGCCGCCGCCAGGAAGGGGTTCTTCACTTGGTTGGAGCGGCAGCAGGCCGACGTGATCTGCCTGCAAGAGGTGCGTGCCGGCGTGGAGCAGATTTCCGCGGATGGGTTCTGGCCTGAGGGTTACACCTGTGTTTACCGTCCTGCCGCCCGGCGCGGCTACAGTGGCGTGGCGCTTTTCAGCCGCAGGCAGCCCGATCTGGTCGTGGAATCGGTGGGTTTTCCTCAAGCAGACGAAGAAGGACGCATCCTCGAGATGCGGTTTGACAGTCACAGTGTTGTCTCACTTTACCTGCCGTCGGGGAGTTCCGGGGAGCACAGGCAGCAGTCCAAATATGAGTTTCTGGACTGGCTGGAAGGGTGGCTGAAGGCGCTTCGCGACTCTGGCCGGGAGTATCTCATTTGCGGGGATTGGAACATTGCGCACCGCAGGGAGGATCTGAAAAACTGGCGCAGCAACCAGAAAAACTCCGGGTTCCTCCCGGAGGAGCGGGCGTGGATGGACCAGTTGTTCGGCCCGTTGGGATTCGTGGACGTGTTCCGGCGGCTCAACCAGGATCCGGATCAATACACCTGGTGGTCCAACCGGGGCAATGCCTGGGCCAACAACGTCGGCTGGCGGATCGATTACCAGGTGGCCACACCGGGTCTGGCACAGAAGGCCGCCCGGGCCGCCATCTATCGCAAAGAGCGCTTTTCGGATCACGCTCCACTGACTATCGACTATCTGCTGTAGGCACTCAGTCTCTGGATATCCAGGCCTGGGTGTAACCCAGTTTTTCGCCGATTTCCCGCCGTTTCAGGTCCGCTTCGCCTCTGTCGGAAAACCCTGACAGGCTGATCCGATACCAGGTGCGACCCTGTACCTCACTGGCGTGTACTTCGGCTGGATAGCCAGCGTTGCGGAGTTCATCGCGAATGGATTCGGCATTTGCCCTGCGGCTGAAAGAAGAGACGTGCACCGACCACTGGCCCGACGTGGTTGTTTGCGTGGATTGCGTCTGAAGCTGTTGAATTTCCGACTGCAACGCCTGGATCAGTGCCTGTTGCTCTTCGAGCATTCGGGTCAGGTCATCGGTCGATGCCTGGTCCTGGGTGGCCTGTTCGAGCGAGGTAATGCGTCGCATGAGCGATTCCACGGCCGGACCGGTTCTGGGAGCGTTGGCCACTTCCGTTTCCAGGGCATCGATCTTCTGCACCAACACCTGGTTGTCTTGAGCCAAGCTGGCGAGCTGGGCCATCACTGCGGGATCGCCAGCGGGTTTCAGCCAGGCGAAGGCAAGGGCGCCAAGGGCGAGCAGGCAGGCGGTGATCGCAACCCAACCGCCCCACCCGGTACCGGTTGGCGGTTCGCGGTCGCTGTCTGGCCCATCAGAAGCATGGGTTGGTGGGTCGAAATGCCTGCTGAGATCACTCTCGGCCGATGCGGGTGCCGATGCCGCTGGTGAGAAGGTCTGTGGTTCCACGGTGGGAATCCATTGGTCGTCGGCCAGATCGCTGGAACTGGAAGCGGTTTCGAAGTGGTCTGCCTCAACCAAGGTTTCCTCCATGAGCGGAAGCCCGTCGGCCTCCTCGATTAGGGGAAACTCATCTTCAGCCATTTCGGCAGCAGGCCGGTCCGTGTCAAATTCATCCAGCTCAAAGTCCAGGGCGTCGTCGGACAGCGGCTCATCCATCAACTCCCCGGCTTCACTGCCGGCCAGGTCGAAATCCAGTTCGTCATCCTCGGGTCTGTCGTTAGGCCCCTGTGCACTCATAGCTTGCCTCATCACTGCCGATGCGTATGCTGAGGTGCCTGATCATTCCACCTGAGCACAGCGTTTTCACCACAAAATTTCTAGCAGGATAGCCCACCTCAGCATGAACATCACTCCCGAACTGGCCCTGAGTGCCCTGTTGATCGGTCTGTTTGGCAGTGTTCACTGCCTGGGAATGTGTGGCGGCATTGCTGCGACGGTGGGCGTGCTGGGGCGCGACAGCGGCAGCGCCGGCGTCATCCGGCTGCTTACCTACAGTCTTGGGCGCATCGCCAGCTACTGTCTGGCCGGCGCCCTGGTGGGGCTGTTGGGTGGCGCCTTCAGTATGGGTCCCTTGGCGGTAACGCTTCGCCTGTTTGCCGCGCTGCTGTTGGTGGCCATGGGGTTGTATGTCGGTGGTTGGTGGCAGGGGGTGGCCATTCTGGAGCGTTTGGGCCTGCCGCTCTGGCGGCGGGTCGAACCTCTGGCCCAGAGCTGGATATCCCGCGCCAAACTCCCTGCCGCCCTGTGGGCTGGCGTGCTGTGGGGTTGGCTGCCGTGCGGGCTGGTCTATTCCACCTTGGTATGGGCCGGTGCAACAGGTGGAGTTGGCAATGCGGTGCTGTTAATGGCGCTGTTCGGCGCGGGGACTCTGCCGAGCATGATCACGGCCGGGATGTTTGCCCGCCAGTTTCGAAGATTGCTGGTAGCCACCTGGCCACGCCGCATCTCGGGCGCCCTTATTGTGCTCTTTGGGCTGGCGACGCTGCTGAACCTGTTGCGTCACCTGTCGTCACCCTAGACCACGGTCAGCGCCTGCCTACTCCTCAAAAAACTGCTGCCGAAAGGTCAATTCCAGGGTCTGGGCGCTGCCCGCCGGGCGGATTTCCACGTTGAAATCCAGAATCTGTTTGTCGCGAAAATGAAGCGTGCCCACATAGTAGATGGCCTCACCCTCGGTGATCTCCTGCATCTCTATCGGGTCGACCTGCTGGGCCAGTGTGGTGGTACGGGCATCAACCCGTGCTTTGACTGGTTTGTCCGGGCCGTTCACTCCGGCTCGCATAACAGAGATATTCAGCAGCGCACGGGTTCGACTGCGGACGATTCCGTAACTACTGGCTATTTCGGGTGTCAGCAGCGCGGTCTGAATGGCGTTGTAATGCACCACAAAGTCACCAAACCGCTGGAACCGCTCGGCCTTGACTGCAGTAGGGAAAATGAATACCAACAGCAGCAGTCCAGTGCCAAGGAGATATCGTGCATGGTGTGTGTTCATGACTGAATCCTCCCAATCCGTTCGTGCCAGCATACACCAGTAGGCGAGCGGCGCGCACGTTCAACCGGTCGAGTCAATCACCGACTGTAGCTCTGCGGGGATGGTTTTGGGGGCCAGGATTCGCAGACGTTTTTCACGCCCGGTTTCGCCCGCGATCAGGGTGACGTTTCTGGCAGGGACACCGAACTGGCGGGCCAGGAACTTGCACAGATGGGCGTTGGCTTTGCCGTCCACCGGTGGCGCACAGATGCGCACCTTGAGCCGGTCGCCATGCAGGCCGGCAAATTCATCACGGCTTGCACGTGGCTGCACCCGCACGGAGAGTTCGACATACCCTGCTGTGCTGTGCCACCAGCTTTTGTTCACAGCAGGCTGCGGGCGATGTGCTCAATGGGTGGAATGAGCAGCATTTTGAGCAGGTAAATGGCAATGATGACAGCCATCGGCGAGAGATCCAGGCCACCCATTGCGGGTATCATGCGGCGGGCAGGGCGCAGGACCGGCTCGGTGAGACTGTAGAGCAGACCGGTTGCGGGGTTGTGGGCTCCGGGATTGATCCAGCTGATGATGACCTGGATAAAAATGGCAAACAGAAACACGTTGAAGCCGAGGTCCACAAGTTCGGCAATCGACGCGACGATGGTGAATCCCAGACTGGGGAGCACCCCGGCCACCGCCTGTATGAGCAGGATGGCGACCACCTGCAGTGCCAGCATCAACAGGAGCGCGGCCAGATCGATGCCGCCCAGACCGGGAATCACGCGGCGCAGTGGGCGCAGCGGTGGATTGGTGATTTTAACCAGGAACTGCGAAATGGGATTGTAGAAGTCGGCGCGAACCCACTGCAGCAGGAAGCGCAGCATGATGGCGAGGATATAGAGACCAAACAGCGTCTGGATCAGAAACTGGATGGGGTTGGTGAGATAGCTGCTACCCATGGCTGTTTCCCAGTTGGATGGCCAGTTCTTCAGAACGCTTCTTTGCGGCATCCACAGCGCGAATGAACAGGCTCCGCAGCCCACCCGCCTCAAATTCGTTGATCGCCCGTTCTGTGGTGCCGCCGGGAGAGGTGACCCGCTGGCGCAAGGTGGCCGGATCCGTTTCTCCGGAAAGCGCCATTTTTGCGGCGCCAAATGCCGTCTCAATGGTCAACAGGCGCGCGGCTTCCGGAGACAGACCGGCCTGTTGTGCGGCTTCTTCCAGCGCCTCCATCATTAAAAAGAAGTACGCGGGGCCGCTGCCTGAGACAGCGGTGACTGCGTCGAGCAGGGGCTCGCTCTCTACCCACAGAGTGGATCCGACTGACCGGAGTATGGTTTCCGCCAGCTCCCGGGCTTCAGCGGACACCCGGGGGTTGGCCCAGAGCGCAGTCACCCCGCTGCCCACCAGCGCCGGGGTATTCGGCATGGTGCGGACCAGCGCCGCGTCATATCCGAGCCACTGTTCGAGATCTGTCATGCGCACACCGGCGGCGATGGAAATGATCAGGGGGTTGCGGTTGGCCAGTTCGTTGGCCACCTGGTGGGCGGCGTCGCGCAGCACCTGCGGCTTGACTGCGAACACCACCACATCGGCCTGGGCGGCGGTGGCGTGATTGTCCATGGAGGTTTTGATGCCGTATTCGGAGCCAATGGCTGCGAGGCGCTCCGCGCTGGGGTCGGCAGCGATCAGTTGCGCCGGAGGGTAACCGCTGGCAATCAACCCGCCGATAAGACTGGTGGCCATGTTTCCGGCTCCGATAAATGCGATGGTTGGCTTTGGCATCGAGTGGAGGATTCCCTGTTGAATTCGCTGCTAAGTCTAGCGCAGGCGGTGGCGGTTGTTCATGGTTTGACCGTCGCGCGGGCCCCGAAAATCGCGGTGCCGATTCTGACCATGGTACTGCCTTCGGCTATGGCGGCCTCAAGATCGTCGCTCATGCCCATGGACAGCGTATCCAATGGGTGTCCCGAACGAGCCAGATCGTCCCTGAGTCCGCGCACCAGCCTGAAGGGTTGCCGTTGATCCTCCAGTGACTGCGCGGGTGCGGGTATGGTCATCAATCCCCGCAACGCGAGCCGCGGCAGGGTTGCCACCGCGTCTGCCAGCTCCCTGAGCTGCTCTGGGGGCACCCCTGATTTGGAGGCCTCGCCGCTGCTGTTGACCTGGAGGCAAATGTTCAGTGGGGGAAGGTTGGCGGGGCGCTGGTCACTGAGGCGTTGCGCTACCTTGATCCGGTCAATACTGTGTACCCATTGGAAATGCTCTGCGATGGGGCGCGTCTTGTTTGACTGAATCGGGCCGATGAAATGCCATTCGACGGATGGAACGGCCAGTCGAGCGATTTTTTCGACCGATTCCTGTATATAACTTTCACCAAATCGTGTTTGCCCGGCCGCCATGGCTGCCATAATGGCTTCGAGCGGCTTGGTTTTGCTGACGGCCAGCAGGGCCACGGAGCCCGGGTCGCGCTGCCAGCGCCGTTCGGCGGCCGCTATGACGGCGCGTACCGCGGTTAGGTTGTCGGCCAGGGTCTCCCAGGATGTCATGGAGGGCTCAAGTTTTGGGAATACGAGTGATGGATTATACTGAATGCCGATTGTCTCTCGAGCGCAGAAAAAAAATTCGAGGTTGAGGAATGGATATTGCTGAACTGTTGGCGTTTACGGTGAAGAATGGCGCGTCCGACCTCCATCTGTCCGCCGGCATGCCACCGATGATTCGTGTCGATGGTGAAATGCGGCGAATCAACGTGCCGCCGATGGAGCACAAAAACGTCCATTCCTTGATCTACGACATCATGAATGACAAACAGCGTAAGGATTACGAGGAGTATCTGGAAACAGACTTCTCTTTCGAACTGCCGGGAGTTGCCCGGTTCCGCGTCAACGTCTTCAATCAGAACCGGGGTGCCGGGGCTGTGTTCCGGACCATCCCCACCACGATCTTGACCCTGGAACAGCTGAACTGCCCGCCCGTGTTCAAGGCCATCTCCGACAACCCGCGAGGTCTGGTGCTGGTGACCGGGCCAACCGGCAGCGGCAAGTCGACAACCCTGGCGGCCATGGTCGACTACAAGAATGATACCGACCATGGGCATATCCTCACCATCGAGGACCCGATCGAGTTCGTGCATGAGTCGAAAAAGTCCCTGATCAACCAGCGCGAAGTTCACCGCGACACCCACGGATTCAACGAGGCGCTGCGTTCCGCACTGCGTGAAGACCCGGATACGATCCTGGTCGGTGAAATGCGTGACCTGGAAACCATTCGCCTTGCGCTCACCGCAGCCGAAACAGGCCACCTGGTGTTCGGAACCCTGCACACGGTGTCGGCGGCCAAAACCATGGACCGTATCATCGATGTGTTTCCCGCTGCGGAGAAAGACATGGTCCGCTCCATGCTGTCGGAAGCCTTGCGCGCGGTCATTTCGCAGACGCTGATCCGCAAGATCGGTGGCGGGCGGATTGCCGCCCATGAAATCATGATCGGGACCCCGGCCATCCGAAACCTGATTCGCGAAAACAAGGTGGCCCAGATGTATTCAGCAATTCAGACCGGAGCGCAGATCGGTATGCAGACGCTGGAGCAATCCCTTAAAACACTGGTTCAGACGGGCAAGATCAGCCTTCAGGATGCCCGTGCCAAGGCCAATATCAAAGAGTCGTTTGGCAACGCCTAGCGACAGACGCCGGAGTATACGTCGATGGATTTCACCGCCCTGCTGAAGTTGATGGTGCAGAAGAATGCATCGGACCTGTTCATCACGGTGGGCCTGCCGCCGAGCATGAAGGTCAATGGCAAGACCACGCCGATCACCCAGCAAAAGCTGACCCCCGCGCAGTCGCGCGAACTGGTGACCGGCATCATGAACGACGATCAGCGGGACGAGTTTACCAAGACCAACGAGTGTCAGTTTGCCATCAGTGCACCCGGCGTGGGGCGGTTCCGTGTCAGCGCCTTCATCCAGCGCAGCAATCCGGGCATGGTTCTGCGTCGTATCGAAACCAAGATTCCCACGGTCGAAGAACTCTATCTTCCGGCCATCATCAACGAACTGGCGATGACCAAACGCGGTCTGCTGATCTTTGTGGGCGCCACCGGCTCGGGTAAATCCACATCACTCGCAGCCATGCT
>JBNLBB010000082.1:0-11892 GCA_050302415.1 Gammaproteobacteria bacterium | reverse complement strand
AAGGGAGTTGCTGCTTCTACGAGGGGCAGCGTTAGCTCGGACTGTGCAACGGTACGCGGCTCTAGAAAAATGCCATCAGTTTTTCCACAATCACCTCCGGCAGTTCCTCCGGCAGAAAATGGCCGCAGGGTAACGCCTCGCCCTCCACATGCTCCGCCCACTCGCGCCAGACCGCCAGCACGTCGTAGTTGCGATGCACGTAGCCCCGGTCACCCCAGAGCACCAGCAGCGGGCAGACAATTTTCCGGTTCCGGCTCGCTTCATCGTGTTCCAGGTCGATACCTGCGGCCGCGCGGTAATCCTCGCAGGTGGCGTGGATGGTTTCGGGTTTGCTGAAACAGCGCAGGTATTCGTTCACCGCCCGACCGTCAAAATGGGCGTCGGGCGCGCTCAGGCGGTTCAGCATCTCCATCAGGTAATACTCGGGATCGGCGCCAATCATGCGCTCCGGCAATCCGTCGGGCTGGATCAGAAAAAACCAGTGGTAGTAGGCCGTCGCCATCGCCTGGTTGGTATGGCGGTAGAGGTGCCAGGTGGGCACGATGTCCATGACGCACGCCCGGGTGACCCGTTCCCCATGATCCAGCAGCAGGCGATGCGTCACCCGCGCGCCCCGGTCGTGCCCCGCCACGGCGAAGGTTTGGTAACCCAGCTGTGTCATCACATCCGCCATATCCTTTGCCATGGCGCGTTTGGCGTAGGTGGCGTGGTTCTCCATGGTGGGCGGTTTGGAGCTGTCGCCGTAGCCGCGCAGATCGGGGCAAATCACATGAAACCGTTCCGCCAGGCGCGGCGCCACGGCGTGCCACATGGCGTGGGTCTGCGGGTAGCCGTGCAGCAACAGCAGCGGTGGGCCCGATCCGCCGTGTACGGTGTGGATCTCGGCGCCCGAGGTGGTGATTCGCTCAGTGGTGAAGTTGTTGAACCACACGGAGTGTCTCCTCTCGGTGTCGCGCAACCAGTGCGCTATGGTGCACGATGTCCCGAGGATTTAGCCGCAACTACTGGCCGGTATAGATCAGCACCCGGTGGTTGGCATGTTCGGAAAGCAGCAGTTTGTCCTTGGCTATCAATACTGCGCCGGGCGAGTTGTTGGTATTGGCGCTGACCGGACCAGCCAAGCCGTCCTGATTACCGTCATCGGCGGTGCGTTTTGTGAAATCACTTTGGCCGAGTACCACATTGGCCGGTGCGAAATTGGTGGTTGGAATTTCATTCCATACCAGCACCCGATTATTCCCGTTGTCGCTCACCACCAGCTGGGTGCCATTGGAATGGACAAACAGGGGAAACCACACGGTCTGTGCGTTGGGATTTGCGTCTTCGCTACCATCCTGGTTGGTGTCGTTTCTTGCGGAGAGGGTGAAGTTGCTCTGTCCAATCACCACGTCGGCCGGCGCGAAGTTGGTTGTGGGGAAGGTGTTCCAGATCAGTACCCGCTGGTTTCCGCTGTCCGCGACAATCAGTCGCTCACCGTCACTCCAGATCCCCTCGGGAGTGTTCAAGGTCCGATTGCTCGGACCATCCGGTGTTCCGTCCTGGTCATCATCGTTCTCGATACAGGTGGTGAAGCTGTTTTGACCGAGCACCAGATTGGCAGGAGCCCCATTGGTGGTGGGAACCGAATTCCAGATCAGGATGCGGTTCTGGGCGTAGACGGATGCAATCACCTTACCTCCGGCCACGGTGACCGACTCCAGCTCGTCAATAGCGGAATCCGTACATACGGTGGGGGCTACCGGCGGTGAAAAATCCGGCTGTCCCAAGACCACGGATGCCGTTGCCGGACCGGCGGTGGGCAGTGGATCGAAAATCGTGACGCGCCGGTTATCCCAGTCAGCGACCACTAGGCGCGTGCCGTCAGATGCCAGGCCTTCCGGGCCGCCGAGTTGCTCGGCACCCGAGCCGGAATTGGCAGTAGAGAAGTCCGGTTGCCCGATGACAAAACTGGCGGAGGCGTTGCTGGATTCGGGAATGGCATCAAACCCGAGAATCCGGTGCGAGGCATAGTCCGACAGGTAGAGCCGGCCACCGGCATGGACCATACCAAACACATTGTCCATCGTATTGGCCCCCGGTGCGCCACCCTGGTGTACCGCCACGCTGACAAAATCCGGTTGTCCGATCACCGTGACTGCGGGTTGGAAATGGGTGAGCTTGAGCGAAATTCCATAGCTGGCGGTGATCGACACCAAATCACCATCGGTGTCGTTGGCGCTGACAGTCAGGGTGCCCGGTTGCGAGGCATTCCACGCCGGATCGCCGTTGAGCGTGAGGGTGTTGTTGTTGCTGGTGGTGGTGCTCCAGGTGCCGCCGTCGCTGTCGGCAGCCATGCTGCCACTCAGGGTCAGGGATGAGGGATTCATGGCGCGCTCGAACGTGAATACGATCGGATCACTGGTGAAGAGGGCACTGCCGGATGGGGGAGAGGAGGAGACTGCAGCGTTGTTGCTGCCACCTCCGCCTCCGCCGCCACAGCCGGAGAGCAGGAACAGCGAAACACATACGGAGGCAGAAAGTCTGGATCGCATGGTACGTCTCCCTGACTCGGAACTGCGGAGGGAGGATTACCCTACCACCGGGTCACGCGTGGGGTGAGCGTTAAGAGCCACCTAGTTGACGCAGCACAAGAGGGATCGGAAGTGTTATAGCGCGATGTGACCTCAGTTGGCTGGTGCTGTACCTACCGTGGTGGTCGACTCGATCCACTCAAAATCATCCAGCACCACCAGGGAGTCCAGTATCGTGTCGCCCACATCGAACATCATGATTCCAGGGTGATGGTTTCACCCGGAACCACCGGTGCCGCGGTGGTCAGCCACCCGGTTCCACCTCCCCTGCCGGCTAGTGCGCCAGCCGTCGCCATCGGCATCTGTGTCGGGATCCACGGGGGTGTTCTGATGGTTGTTGTCCGTGTCGGTCGATTCATCACCGCCGCTTCTGCAGGCAGTGAGGGTGAAGATCATCAGAACAGTCAGACAGTGCAGTGTGGCGTGACGGGATGGGAGGAGCATGCGGGACCTCGTGGACGGGAGGTGGCTTAGCTTCTAATGAGTCCGCGTGGCTTCCGAGGCGGCGCCGTGCGCCCAGCCGGGTCAGAGCCAGATGTTGATCCACTTGATCTTGTGCCATTGGGTGTCGTGGCCTGGGAGGATATCCGGGCCACGGCTACCGATGGACACTACTCCAGGCGCCCGGGTTTGATTCGGATCAACTCCCGGCCCGGCATCGGGGAACCGGTGATGAAGGCGGGGAAGTGGTACTCCGTCAACAGGGAATCCGGATAGACCCGCGGTAGGCCAACATCGACGCCCAAGTCATCCCTGAACTGCACCGTGACGGTTCGCACCATGTCCAAGGTATCTGGCTGCTGGTTTCTGATGTCCTGAATCCATTGGTCCAAATCCTGGCGTTGGGTCAGCTGTGACAGAAGGTCGCATTCGAACTGGGCGCTTTCCCAGAAGGTACTCCCTTTGGCGGTTCCGGCGGCAATGGGCAGCCCTGACCATGACAGGATGCGGCAGTTGCCGAAGCTGTATTCCAGCAGCGGGTCGTCTGGTGTCGTAGCAAACCCAATGACGGTCAGGCTACGGCGGATTTCGCTTCCGTTGAGCATGCTGACCCACAACTGCTGCACTTCCGACTGGTCATCGGGCACAAACGCCTCCGTGAAAATGCGTACGCTTTGGGGGGGGCCACCATAACGGTAGGTTTCCCAACCGTCTGGATTGTTGATAGAAGATTTGACAATCGGGATCACCAGGGGCGACACCGTAATGCGTGTGACATTGCCCTGCAGGTAGAGATCCGAAGTGAACAGGATGGCAGGTGCCACCTGTCCGATTTTTCCACCGGAGCTGATACGCCCGGACAGGGTGAGTTCAGCCACTTCCTTGGTCACGGACCCCGCCCCAGGAAACTGGCCGGTGCCGGTGGGCTCAACTATATTGAGCACCGCTTCGCCGCCGCAGATGTCTTCCCAGGGCGGGTCGAACAGCCCCCTGCCGAAATCCACGCTGAAGTTGACACCTGATTTGGCCAAGCTGCTCAGGCAGACGCCCGAGGTGGACGTCCCGGTTCCGCCCGCATTGCCGCAGCCCCACTGGGTGCCGTCGTATTGCGCCACCTGCCCCGCTTCACAGACCAGGCTGGAGAGCGGGCCGGGAGTGCCCGGAGGGCCAGGCGGTCCCTGCGGTCCGGGAGGTCCGGCCGGACCGGGCGCTCCCTGGGGTCCGGCGGCACCCACCGGGCCTGTCGGGCCTTCAGGTCCGGGCGGACCCGCCGGGCCGGTATCGCCAATCGGACCGGGTGGTCCCGCGGGACCCTGCGGTCCGGCAGCGCCGGGATCACCTTGTGGACCCTGCGCACCTGTGAGACCGGTTTCGCCCTGGGGCCCGGTAGCGCCGACCGGGCCCTGGGGACCAGCCGGGCCAGCCACGCCGTCCGGTCCGGTGGCGCCGATGGGACCCTGTGGGCCCGTGGGGCCCTGTGGTCCGACCGGACCCGGTGGGCCCTGAGGGCCGGGGGTGAGTTCAATGGTCAGGATGTCGTCGCGAAGCTGGTTGATCTGGTCCTGCAGCAGCAGGAACTTGCGACCGGAAATGTTGGTGTTGCCCTTGCCCTTGGATACCTGTTGGTCATCGTCCTTGTTACCGTCCGCGATGGCGGCCACCGGAATGGCCAGGCACGCAGTCAGCAGAAGTATTGGCAGGTGCTGAGTATGCATCGGCGATCCTCCGTAGGAAATCGGCCCGTCGTACGGACCTTGTTGATGTCGGCAACGGAATCGCTTGTTCTGGTTTGACTCCCTTGTTTACGCCTCCGGTCGAGGGTTTGCAACTCTTCTGCCTGGGGAGCAGTTGGGGGTGACACGGTAGAACGGGATTGGCTGCCTGGTCCCCTCGGCAGTGCTCAGTTTAATGCGGACCCGCGCGGTCTAGTTCACCGCAGTTTCGTGGGGTGCGGACAACGCACTCTCCAGATGGGGTTTCAAGCCATGCAGCAGATCCTGCATGCCCTTGCGATAAACTCGCCGCACCAGGAGTTGATCCATGAGCCGGCCAATCAATCCAAACTTCAGCGTGTAGTCCGGCGCCACCGCCAGCAGGGTGTGGCTGCCGGCCGGGGTGAGGGTGAAGCGAATGATTGCGGATGCGAATGGCAGATTGGTTGCGTTGATCCGGAACGCAATCCGCTTCAGATACACAAACTCCACCACCTCTTCGTCGAGATAGTTTTTCCCGCCCAGTTCGCAAACTCGCGTTGAGCCAAGACCGACCTCACCGCGTGAGGTCAAGCGCGATTGCACCACTCCCGGATTCCAGTCCGCGATAGAGCCGATATCCGATACGGCTGCCCACACGTGGTGGGTGGCGGCGGTGATTTCAATGCTTTCGGAAAAGGTGCTCATGGTATTCCCTCGCTGGGTTGGCGAGATGAAACAGGAAGCCGGAGGATGGGCGGAATTCTTACCGGTTGCCGGTGGGACGGCAGAGTGGGTAGGAGGTTTCGGCGTCGCGCACCGGTGACTGGAACCGCACCAGCCACAGGGTACCGCGCGCGGTTTAGGATTTATTTCGCCTTCTGACCTAACAATCCGTCCATTACGGCCTCATATAGAACTAAACGGGCACTTTGCCTGTTTCCCAGCCAAAGGCCCACCGCATGCCCACCCAAGACAATGACGAGCCGGGAGTCCCGTGGGGACGACCGCGCCAATCCCCGCCCGATCTGAATGTGATACTCAACCAATGGAAGCGCCGGGTGCAGGGCCTGATGCCCGGTGGCGGCCGCAGCGGCGCACTGGTCCTGCTGCTGCTTCTCATTGCCGGGGCGAGTGCGTGGTCGGCTTATTACACCGTGCCCAGCGATTCAGTGGCGGTGGTGCAACGATTCGGCAAATACCTGAAAGAGGTCCCGCCCGGACTTCACTTCAAACTTCCCCTCAACATCGATACCGCAACCATCGTGCCCGTCAAACGCCAGTTGAAACAGGAATTTGGGTTCACCACGCCGGGCGCCAGTGATCCCTACCAGAGCCCGAGCCGGCAGGATGGTGGCCGCGAAACCCAGATGGTCACCGGGGACCTCAACGCGGCGCTGGTCGAATGGGTGGTTCAGTATCGGATCTCCAGTCCGGTGAAGTACCTGTTTGAAGTTCGTGAACCCAGGGAAACCCTGCGCTACGTCTCCGAATCGGTGATGCGTGAAGTGGTCGGCGACCGGACGGTGGACGAAGTGATCACCATCGGCCGGCAGGAGATCGAAAACGAGGCGCTGGTCAAGATGCAGGCGCTCGCCACCAAGTACGAAATGGGGATCAGCATCGACCAGGTGCAGTTGAAAAACATCAATCCGCCCAAGCCGGTGCAGGAATCGTTCAACGAGGTCAATCAGGCACAGCAGGAGAAGGAGAAACTCATCAACGAAGCCCGGCGTGACTACAACAAGGTGATCCCGTTGGCCGAAGGCGAAAAGGACCAGCGCATTCGCGAAGCGGACGGCTACCGGTTGAAACGCATTAACGAAGCCGAAGGCGATGTCGCCCGTTTCAATGCATTGTTCGCCGAATACAGCAAGGCTCCCGAAGTGACGCGGCGGCGTATTTACATCGAAACCATGCAGGCAGTGATGCCCACCATCCACAGCAAAGTGCTGGTGGATGACGATCTGCGCGGTCTGTTGCCGCTGCTCAATGTCGGCGATCTGAAAGGCGGCAAGCCATGAAAAGTCTCAAACAGTTGGCACTGATGGTCGTGGTGCTGGGCGCGCTCTTCGTGTTGGGGAGTTCCATCTATACCGTGAGTGAAGTGGAGCAGGTGATCATCACCCAGTTTGGCAAACCCGTGGGACGCCCGGTGGTGGACGCGGGGCTAAAGTTCAAGGTCCCCTTCGTGCAGGAGGTCAATCCCATCGACAAGCGGGTATTGGAGTGGGACGGTGCGCCGTCGGACATGCCCACCAAGGACAAGCTCTATATATCAGTGGACCTGTTCGCTCGCTGGCGCATCGTCGATCCCCTGCAGTATTTCCTGCGTCTGCGGGACGAGCGCAGCGCGCAATCGCGGCTGGATGACGTACTGGGCAGTGAAACGCGAAATGCCGTGGCCAAGCACGAACTGATTGAGATCATTCGCACCACCAGGGACCGGGTACCGTTGCGCGATGCCGTGCTGACCTCCAGCGAAGTGAAAACGTCCGTGGGTGCCCTGGTGCCGATTGAGAAGGGGCGCATGCTGGTTGAACAGGAGATCTTCAAGGCGGCTGCGGACAAGGTGGAGGTGTTCGGCATTGAGCTGTTGGATATCCGCTTCAAGCGCATCAACTACAACGCCAGTGTGCGGCCCAAAATCTATGATCGCATGATCAGCGAGCGGCGACAGATCGCAGAACGATTCCTCTCCGAAGGCAATGGCGAGGCGGCTCGTATCCGTGGCAATCGGGTGCGGGAACTGAACAAAATTCAATCGGAAGCCTATAGGGCCGTGGAGGAGATCCGCGGCCTGGCCGATGCCAAGGCGACGGAGATCTACGCCCGTGCCTACAACCAGAGTCCGCAGGCGGTGGAGTTCTATGAATTCACCCGCACCATGGCCTCCTATCCGGCGATGATCGGTGACAGCACCACCATCGTACTGTCCACCGACTCGGACCTGTTCCGGTTTCTGAAAGGGGCAAAGGCAAAAGATGGCAGGTAGCATCATCAGCAGGGAGTATCGGAGTTTGCGCGTTGGAGCCGGGAGTGGTTCCTCACTCTGAGGTCGGAAAAAAAGCGCGGGAAACCGCGCCTTGAACGTTCCACCGGTGGATTGGGTCCGAGTGGTTCAGTCGATATGTCCGCCGCGCTGCCCGCGCACCTTGAAACCGCTGATCTTCACCAGGTCATCCGTTCGGTCGTTGACCGGGTTGGAGCCAAAGTCGAGCAGTGCAGCCGGCTGCTGTCCGTGCCATCAAAATGAACCCGGTCGGCTCCGCGCTGGGGTGACGGATCGAGAGCATGGCGACGCAGCCATCGCTCTTGAGATCGCGGTCTTCACCATCGGGCGGGCAGGCTCACACTTCGCCGAAGGAGGCGTCTTCAATCACGTAGACATTGCTGGTCACCGGCTGGATGTCCAGGTTGTCGTAAACCACACGGGCGAAGCCTCAGCACCTTCGTGGGAATCACTAAGAGAAAGCTATTTACGGTAGTGTGAACCTGTTGAGCTCGAGTGGTGGACCGTTGCGGGAACCTGTCGGGTAATGAGATGCCGTTGCGGTCGAACCCGTAGGCATCGGATGTGATGCCAGGGTCATTGTCCCTGCCCGTCGGGTATGATGGGCAAACAAGAATAGCCCGATGAAGATTCGCGGCCGTGGCAGGGAGACTTAAAATGACGACAGGCAGTTGCAAAGCGCTTCGCTCCCGGAGATGGGTCGCAGCTATGCTGCTACTGGGTTTCTGGCAGACGCTGTATGGCGCCTGGGGCGGATTCCGTACCCTGGAACCGCTCCCGGGCGAGCGGATGTGGCTGGAGGATTTCAAAAGCGCCACAACCCTGCCGGCCCTGTTTGGCCAGGGAGCGCGAAACGGTACGCTGAGTGTTGCGGAATCCCCGGTACCCGGCGCGGTGCTGCCCAACCATGCCATGCTCCACTCGGTGCACGATATGGACGGCGAACCGCTCGTCAGCTATCTGCGTCCCTGGCGCGGTGTGGATGTGGTGGGCGATCTACCGATTGACACGCAGGTACGGATGCACTTCCGCGCACTGGTGAAACCGGTCGGCGGGGCACGACCGGAGGTGCGCGTCCACCTCTTCTGCAAGTCCGGTCCGACCGGCATCCTCAAAACCTTCAAAAAGAAACTGCCGACCACCGCCGACTGGAGCAGCGAACAGTGGCAGGCGCTGCAGACCGGTGGTATCTGTCCCCTGGGTACCTCAACCATTGGGGTCCGTTTGACCGTCGATGCGCCGGTGGGCAACGCGGTGGTATGGGATCACCTGGAGGTCAGCCGGGAGACGATCACCTGCAGCGACTCCGATGCCGGAGGCGCCGCCTATCCCGATGGGATCAATCCGGAGATCAAGGGGGCGGTGACCTCCAACTGGGACGGCTGGGATCCCGACAACCCGGCCCTGGACGGTTGCCTGATTGAGGATTGGAACCATCCAGGCGCCTGGAACGCGATTTCGTCATGCGAGGGCGTGGGCTGTGTCTTGAATGAATACAGTTGCAACACCCCCCATTCCTACCCGGTGTCCACATTGCTGCCGACTCCCTTGGGGTGCCGAAACGGCGTCAAGGTGGAATCCCGGCAACCGGTGGGTGCGCTGAACACCATGCCCATTCTGATAGTGAACAGTGACGACGAGAACAACATCGACGGTAACTATCCGGATATTCCTTCGCAGTTCGAGGCGATGCGTCAGGCGGTATTCGTGGAACTGGCGGACTTCATCGCGCGTGAGTCCTACGGCAAGGCGTGGATTACGGGTGAGCCACTGGGCCCTTACGCCATCACCTCAGCCGGAATTTGCGATCTTCCGACCTTGGGTCAGCAAAATGAGGAGTTCTATCAGCGGGCCTATGCCGCCGTGGATCGTGACATTCCACCGGATGCCCGGGTGGTTTTCTTCTACGACCTGCCGGATCAGTGTGTGTGGAGCCACACGCCCAAACATATCCTGACCTTCGATCAGGGCATCGTTCGTCATGAACATGGACACAGTCTGAGCTTTCAGAATGTGTTGGTCGGCCATACGGTCGGCTATGAGTGCGTGGACGCGCAGGGGCAGCGGGTATTACTGGATGAGACCTGCTTTGCCTCGACGCGTACCGATCCGTACGACATCATGTCCAACCATCGGGTACCGGATGTGGGTCACAGCTCCATGAATAAGGAGCGGTACGGCTGGTTGAGCGCGGGCAATTTCCTGATCACCAACTCCGGGACGCATACCATCACCCCCCTTGAGGACGATGCGGAGGGGTTGAAGGTGCTCAAGGTGCCGCTGCCCAATCTGCACGATCAGCTCTATATCGAGTTGCGCAATCGCGACAGAGTGATTGTCCACACCGTGCGTGAGCAATTCCAGCTGGGCCTGGTTGTGCCCGGGCCGATGCTGGAGGATAACTATCTGAAAGTGGGGCAACCCTATGCGATTCAACGGGCGGGAATCACCCTTACCGTGGATGCCGTCGTACCCGGCGTGTCGGCAACCATCACCCTGACCACACAGGGGATGACTCAGTGCAGTGACGGCATCGACAACGAACTGTCGGCTGCTGTTCCGGCCTATCTGTTCGATGCCGCCGATTTCGGATGCCTGACACCCTACGGGAATTACGATCCGGCGTTGCTGAGCGAACTCCATCCCATGCCCCAATGCGGCGATGGGATAGACAACGACGGTGACGAGCTGATCGATGGGCTCGATGGGGGTTGCGAGAACGACGAGGACAACTCGGAGTGACCGGGTAGCCCTAGAAATCCTGTACCTCCGAAGGCGATGCCGGAGCTAATGCTCAGGTGGCAGCGGCGCCTGCCTCGGCAACCGGTGCCTCCAGATAGCGCTTCAAGCCGCGTAACATGTCGACCATGCCGGCGCGGTACATACGACGAACCATCAGCGCGTCCATCAGTTTGCCCAGCGCCCCGTACTTCAATCGGTATTCGGGCGAAACCTCCACGTAGGAGTGATCTCCAGCCGGCGTGATGGTGAACCGGATCACAGCGTGGGCGAAAGGGAGGTTGGTGTCGTTAATGCGAAACGCAATCCGTCGCTGGTGGACAAATTCCACCACCTCTTCATCCAGATAGTTTCGTCCACCCAACTCGCAGATACGCTTGGATCCCAGATCCACCTCTCCACCGGAAGTGCAGCGCGACGCCACGACGCCGGGATTCCATTCGGCGATGGACCCGATGTCCACCAGCGTGCCCCAAACCGAATTGGGGGATGCGGCAATTTCGATGCTTTCCGTAAAGGTAGCCATGGTTCTCCCTCCCAGGATGCAATTGGTGCACTAGGAGAACCGGTATTTCGGTAAATTCTTACATGGGGGCTTCCGGACCACGTAGAAGGTGGGTCGAACCCGTCGGCGCGACAGGGGTGCGGGCGCAAAAAAAGCGGCGCAGACGAACTGCGCCGCGAAGGTTCCTCAGGTGACATCTAGAGGTGTTTATCCGGCGTTTCGCGGGTCTTGAAACCGGTGATTTTCACCAGATCGTCCGTGCGGCCGTTGACCGGGTTGGAGCCAAAGTCGAGCAGTGCAGCCGGCTGCTGTCCGTGCTGCAGGATGTAGTAGGCGGTGTTGCCCGTGCCATCAAAAATGAACCCAGTCGGTTCCGCGCTCGGATCGCGAATGGAGAGCACCGCGACGCAGCCGTCGGTCCTGAAGTCACGGTCAGCACCATCAGGCAGGCAGGCCCACACTTCGCCGAAGGGGGCGTCTTCAATCACGTAGACATTGCTGGTCATCGGCTGGATGTCCAGATTGTCGTGGGCCCGCATGCGGCTGTCGCCATCCACAAACCGGGTGACGCTGACCTCGGCGAAGGCCACGCCGTCGGTGGAGAGCTGGTTCTGACCGCGGCTGTTGCTGAACAGGTCCATGTTGGCATCCATGTCCTTTTCCGTCACACACAGGGTTTCACCGGTGCCGACCGCGCAGGTGTTGTTCCAGCACCAGCGGATGCCCTCACCACCGTTGAACTCCCCGTAGCTGCGGTCCACGTGCAGGTCTTCCGGACGGCAGAAGCCGGTAGCTCCGCGCTCGGCGGCATCCGCCCGCGCGGTGGCGGCGTTCACCTCCACCCAGAGGCCGCGCCCACCTTCGCATCCCTGGCCGAAATCCCCGCTACCGGAGCAGACGTTGGAGAGCGCGTAGTTTTTGCCCGACACCAGA
>JBNLBB010000081.1:0-11944 GCA_050302415.1 Gammaproteobacteria bacterium | reverse complement strand
CTCCGGGGTGAAGTGCTGGAGGTACTGCACCAGCTCGGGAAATCCGTGACACCACTGCTCGGCGAAGGGTTCGTCGTGCAGCTCCTCGTCGATCATCACCTGCAGCATCGCCAGGGCGAGAGCGCCATCCGTACCCGGGCGGATCGGCACCCAGCGGGCACCCGTGCGTTCCACCGTCTCTGTGCGTCGCGGGTCAATCACCACCACTTCGGCACCGCGCTTCACCGCCGCCTCCAGGCGCATCATGTCCAGGGGCGGTGAATCGGTGGCCGGATTGGCGCCCCAGACCACCAGCAGGTCCGCGTTTTCCATGTCGACGAACATGTTCGGCAGCATGCGGCCGAAGGTGACATGCGGCGCGATCATGGCAAAGGAGACGTAACAGAGCGCACCCACACCGGTGGTGTTGGGCGAACCGAACGGGAACAGCACGCTGGAGGCCGAGGAGGGTGCGGTGTCGCGGGGCTGGAAAATGTCGCACAGGCCCAGCTCAAAGGTACCCCGTCCGGTATAGATGCAGGTGGCTTCGGGTCCCGATTCCGCCTTGATCCGGTTCAGGTTCTCCACGATGGTGGCATAGGCTTCGTCCCACGAGATGGGCTCGAATTCGAGTGTGCCCTTGGGGCCGGTGCGGCGCATCGGATGGCGCAGACGGTGTTCGGAGTAGATGATTTCCGGCGCATGCTGGCCGCGTCGGCACATCATGCCCAGGGGATGGCCTTGATCCGCGCGGATCTCCACCATCCGCTCCTCCTGAAGCCCCGCTTCAATCCAGCACCCGGCCGGACAGATACCGCAAATTCCCTTTTTCCATGTGACCCTGGTGCGGCCGGCGGTGCCGGTACCGGGAGCCTCGTCGACGGCGTATTTCATGAGAATCTCCTTAATATTCTGCGGAAAATCGCAACTCAGGAGCCAGCCCCATTATGCATACTCAGGAAATTTTCTTAACCGGAAATTGGCTGGACTCTCACCGGCGGGTGGGTACACAATAATCCCACCTCTGATAACACCCCCCCTCGAAAAACCGGAGGCGTTTATGGATGCTGCGTTAGATCAAGTGCTCAAAGCCAAGGGGTCGGAGATCTATTCCGTCGATCCCTCAACTTCCGTTCACCAGTGCGTCACCCTGATGAACCAGCGCAGCATTGGTGCTGTGATGGTGGTGGATGATGGCGTTCCGGTAGGAATATTCAGCGAACGCGACGTGATGTGCCGGGTCATTGATCCCGAACTCAATCCGGCAACGACGCCGGTCGGCGATGTCATGACCAGTAATCTGGTCTGTACCCGGCCCGAGACCCGGGTGTCCGAGGCGATGCTGATGCTGAAAACCCGTAAAATCCGTCACCTGCCGGTGCTCGATGACGGCAAGATGATCGGCATCGTCTCGATCAATGATCTGGTCAACTGGATGGTTCGGGGTCAGGCCGAGGAGATCGCCCACCTCGAGGCGTACATTGCGGGCAACTACTGAAGCCCGCATCTACTCTTCCAGGTAGGTATAGCCGTCGAGGCCGGACTCCAGGTCAGCCAGCAGCCGTAGTCCGGCATCATTCGTCAGTTCGGCTTTCGCCAACTTTGCACGGTAGCGGTCGAGCAGCTCTTCGGGTGCAATATTGACGTACTCCAGCAGTTGGCGCGTGGTATTGCCACGCACCAGATTGTCCACCACGTAGCCCGTTGACTGCAGGTGCACGTCCGCCGAATCGGTGTCGCCAAACAGGTTGTGCATATCGCCGAGAATCTCCTGATAGGCGCCCACCAGGAAAACCCCCAACAGATACTCCTCGCCCGGATTCGGCAGATGGAGCGGGAGGCTGTCGTCAATCCCCTCTTCGTTCACATAGTGGTCGATGCGACCGTCTGAATCGCAGGTGATGTCTTCGATAACGGCCCGTACATTGGGTGCTTCATGCAGCCGCTGCAGCGGCATCAACGGAAAAATCTGCTCGATTCCCCAGACATCCGGAGTGGATTGGAACAGCGAGAAATTGCAGAAGAATTTGTAGGTCAGCTTCTTCTGCAGTTCGTCCAGCGCCTCGCGATGGGCGCGCACGTTGGGATTGAGCCGGACCAACAGCCCTTTGCAGATCTGGGTATAGATCGATTCCGCGGCGGCCCGCTGCTCGATGCTCAGCAGGCCGTGGTTGAACATGGATTGCGCCTCGGCCAGACAGTGCGCCGATTCGTGGTAGGTCTCCATGGGGGAGTTGAGATCCATGCCCTGCAGTGCGGACCAGAGGTGATGCAGCGCCCAGGGCGCATCCTCTGCCGGAGCGGCCTGGGGGATTTCGATCATCGCCGGTGTGACGTCAATGACATTGGTGATCAGCACCGCGTGATGGGCCGTGAGCGCCCGGCCCGATTCGCTGATGATGTGCGGATGAGGCAGCCCGTTCTCGTCGCAGATGGTGTGAATGGTCGAGACGACGTTGTTGGCGTATTCCTGCAGGGTGTAGTTGATGGAGCAGAAGCTGCGTGAGCGGGTGCCCTCGTAGTCAATACCGAGCCCGCCGCCCACATCAATGGTGTCCACCGGCACACCCAGACGGCGCAGCTCGGCGTAATAGCGCGCCGATTCCAGCAATCCACGCTGGATATCGCGGATGTTGGCGATCTGGGAACCCAGATGGAAATGCAGCAGCCGCAGGCTGTCGCCCATGCCCGCCTCGCGCAGGCGCTGGGTCGCCTCCAGAATCGAAGCCGAACTCAGCCCGAATTTGGACTTCTCACCGCCCGTGTTCTGCCAGTTGCCGGCGCCGATGGAAGCGAGTTTGACCCGCACCCCGATGCGCGGTTGGAGTTTCAGCCGGCGCGCCTCGTCAATGATCAACTCGAGTTCCGATATCTTCTCCAGCACGATATAGACCCGGTGGCCCAACTGCTGGCCGGCCAGGGCGAGCCGGATGTACTCGCGGTCCTTGTACCCGTTGCAGACAATGACGCCGCCCGGTCGGGAGAGGCCGATGACCGCCAGCAGCTCGGATTTGCTGCCGGCCTCCAGGCCGAATCCTTCGGCGCCGTGGTCGACCAGTGTGCGCAGCACCGACGACTGCTGGTTGACCTTGATGGGGTAGACTGCGGTGTAGCCGCCGGAATAGCCCTCGTCCTGCATGGTTTTGGCGAAGCTGCCGCGCAGCCGGTCGAGGCGGTCACGCAGAATGTCGTTGAAGCGCACCAGCACAGGCAGCGTGGCCCCGGCGTCACGCAACCGGGCGACCAGTTCGGTCATGTCGATGGACTGTTTGGCGTTGCCCGCGGGTTGAGCGACGAGGTGCCCCGCCTCGTTGACATTGAAGTAGCCACCGCCCCAGTGGAGAACGTTGTAGCGGGCTTTGGCCTGGTCCGGGGGTGTATGGCTCATGGGGCGGGCTTGTGTTTTGGTAGTGGCGAAGGGAAAATTCTAACCACTTGACGCACCGCCGCCCACGATTAATGGCGGTTTTTTTATTTGCCGGGATCAGATTACGAGGAACTCCGATGACGCTGGGCAACGATTGGTTTGTGGAAATCTGCAGCGACGCGGGATCGGCGTTCGCGCTCAAGGTGACCGCCAAACTGCACGAAGAGCAGACCGAATTTCAGAAAATCGAGATATTTGAAACCGAAAAATTCGGCAACCTGATGATCATCGATGGCTTCTACATGGTGTCGACGCGGGATAATTTTCTCTACCACGAAATGATGTCCCATCCGGTGTTGTTCACCCATCGCGATCCAAAAAACGTGGTCATCATCGGCGGTGGTGACTGCGGTACGCTGCGTGAAGTGCTGCGCCATCCGGGCATCGAATCCGCAGTGCAGGTGGAGATCGACGAACGGGTGACCCGCCTGGCCGAGCAGTATTTTCCGGAACTGTGTGAATCGAACCACGATCCGCGCGCCCGTCTGCTGTTCGATGACGGTATTCGCCACGTGAAGGAGGCGGCCGCCGGTAGCCTGGATGTGCTGATCATCGACAGTACCGATCCCATCGGTCCAGCAGAGGGTTTGTTCGGTGAACCGTTCTATCGGGATGCGTACCGGGCGCTGGGAACGGACGGGATCCTGGTTCAGCAGAGCGAATCCCCGCTCTACCACATGCATCTGCTCAAGGAGATGCATGCCGCCATGCGACGCACCGGGTTCAACCAGATTCGTACGCTCTTTTTTCCCCAGCCCATCTATCCCAGCGGCTGGTGGTCGGCCACCATGGCGCTCAAGGGCGATGAGTTTCCGGCCTTTGACCGGGCGCGCATCGAAAACCGCAACTTCGAAACGGTGTACTACACCGCCGATATCCATCAGGCGGCATTCGCCCAACCCGCGTTTTTCCGTCGACAGATAGCCGGCTAGGACTCGCGCAACCGGTCCAGGCGCAGCCGCTCGCGCTGGTCAAACAGCCGGCGTGAGCCGGCGTAGACTGCAGACAGAGTACCCAGGCCGGTACCCACGGTAATCAGGAACAGAATCATGATCTGGTACTTCACCGCCTCGAGCGGTGGGCTGCCGGCCAGAATCTGCCCGGTCATCATCCCGGGCATGCTGACGATGCCGGCGGCGGCCATGGAGTTGAGCATGGGGATCAGGCCGCTGCGCAGCGCGCCACGGCGCAGGTCGCTGATCGACTCGCTCCAGCTCTCGCCCAGCATGAGACGGTTTTCGATCACGGCGCGCTGTTCCCACACCGTATCGGTCAACCGGTCCAACCCCAGGGCCACACCGGTCATGATGTTTCCGAGCAGCATGCCTAGCAGCGGAATGGCGTATTGCGGCGTGTACCAGGGTTCGGCGTCGACGATCACGCCCAGGGCGAGAGTCGCGAGCACAAATGCGGAAACCAGCAGCGACAGGGAGCTCAATCCAATGCCCCAGCCCCCACGGAATTTGCGTCGCTGGCGCGCATGCACCTCCCGCCCGGCCACCAGCACCATGGCCGTGGCAATCAGCGTCACCCAGCCCAGGTGCACGTTGGCGAACACCGCCTTGAGCACCAGGCCAATCAGGATGAGTTGAATCCCACAGCGCAGCGCGGCCACCAGGATCTGACCCGCAATGCCCAGGCGCAGCTGAAAGCAGAGTCCCGCCAGCACCAGCACCAGCGCGGCGGAGAGTGCAAGATCGAAGGTGGAGAGGGTAATCACGAAACGACTTCCCGAAGCCTGCCATCAATCCGGAAGTGACGGTCACCCACCCGCTGCGCCTGTTCGGGATCATGGGTGATCCAGATCACCCCTGCGTCGTGTGCTGACCGGTAAGCGCCAACCAACTGCTCCACCGCCCTGGTGTTGGTCGCATCCAGACTCGCCGTCGGTTCATCCAGGAGCAGGACTCTGGGTTTGCGCGCCAGCATCCGCAACAGAGCGAGCCGCTGCCGCTCGCCGGTGGAGAGCTGCGCGATGTTGGTATCCAGCAAGCGCTCCGCACATCCCAGTGCCTGAAGCGATTCGGTCGGCCAATCCGCAGCATGCTCCCGGGCGGTATCGCGCCACCAGCGGGGTTCGGCCGGGAGCAGGCCCACGCGGCAGCGCCACACCGGTGGACTGACCCGCTCGCGGCTTTCGCCGCTCAGCACGACATCGCCAGTCGCCGGGTCCAGATCGGCCAGAGCGCGCAACAGGGAGCTTTTACCGCTGCCGCTGGGGCCGGTGAGGCTGATGCACTCGCCTGCAGCCAGCGCAAAGCTCCAGGGACCGAGCCCATGGTTTTGCAGGTCGGTGACCTTCAGCAGCGGGGGGTTGTTCAAAACTTTTGCCCCTGGTGGTCAGATTTTTTTGATTTTCGTGCCATGCACACAATCCTAGACTTCGGCGTTCCACTGTTCAGCAACATATTGGAGGAATGATGAGCGATAACAAACAGCCAGGGACAGCACCTCTGGAGATGGAACTTGAGGCAGGCACTTACTACTGGTGCGCCTGTGGCCGCACCGGCAACGAGCCGTTCTGTGACGGTTCGCATCAGGGTACCGACACCGTACCGGTGGAGTTTCAGGTGGAAGAGAAAAAGACCGTGTGGCTCTGCGGCTGCCGTCAGACCGGCGGCTCGCCCTTCTGCGATGGTGCCCACCAGGGTCTTTGATCGGCGCCAAAAAAAAGGCGGGCCATGAGGCCCGCCATTCTCGAAGAGTCGAGGGGAGGTAGCTATTTCGAACCGGACATGAACTCGGGGTAGGCTTCCATACCGCAGTCCACCAGGTCCATGCCTTCGTACTCTTCCTCTTCGCTGACGCGAATACCAATCACCGCCTTGATGATCAGCCAGACCAGGAAGCTGGTGCCGAACACCCAGGCGAAAATGGTGGCGGTACCGATCAGCTGCGCGGTCAGGGTGGCATCCGGATTGGAGAGGGTGACCGCCAGGAGACCCCAGATACCCACCAAGCCGTGGACCGAAATGGCTCCGACCGGATCGTCGATTTTCAGCTTGTCCAGGGTCAGGATCGAGAAGACCACGATGACACCGCCCACCGCACCGATAATGGAAGCCAGACCCGGGGAGGGGGTCAGCGGTTCGGCAGTGATGGCCACCAATCCGGCCAGCGCACCGTTGAGGGCCATGGTGAGGTCGGACTTGCCGAACTTGAGGCGTGCGGTAATCAGCGCAGCGATGACGCCGGCAGCTGCCGCGGCGTTGGTGTTGACGAACACCAGGGCGACCGCGTTGGCTTCGTCCACATTGGAGATCTTCAGCTCGGAACCGCCGTTGAAGCCGAACCAGCCCAGCCACAGGATGAAGGTGCCCAGCGTGGCCAGCGGCAGGTTGGCGCCGGGAATGGCGTAGATCTGGCCGTTGGCGCCGTATTTGCCTTTGCGGGCGCCAAGCAGCAGGACACCGGCCAGGGCAGCGGAGGCACCGCAGAGATGCACCACACCGCTACCGGCGAAATCCAGGAAGCCCAGGCCATCCAGGAAACCACCGCCCCACTTCCAGAAGCCCTGCACCGGGTAGATGAAACCGGTCATGATCACGGCGAAGAACAGGAACGACCAGAGTTTCATGCGCTCGGCGACGGCACCGGAGACGATGGACATCGCAGTGGCCACGAACACCACCTGGAAGAAAAAGTCGGACATGCTCGAGTAGTAGGGAGCATCTTCGCCACCGGCGATGACTGCGTCCACGGCGTTATCGGCACCCAGCAGGAAGCTGATGCCCGGTATGACGGAGCTGATGCTGTCGCCGTACATGATGTTGTAACCCACCAGCAGATACATAACGCAGGCAATCGCGTAGAGCGCGATGTTCTTGGTCAGAATCTCAGTGGTGTTCTTGGCGCGGACCAGGCCCGCCTCCAGCATGGCGAACCCGGCCGCCATCCACATGACGAGTGCGCCGGATACCAGGAAATAGAAGGTATCCAGGGCGTAACTCAGTTCGAGTACTTCTTTCACGGTTAAATCCTCCAGAAGGGAAAATCGGTTTACAGCGCTTCGGTGCCGGACTCGCCGGTACGGATGCGGTGCGCCTGTTCCAGGTCGTATACGAAAATTTTGCCGTCACCGATCTTCCCGGTCTGGGCGGCTTTCATGATGGATTCGATCACCTGGTCAAGCAGGTCGTCGGAGACTGCGGCCTCGACCTTGACCTTGGGCAGGAAGTCGACCACGTATTCCGCGCCCCGGTAGAGCTCGGTGTGGCCTTTCTGACGTCCGAAGCCCTTGACTTCAGTGACGGTGATGCCGCGAACGCCGATTTCCGAAAGCGTTTCGCGGACATCATCGAGTTTGAACGGCTTGATGATTGCGGTTACCAGTTTCATCGTGTGCTCCTGTTTGGTCGGGCGCTGGCGGCGCCGTCCCAGTCAGTGTTTAAAAAAAGCAGATCCATAACGGTGCTGCCTCAAAGGTTGCATCAGCCGTGCCAATTTTGATTTGTCTTTTAATTCAGATAGTTGTTGTGATCCTTGGGGAGCTGGTCAAATGCTGCGTCGCATTGACTGATACCGTTGTTGGTGCGCGACGCACCATGGTGGTGCGCTTTTTTGGTGCACCCGGAGCGATGTGGTTTGGCTTACACTGTGCGCCAATCGCCATGGACCAAATAAGGAGTGCAACGATGTTTGATCCCAAGATGTTTGACGATATTGCCAAGCGCCTGACCGCGGTACTGCCGCCTGGCATCAAGTCCCTGCAGGAGGATATCGAGGCCAACTTCAAGGCGGTGCTGCAGAGCGCCTTTGCCCGCATGGACCTGGTGACGCGTGAGGAGTTCGACGTGCAGCAGGAGCTCTTGCAGCGCACGCGCGGTCTGGTCGACGCACTGGATGAGCGGGTTCAGGCACTGGAGGCCAAGGGGAGCAAGACAACCAAGAAAACCTAAGCCCGATCTTGGCACTCTTCGAGTCGGCTCTGGTGGTCTGCCCCTACTGCGGTGAGGCACTGGAACTGGGCGTCGATTTTTCGGTGGCCACCCAGGAGTACATCGAGGATTGCGCTGTCTGCTGCCAGCCTATGCTGGTCACCATCCGCTTCGGTGCCGATGGCGAGGCCGAGGTGTGCGCCCGCCAGGAGAATGGGTAACGCCTTCCGACATAACTGCTGAAAAATTAAGCAAATTCCAAGAAACCGCCCCTTCTCGCCCAGAAACCGACTCTGGTCTATCAGCGGAGGGACATTTACGGCCGCTCGGCCTTGTAACCTTCCCCGCCTGTACTTTACTCACCCGTAGAAGTACTTGATTGCTAAGAAGGTTCGCCATGTCTATCGCGTTGAAGATTCGTCTGTTTGTCGGAGCGGCCATCGCCCTCTTCTTGGTCTGTGCCGGTGCCGGCTACCTGGGCATCGAGCGCATGGCCACCACCCTCCAGTTTGTCTCGGGCCCGGCCTGGGCAGCCGCCGACGGCGCCATGGAGGGAACCATCGGCATCCAGCAGGAAATGTTGGGCGTGAACAGGGTCCTCGCCGGCAGCGCGCAGGGTCGGGCGATGATTGAAGAGGGCGCGGCGACCTCCGCCGAGGCGTTCGGGCGTATGCGCAGCAGCGGGTTGATTCCGGCCGCCGAGTTGGCGGACCTGGACGGCGCGCTGAAAGTCTATGCCGCGCAGCGTGACGCGGTGCTGGCTGATCCTGCCAATGTCGACGCCTATCGCAGGGCGGCTGCCGACCTGTTGGAGGTGGTCGGAAAAATTGAGGCCTCCGGTGATGGCCAGGTCGAAAACGAGGTGGCAGCCATCGGGCAGCTGCAGCGCACCGCCGAGGTGCTGTTGCTGGCCGCTGTCCTGACCGGCATTGCCGCTATGGTGGTGGCTGCGTTTTTCGGCCAGCGGCATATCTCCGCACCACTCGGTCGATTGGTCTCTGAACTGAACCATCTTGCCTCCGATCTCGGTGCCGGACACGGCAATCTGACGGTCCGGTTTCCCGATCGGGGGAAAGATGAAATCGCTGCTTTGGCGACCAGCACCAACGTGTTGCTGAGCCAGTTTGCCGAATTGGTGAATCGGGTGAACCAGGCTTCCGGTACGCTGGCCGGGGCCGCCGGCAGCATGTCGAGCATTGCCGAGGCCAATAATATGGGCATCCAGGCGCAGCAGGGTGATCTGGACCAGGTGGCCACCGCGATGAGTGAAATGACCGCCACTGCCCAGGAGGTGGCCAACAATGCCGCTCATGCCGCGCAGGCTTCCACCGAGGCCGACAAAAACACGGATGAAGGCAGACGGGTCATTGAGGCGGCGCTCTCCGGTATTAGCGTGCTGGCGTCGGAGGTCGACCGGGCCGCTGAGTCAATCCGCCTGGTGGAGTCCTACAGCAACAACATCGGCGCCATTCTGGACGTAATCCGCGGAATCGCCGACCAGACCAATCTTCTTGCCCTCAATGCGGCAATCGAAGAAGCGCGTGCCGGTGAACAGGGGCGGGGATTTGCGGTGGTCGCCGATGAAGTGCGCACGCTGGCGGTGCGTACCCAGCAGTCGACCCAGGAGATCCAGAACATGATCGAAACCCTGCAAAAGGGTACCAACGACGCCGTGGCGGTGATGGAGTCGAGCCATGAGCACAGCGTCAGCACCGTCGAACAGGCTACTCAGGCGGGCGAAACGTTTTCGGCGATTGCCCGATCTGTGACCACCATTTCTGATCTCAATGCCCAGATTGCCAGCGCCGCGGAGGAGCAGACCGCGGTATCGGACGATATTTCACAGCGACTGGTTTCAGTACGCGATGTACTCAATACCAGTGCGCGGGGAGCCCATGAGGTTGCCGGCAACAGTGAGCAGGTGGCCAGCCTGGCCGCAGAGCTCCAGTCCCTGACGGTTGGGTTCCGGACCTGATTGAATCGGAAACCGAAAAAAACCCCGCCCAGGCGGGGTTTTTTGCTTCCGTCGGTCAGTTACATCGCCAGACAAAGCGCATGCCCTGACCGGCAATTTGATAATCGATGCCGATGTATACCGCCTCAAAGTTCGTGCCATCGGTATTGCAGCTATAGAAGAACGGGGCGCCGCCATCGCTGTCATCAGGTAGGGTGGTGGCGATGGCCGACGGGGTGAGATCCAACACCGTCTCGGCCGCGAAGGCCACCTTATTGGTGCGGGCCGAACGGCGGGAATTGCCATTGCCTGAGGTGCCATCGAAGTCATCCACCGACACGCCGAACCCCCCCAGCAGGTCGTTCAGCAGCTCCACGTCGGCCGGCTCATAGCCCGAAGCGCCAGCCCCGGTGTATTGCCACCACTTAATGGTCAGACTGTTGATCTGACCGCTCAGCGCGTCGGCAGTCACCCGCAGGCTGGGGACGAAGACCTTGGGCTTGTCGTTGGCGTCCAACGGGGAGCTGAACTCAAAGCGGAAACTGCCCACCGGACTGAATGTGGCGCCGGCGAGGTTGCTGGGGTCGGCACGCCGCTCCAGTACCCAGCTGCCGGCTGGGAAGCCGAAGATCAGATCATTGTCACCCGTGACGAACTGTAACAGCCAGGCAGACCCGTCTTCACCATCGGCATCGTCACGCAGGTACATGCCGATATTGGCGCTGCCATTCCCGGCGCTGGAGTCCTTGAAACAGTCACGGCCCGAACCGTTGGCGTTGGTGCTGCCCAGACCGGTACCGGAGAGCATGGGATTGCCGGAGCCATAGGCAGTGACCACCGAAGATTCGGTGGCCGTGACACCGCCACCAGGCGGGGTCAGACGGTACTCCACGGATGCGGCCGAGCCCGCGGCCGAACCGGAGTTGTCGCACATGGCGGCAAAATCGCTGTCGTCGTGACGGTCGTTGACGTCGAAGTAGATCTGGTACCCGCCGTAGATGCTGGCGATCACATCACTGCCAGATGCCGCCGGGTGGGCTGTGCCGGAAAAGGCGTGGCTCAGTCTGCCGCTCACACAGACTGCCGGGTCCACGGTGAAGTCGCAATTGCGCAGGAGATCCTCCAGAGACTTGAACAGATCATCCACCTTGGCGATGGTGGCAAGCTGTGCCGCGGTGAGGTTGATGTTGGTGGCAATGGAGGCAACGCTGGTGGTGGCGCTTCCGGTACTGGGATCCACGATGCCCAAGTCCAGGGATCCGCCGCTGTAAAAACTGATGGGCAGATTCATCAGACCCGAGCCGCTGGTGGCCTCTTCCAGCTCCACGTAGGAGATGGGGGTGGTGCCGCTCATGAGCACCAGAATCCAATCCACTTCAAAGACATCGGTGGGACTGAAACCCTCGTCGTAGAGCCCGGGAAAGACCGCCGCGATTTCCGGCGCGGACAGACTTTTGCCAAGGTCGAAACTGAAACTGCCACCCGCGCCCAGAGCCGCCTCCTGGCGCAACAGCACATTGATGGGATCGAGGCTGGCTCCCTGCATTTTTGCGATGGGGATGGCCCAAACGGCATCGGGTGCGGCCGCCTGGGCGGCAATACGTCCCATCGCGGGCGCCGCGCCACCCACCAAGCCCGTGACGTTGACGTTGCCTGCTGCGTTTGGATCGGGAGCGCTGCCTCCCCCTCCGCCGCCACCGCAGGAAA
>JBNLBB010000080.1:0-12023 GCA_050302415.1 Gammaproteobacteria bacterium | reverse complement strand
TGATGCCTTGGTATTGGCTGATCGCACCTGGGTGAGCCAAGTGGACTGTAAAGCTGTTGTTTATCAAACCATCCACCAACCAATACCAGTTGTAGGTTGACTCCACCACACAGCCAACCAACGCACGGCGATAGGGTTTGAGTGCTTTGACAATCACTGCCAATTCATTGGGCAGGCGTTTTTCGAACACAACTTTGTCCCGCTCATCCAACACCGACACCACGCTATTGGTGGAATGAAGGTCTATTCCGCAATATAGTTTCATACTCGATTCCTCTTTCTGGTGGTTCGTCTTTGTTTGCACTCCGACGTTTACCACCGGATTGAGGAGTCGGCTAGATGATTCTCAGACTCCATTTCGTTTCAACAAAATCTCCCAGAAACTACCCGGTAGGCGTCAAATAGTGTCTGACCCCATATATTATTTGAAGCCTACCCGGTCGCCATTATCCCGCTACCCTGACTCCCCGTGGCTATCGCTGACCCAACGGAGGGTCCCTCCGACCCGACCGAGGGTCCCGGCGACCCAGCGTCACCATGATGGATTTCCGCAATTGCCTGTCGATTTTCGCTTCCGCCATTCGTCTATAGTGAGTTACCGCCAGTGCGACCACGAGGCATGCAATGACCCCCATCATCACCGCCTTTGAAGAATCACCTGAACGCGGCCAGGGGCTGGCACGTGATATGCGCGTGCGCTGGGCGTTTGAAGAGGTGGGCCAACCTTACGACGTCCGCCTGGTTTCGTTCCAGGCAATGGCGGAGTCCGCACATCTGGCGCTTCATCCATTTGGCCAAATTCCGACATACGAGGATGGCGATCTGATCCTGTTCGAGTTGGGGGCTATCGTGTTTCACATCGCGGAGCGCCATGCGGGTCTGCTGTCGAACGATGCGAATGCGCGCTCACGAGCAATTATGTGGCTGTTTGCCGCGATCAATACGGTGGAACCGCCAATCCTGGAGCTTGCCAATGCCAAGCTGTTGGAGAGCGACAAGCCCTGGAGTCAGGAACGCATGCCGTTGGTCGTAGAGCGTGTCCGAGATCGGTTGAAACAACTTTCTGACCACCTTGGCAATGCCTGCTGGCTTGATGGCGAATTCAGTGTGGGCGACTTGATGATGGTGTCGGTCCTACTGCGACTGAAACCATCCGGTATTCTGGACGAATACCCGAACCCAGGCGGCTGTATTGTTTAATACATAACATCGAGAAGTTGGCGAATTACAGTCAATTGGGAAGATAAATCAAGGAATGGGAACGGCATGCGCCGATATAGGCAGTTCCGATTCCAATCTTATGAAATATAGGCGGCACGAATAGTCGATTCGTAATCAACAGCATTTTGCAACCGGATTTCGTTACGGAAAATGACAACTCACCAAAATCGAATGGTGGGTGGAACGACTTGCAGAAGCAGGGTTTTTCTACAGCCTCGTTAGGCTGCGCAAAACTGCTGAATCAACCTACTCACAAGAGGAGCAACACGATGACCAGTTCCATACGTACCTGCCTCTGGTTCCGCGACGGTCGCGGTCGTGAGGCCGCAGAATTTTACTGCGCTCTGATTCCGGGAAGCCGGATCGAGGCGACTTTCGATATAGCCGGAGATGGCGCTTCCTGGCTAATCGACTTCACGCTGGGTGGGGTACCGTATCAGATACTCGATGCAGGACCGATGTTCACCCTAACCGAGGCAGTGTCGATTTCGGTCGAGACGGACGATCAGGCAGAGACCGATAGGCTGTGGGCAGCGCTAACCACGAATGGCGGCGAGGAAAGCCACTGCGGCTGGCTCAAGGATCGCTACGGGGTATCGTGGCAGGTTTTCCCGAGGCGGCTGACAGAATTGACATTGAGGGCCAACAAGAATGTGTCTGCCAAGGCGTTAGCGGCGATGATGAAGCAAAAGAAGATCGACATTGCCGAAATCGAAGCGGCGGTTCGTGCCTAGAAGTCCATGGCCGAATCGGACGGCGGCGCAGCGACTCAATCGCCTGATCCGCAGCAATGCACCCCCAACGATTCAGCGCGATAATCCCTGGTCCCGATTCATCACCCGCATCCGACCCACGCCCATGATCCAGGTGAGTTTCACACCGAATTTGTTACGGCATGTCGACATCCCGGATGCCGACGTCCGGGGAGCAACCGTGGGTGAGGCGTTGGACGCCTATTTCGTCAGCAACCCGCGGGTCCGTGGTTACGTGCTCGACGAACAGGGCACGGTGCGCAAACACGTGGCCATCTTCATCAATGACACCCTCATCCGCGACCGTCAGCGGCTCTCCGATCCTGTCGCTGCTGACGACGCCATCTTCGTGATGCAGGCGCTTTCCGGAGGCTGACATGAGCGATCAACTGTGGGTAGGCACACGCAAGGGACTGTTTCGCGTCGCGCGCAACACCAGCGGACGCTGGGCGATTGCCGGCAGCTGGTTCCTGGGCGACCCGGTCTCCATGGTGCATATCGAAGCTGGCGGCCTGCGGGTTCATGCGGCGCAGGACCTGGGGCACTTCGGCGTCAAGATGCAGCGCTCTGAAAACGGCGGTGACACCTGGGTACAGACGGCAACACCCGAATACCCGCCAAAACCGGAGGACCTGGAAGACAAGGACCCCATGCGCGGCAGCGACATTCCGTGGAGCACCCAGCTGGTGTGGGCCCTGGAGGCGGGAGAGGCGAACGAACTGTGGTGCGGCACCGCGCCGGGCGGACTGTTCCGTTCCACCGACGGCGGCGACAGTTGGTCACTCATCCGCTCCCTGTGGGACGATCCGCTGCGCAAAAAGTGGATGGGCGGTGGCTACGACTACCCGGGCATCCACTCCGTGCTGGTCGATCCGCGCGACCCGGACCACCTCACCGTCGCCGTCTCCTGCGGTGGTGTCTGGATCAGCCGTGATCGCGGCGCAAGCTGGAAAGTGGTGGGAGAAGGATTGCGCAACGTCTACATGCCGCCCGAACTGGCACACGACCCGGTCTCGCAGGACCCCCACCTGGTGGTGCAGTGTGCGGCGCAACCGGACCGTTTCTGGATGCAGCACCACAACGGCATTTTCCGCAGTGACGACGGTGGCCTGCACTGGCACGAGCTGGAAGGGGTGCAACCCTCCTGCTTCGGCTTTGCGGTGGCGGTGCACCCAGGTGAACCGGACACCGCCTGGTTTGTCCCGGCGGTGAAGGATGAACAACGCATTCCGGTGGACGCGAAGCTGGTGGTAAACCGTACGCGTGACGGTGGGAAAACATTTGAAGCACTGAGTCACGGGCTGCCGGTGGAGGCGAGCTACGATCTGATCTACCGGCACGGACTGGCCGTTTCCGCCGACGGCAACTGCCTGGCCATCGGCAGCACCACCGGAGGACTCTGGATCAGCAACAATCAGGGCGATTCCTGGCAGCTGGTGAGCGCGTTTCTACCGCCCGTGCGCTGCGTCAGGTTCGTCGACTGACGCCGCGGTAATCAAAGCCCCGCGTGCGGCAATCGGAATCGCTGCACCAGACCGATCAACTGCTCCGACAGCGCCGCGAGCTGGTGGCTCGCATCGGCTGTCTGTTGCGCACCGCGCGCGGTATCTTCGGCCATGCCGTTGATCCGCTCCACGTTGGCATTAATCTCCTCGGCCACCTGCGACTGCTGTTCGGCGGCACTGGCGATCTGCAGATTCATATCGGACATGGTGCTGGTTTCATCGTAGATGCCACCCAGGGCGGCATCGGCCTCACCGGCCGCGGCCACCGCTTGGGAGGAGAGGTCGCGACCGGATTTCATCTCCTGCACGGCTTGGTGCGTGGTCTGCTGCAAGGCGGTGATCATCGACTCGATATCCACCGTGGCCTCCTGGGTCTTGCGCGCCAGGTTGCGCACCTCGTCCGCCACCACCGCAAAACCGCGGCCCTGCTCGCCCGCTCGCGCCGCCTCGATGGCCGCGTTCAGCGCCAGCAGGTTGGTCTGATCGGCAATCGAGCGGATCACTTCCAGTACGGTTCCGATCTCTGAGCTGCTCTGCTCAACCGTGCCCATGACCGATTCCAGGGAGCCGATCTTGTCCGCCAGCTCGCCGATTGCCTCCAGCGTCCGCGATACCACCGCGCGCCCCCGTTCGGTCTGCGTCGCCACGTTCTGCGACGCGGACGACGCTTCCGAGGCGTGCTGGGCAACCGTCTGGATGGAGGAAGACATTTCGGTAATGGCCGCCGCCACAGCCGACGTTTCCCGCTGCTGATCGGCCACCCGTTGGCTCGACTCCGCGGTGATGGATGAGGTCTCCTCGGCCGCACTGGCGATATTGGCACCACACAGGCCGATGTCGCCCACCAGTTTCCGCAGTTGCAGGTTCATGGTACCGAGTGCCGCGTAGACGCCGGTCGCCCGCTCGCGGTCCCTGAATTCCTGGGTCAGATCGCCATCGGCAATGGCGGCCGCCACGCGTTCCATCTCATCGGGTTCTCCGCCCAGGGGGTGCATGATGGAGCGCTTGGTGACAAACGCAAGCACACCGACGATCAGCACGGATAGGGCCAGGATCAGTGATGCCTGCCAGCGCAGGGCGGAGACCGGCGCAAACGCCTCGGTCTCGTCGATTTCCGCAATCAATGCCCAAGTCGTTTCGCCCAACGGCAGGGAGGTGTAGGCCATCAGGGTGTTGGCTCCAGCATGGTTGGTGGTGACCACCGAACCGGACTCACCGGCCAGGGCCTTGCGCACGAATTCGTTGTCCACGCTCCCCTGTTCCGGATTGCGGAAGGAGGCTTCGATGGAATGGGTTTCGGGATAGCGGAACGAATCGGAACGCATCAGCCCGTCACTGCCCACCAGGTAGGTTTCGCCGGTTTCGCCCAGCCCCGTACGCTCGCCCATGATCTCGTTCAGGATGCTGACCGGAAACTGGAACGCCGCCACCCCCAACAGGGTCCCCGTGAGATCGTGTATGGGCGCCGCGACAAACCCGGCCGCCGCTTCATAGGACGGGAAATATCTGGCGAAGTCGGACATGACCACGGTGCCGGCCTTGGCCTGGATGGCCTTCTGGTAGACCTCACCCAACTTGCTGTTGGCGTAGGACCCGTCCTTGAGCGAGGTGGCGTAGTCCAGCTCCTTGAACACGGAATAGACCACCATGCCGCTCTCGGCGTCCACCAGAAATATGTCGTAGTACCCGAAGGCTTCAAGAAAGGCGCGGATCGACGGATGGATGCGGGCGTGGATGCGATCGTAGGAGAACCCCTCGCCACCGGTATCAAGTTTGTGTTTTTCGCCCAGGGGATTGGGGTTGGCACTGATATAGGCGTACTGCAGTGCTACCGAATTGTCGCTCAGGCGGTTGAGCAGCGTGTCGATCTGGGGGCGGGCGCCATTGCGTTCCGCGTAGAGCGCACCGAACTGGTTTTCGTAGTAGCCCTTCAACGAACTCTTCATGTTGGCCAGACGGGAATCCGAAATGGACGCAAACTGCTGCAACTGCCGGTAGGTTCGACGGAAATCGGCCATCCCTTCGATGGTGGCCTTGTCCTGGGCGAAGATCTGCATCTGTTTGCGGACCGTATCCAGGTAGCGCTCCACCGCCGAGCGCTTCACCTCACTGATGGCCGTGAGCATGTTGAAGGCGTCGTGGCGCAGCGACTCACCTCCGGATTGGACCGAGAACAGCATGACCACGGTTGCCGGAATGGCACCTGCGCACAGAAAGGTGATCAGCAGGCGCCGACCCAGCGGCATTTTACGGCGAACGGTAGAGGACATCGGCGACCCCCTTATTATCGGTATATTTCGAACTAGTAATTTTTATAGTTTCAGCGTAGTTCAGTGCACCCGATCCGCAACGATGCAGTGCAGCACGAACAGGGCGTGGAAGGTTTCGGGAACGTTCGAGAGGTGCCACGTTGGCACTCCGCAATACGGGTATCCGGAACCAAAAAAAAGCAATTGCACGGAGTCGTCCGGGCATCGGTTTGGGTATATTAGGGAACCTCTGATTAATTCCCATGCGCTCTCTGGCAGAAGGGCGTGGCCTGAAGCGCACATCTGCTGCATTGCACTGCTTGCCAAGGACTCAAGCCATTGGCCGCGCAGCGCGCCTTGCAGCTGCGCGCTTGATGCCTCGCAGAGAAAACATGGGAATTAATCAGAGGTTCCTTAGGACGCGGCACCCACCGCCCGCCCCGAACCACAGCCAGCCGGAAGCACAGCCATGTTGAAGATTGCGATTCTCGACGACTACCAGAACTGCGCCCTGGAACTCGCCGATTGGGACCGGTTGCGCGACCGCTGCGAGATCCAGGTCTTCACCGGTTTCTCGCCCATGGGCGACGCGCTGGTCAGGCAACTGGAACCCTTCCACATCATCTGCGCCATGCGTGAACGCACCCCCTTTCCGCGCGACCTGCTGCAACAGCTGCCCAACCTCAAACTGCTGGTCAGCTCCGGGCGGGTGAACGCAAGCATTGACACCGCTGCCGCCTCTGAATTGGGCATCACCACGGCGGGCACCGGCTCCACGGGATTCGGCGCGGCGGAACTCACCTTCACCCTGCTGCTCGCGCTGTCGCGCAACCTGGTGCCGGAACTCCTGTCGCTGCGCGAGGGCGGTTGGCAGAAACAGCTGGGGCGCGATCTCAACGGCGCCACCCTGGGGATCATCGGCCTGGGTCGGCTGGGCGCGCGGGTGGCCGGCTATGCCCAGGCCTTCGGTATGCGGGTGATCGCCTGGAGCCAGAACCTGACCGCGGACCGTGCCGGGGAGTTGAACGTGGAGCCGGTGAGCAAGGAGACACTGCTGGCCGAAGCGGACTACGTCACCCTGCACCTGCGGCTGTCGGCGCGGACCACGGGCGTGATCGGTGCCGAGGAGCTGAAGCAGATGAAACCCGGTGCCTGCCTGATCAACACCTCGCGCGGCGAGGTGGTGGACGAGGCGGCGCTGATCGAGGCGCTCAACAATGGCACCATCGCCGGGGCGGGGATTGATGTCTTCAGCACCGAGCCCCTGCCGGTCGACCACCCGATGCGCACCACCCCCAATCTGCTGGCCACGCCGCATATCGGTTACGTGACCAAGCCCACCTTCGAGGCCTTCTACCGGGAGATGGTTGGGATCATCGATACCTTCCTGCGGGGCGGCGAGGTACCGCGCCTCAACTGAGTTTGTGCGCCTCGCGGAGGCGGCGCATGACGTTGGCCACCATGCGGTCGCAGCGGTGACCGGCAAACCCGAAGAGACTCTCCTGCGCGCCGTCGATGCGCGCCTGCAACGCTTCGCGCAGCAGCCCCCGCGCCCGGTGGAAGCGGGTCTTCACCGTCGCCTCGGGAATCTCCAGCACAGCGGCGGTCTCGGCCACCGAGAGTTGCTCCACGGCACGCAGCACAAATACGGTGCGGAAGTTTTCGGGCAACCGGTCGATGCCGCCCTCAAGCAGGGCGTGCACCTGGGCATCACCCACCAGTTTCTGCGGATCGGAGTCGGACATGGTGGTATCCCCCTGCGCGGTGTTGCTGAGCGCTTCGATGGTGGCGGGCTCCACCACCTGCAGGCGGCGGTTGCCGCGGCGCTGCATCAACGCCTCATGAAAGGCGATCCGGCTCAGCCACGCCCCGAACCGGTGGGGTGCCTGGAAGCGGTCGAGTTGGGTGTAGGCCTTGATCCACGCCTCCTGCGCGGCATCCTCGGCAGCGGACGCATCGTGCAGCACACTGCGCGCCACCCGGTAGAGACGCTGGTTGTAGCGGCGCATCAGCAGCTCGAAAGCGGCCAGGTCGCCCGCCCGCACCTGCGCCACCAGCAGCTCGTCATCAATACCGTCCACGGGTCCGCTGGGAATCGGTTGCGGTTCATTCACAGTTCTGTCCTTCACGGGTGGCTTCCTGCAGATAGGCGATCAGATCACTGCGCTGCCGGGCGTCGCTGATCCCGGCCCAGGTCATGGCGGTGCCCGGCACCATTTGGACCGGGGCACGCAGGAATCGATCCAGGCTCTGCGCATCCCAGACCCACTCCGCGCGGCGCATGGCCGATGAGTAGTCGTAATCGGGCAGCGAACCGGCGCGCCGGCCGAACAGCCCGCAGTGCTTCGGGCCGGTCCGGTTGTAGCCGATGGCATGGCAGCCGAGGCACAGGGCATACAGCTGCTCGCCGCGTGCCACCGCCGCCGTCCGGCCGGCATCGGCGGCGGTGGTCAGAGCGGCCAGCAGCAGGCCCGCCGCCAGGGCGACGGACCGGCCGGGTCGGCGCTGCCGAATCACGAGAAGAAAGCCCCGGGCACCGGGGTCAGGCCCAGGGCCTGGCGCAAAACGGCCCAGTGCATCGCCTCGTCGGCCAGGATGCTGGCAGCGGCCTTGGCCAGGTCCCGGTTGCCGAACAGCGGAATCGCACCGGCGTAGGCGCTCACCGCGCCGCGTTCCAGACCGGCGGCGAAACCGAGCACATCCGCCTGGTTTTTCAGTTTCTCTACCGGAAAGTCGTAGCTCTTCTGCGCGGCGGGTAGCGTACCGCCCAGTTGGCGGATGGTGTCGGCGAGCACCTTGGCATGCTCCTTGTGGTGCCCCTGAAACTGCACTGCCACCTCCAGGGTCGCCTTGTTCAGCAGACCGCTCTCGGCACCCACCTGGTAGGCAGCCACCGCCTCGCGTTCGGCGCGCAGTGCGGTGCTCAGTATCTGCACGTCGGTGGCCGCGTCCCCTGCCACAGAGGCCCGCAGCAGGCGCGGCTGGCCGGCCAGCAGGGCGATGGCTGTACCGCTGAGGGTCAGGCCGAGGGAGTGGAAGAGAAAGCGGCGCCGGGGGGCGACCACCGCCTCAGTCAGGTGCGATTCCGAATGCTGGTTCATGATCAATACCTCGTTATGGAGCCTGGGGTCGCCTACTCCGGTGGGGAGAGGGCGCGTTCGAGGTAGTAATGCGGGCCGGACGGAAAAGGTTCCCGGATTCAGTCGCCGACGCCAAAGATGGCCAGCATCCGGCGCCAGCGCGGTGGCCGCGGGGGCGGGGGCGGAGCCAGGTACTGCTGGTCGGGTTTCGATTCGGTGGTGGCGAGGCTGGCAAACAGCGCCACCAGTTCCTGGACCAGGCGGTCGCTGAACCGGTAGGGATCGAACGCCTCGAATCCATGGCGGTTCAGCAATTCCCACACCGCCTCGTCGGCCGGAATGTATTTCATGGACCAGGTGGCGAAATCACGATGGTCGATCTGGGCCACGTCGAGAATCTGTAGATCACGGTGCCGGGGATCGACCATGATCTTGCCGATCAGCTGATTGACGTGATCAGACTGCCCTTCCAGGCACTGGAAAAAACAGCCATCGCCGTAATAGAGCACGCCACCGATTTCGTGCTTTGGATTGTTGCGCCGTGACTGCATCAGCACCCGCGCGATTTCCGGTTCGACCGCGCCGGGCTGCTGCATGGGTTCGAACGTGGCCCGGCTTACATACACCATACGGATCAGCCCGGACATCGATACCTCCCACGGCATGAGGAGCCGGCAGCGTAGCACGCGGTACCGGGGTGTCCGCTGAGATACATCAGTTACACTGGGTTTCTGAATTACGTGATTTGCTTGTGGAATTTGATATTGTTAGCACCCTGCCGGTCCCAGCGGTCCGGAGTATGCGGACTCACATCATGGACACACCCAACTGGTCTCCCGACTACGAAACACGCAACGAAACGGTGGATGCGCAACACCGCCAGCTGTTCGCCATCATTCACCGGCTCCACGCCCTGGACGACAGCACGCAATGCCACGAGCGGCTCGCCGCCGTGCTCCATGAACTGGAACGGTACATGGCAACCCACTTTGAGGCCGAAGAACGGTTGATGGAGGAGCACATCTACCCGCAGTTGGGGGAACACCGCCGCCTGCACGAGGAGTTGCGTCAGGACGTCGAAAACCTGCGCCACACCTTTGAAGGCGACTGCGCCCTGCCCGCGCAAAATCTGGCGGTACGCCTGGAAACCTGGCTGGTAGAGCACATCGAACAGCGCGACAAGCCGATGATCGACTGGGTTAACGGCGTCTGAGGCCCGCCCACCGGGCCATTGCACGTCAGACGGGCACGTCGCAGGTCATGAAGTACTGGCGGAATGTGCACCCGCGATGCCAGACATCGCTTTCGTTGATCACTTCAAACCCGTGGCGGGCAAAAAACGGCTGCGCAGTGATGCTCACTTCAGAAAATAGACTGGGCAATCCGCGCCGCTTCGCTTCGTCCTTCAGGTGGCGCAGTAACGCCGAACCGAAACCCTGGCACAGCCACTTGTGGTGCACGTAAAAGCAGTCGATGTGGCCATTGTTTTCAAACTCCGCGAAGGCCACCACCCGGTCATTCTCCTCCACCACAAACACCTGACAGCCGGCAAAACGGTCTGCCCAGAAATCCTTTGACGGGACCTCCGGCGCCCAGGCGTGAATCTGTTCGGGGCTGTAGTCGCGCGCATTCACTTCGCGCACAGTATCGTAGAAGAGCTGTGAAATGGCGGGGATATCGTCCTCGTTCCCCTCACGAATTCTCATAACCAACCGACCCCTTCCCGGCTACTCGTCCAGCCACCGTTGCCACTGCTCGCGGTCCCTCACCTGCAGTTTCTCTTTGTCGATGGGACTGATGCGGTAATCCGCCGCCGACTGTTCCGGATACTCGGCCCAGCTCAGCACATCCCGATAGTCCTGTTTGGCGGCCAGCGTGTAGCGGCGCAGCTCTTCGAAAGAGGTGCCTGCCAGCTTCAGAATGGCCAGCCGAACCCTCGGTGCCTCCACTTCGTGCGGCGCCACACCGTAGGTGTCCAGCAGCGCATGCACACGCTCGCATTGTGTACGGTCCCTGAACTGCAGACGCACCTTGCGCCGCAATACACCTTCAGCGAACTTCCCGTTCATTGTTCTCTCCCCGGTCAACGCACGGCAACGTGACTGGCGTCCGCGGCGGTCTTTGCACCACGGATCGATACCCCGGATCATAACGCCAATTTCCCGCCTTTGCACCGCCGCCCGGCATTCTCCCAACGCTGTGCCATACTCGGATAAAAACCTTGTCGCAGGGGGAGGAGGGCTGCATGGCCGACCGCATTTCCCAATGCATGGGGCAGTACGATTTTGACCGGATTGCGCGCTACGCCCGCAAGCGTTTTGTGGAAGGCATCGACACCATCACCCTGCTGGGTGACGCCAACTCCGTGGTCGAACGCGAAGAGATCGTGCTGGTCTCGCTACTTGATGTCGACGGGGCCGAGATCACCGCCCTGGAGATCTCCTGCAGTCACGCCAGCAGCTGCGCGGTCACCGATTGCCATGAACAGCTGCGGCAGAAAATCGTGCGGGGGCTCATACCCCGCTAGCGGCCGAATTGCCAGCGGGATTTGTGGACCTTGGGACAGGGAATCTGGTGATCAGGGTGGCCCATAATGTATGGGTCAAAACAGCAAACGCTGCCAGCTTAATCTACGGGGGTGGGTCATGAGCAGCGACATACCGATGTGCATGGGTCTCTACGATTTTGACCACATTGCCAAGTTCGCCAAGATGCGGTGGGTGGATGGTGTGGATACCGTCTCGCTCATCGCCGCCGCCCACTCGCAGACCGAGCGCGAGGAGATCATGCTGGTCTCGCTGCTGGACATTGAGGAGGGGTGCGTCCGTGACCTGCACCTCAGCTGTCCCTACGCCGACGCCTGCGAGATCACCGACTGCCGCTCACGCCTGAAGCGCAAGATCCGCCGCTGCCTGGAGTGCAGCTGACACCCGATCCCCACTGATCGCAGGGTTTTTTAACCCTGCCAAAACTACGCCTATCTCATTGATTTTTCAGTCTTGATTTGAATCAAGGGAATACCCAACCATCCCGCTAATGTTTCCCCACCAACAGTTTTGGATTGGGGAAACATCCATGAGCACGACCTTCACCAAGTCGATGGCCCGCAACATTTTCTTCGGAGGAGGCGCGTTCTTCTTCCTGTTGCTGGTAGCCCTCGCATTCGACACCACCCAGGCACTGCCGCAGCGTGATCACCGGGAGAACATCACCCCG
>JBNLBB010000079.1:0-12044 GCA_050302415.1 Gammaproteobacteria bacterium | reverse complement strand
GAGTTCATCCTTGCTGGCTTCAGGCAGTTGCTTGTCGTAGTCACCACTGGCCACGGCGCGGGTGCCTTCCGCGAGATCGCGGATCGGTGCCACCAGGCGGCGGGAGGAGTAGAAAGCAGCCCATACCGCCGTCAGGACACTCAACAGCAACACCAGCGTCAGGGTCAGCGTGAAACTGTATTTCAGTGGTTTGCGCAGGTAGGTAAGCTCCCGGTATTGGGTAAATGCGCCGCCTACACTGTCGGCCAACGAATTGATCCGTTCCTGGATTGGAAACAGTACCTGCAGGATGCGTGATTCGACCACCTGCGCACCGGATCGCACCGGCACCACCACACGGACATGCATACCGACATCCTTGATCGGTTCCAGGGCCACATAGGGGTGCCCCTGCTTGAGCTGCAGCAGAATGGTTTCCGAAGGCAAATTGGGCACAATCACCGCGGTATCCCGGCTGCTGACCGAGACCACACGCCCCTTGTCCGTCAGCAGTGCCGCCTCCCCGGCACGCAGGCGCTCGCGAACATCGTCCACCGCCAGTGCGGACATGGAATTGGGAACATCGGCCAGGGTTTCCGCTTCGCGACTGGTCAGTTCCAGCCACTCCTTCATGCGCACATCCAACGCCGCGCGTCCCATTTCCAGGGCATCGGAAAGCGCCTGCTCCACGCGAACGTCAAACCAGCTGTCGATACCCCGATGCAGAAACTGCAGCGAGAAGTAGTAGACCACCGTCACGGGCATGAGTGACAGCACCACAAACATGACCAGCATGCGCAGTGTCAGGCGCGATCCCAACACCCCGTGCCGGTAGTTCCACACCAGGTGATGGAGGTTTGCCCCGATCAGTGCAATCAGCACGATGATGCCGGCCGCGTTGAACAGTAACAGCAGAGAATAGAGCCGGCCAAACTGCCTGGAGTTTTCGGTGGCCTCCCCCATGAAGAAGACCGACAGCAGCAGCACCGCCGCGAAAATGATGACGGGAGTGACGCCCGAAGTCAGCCGTTTGAAGATTGCAACAACCATTCAAACCACTCGCTGTGTAGGTTCCAAGACGGTGCGATATAGGCCCAAAGCCTCAACGGCGCGGGCAACTCCTCCACCAGCAGTGTGGCGCGCATGCGCGCCGCGTAGGTCAGGCCGAGGCCCAGCAGGCTGCGATCAAGCAACGGCAGATCCCGCACCAGCCCGATCATGCGCAACGCGAGTCGCCGGCTCGAGTAGGAGTGCTGCACGCCGGTGGTGAAATCTGTCACCACATACTGCCCACTCAGGGCATGGTAGCGCAGCCCCACTCGCTGCGTGAGCTCCGCCAACTCCTCATCCCACAAATACCGGCGCACCTCGCGGATTTCGATCATCAGCTCCAGCACGATCGGCACACCGCTCTCGATGGCCTCGATGACGGCCTCGGGCAGGGCAACCGAAATTTCCGCGTTGAGTTGGTACACCCCATCCTTCAGTTCGGTGTAGGCATCGACCACCTGAAATCCCGCGCTGCCAGATGACTCCTGGGCATAGGCGGGAGAGGCAGCCGCCATCAGGGCAGTCAGAATCGCTATTGCTGAACACCGGGTCATCAGTGCCTGTCCGTACAAGGGCTACTGCTTTTTCTGGAGCAGGGCGTAAAAGAAACCATCCATCTGCCCGTCACCCGGGAAACGCTGCCTGCCCACCCCGCTGACAGTACCGCACGCTTCGGGCAGCGGACAAAATTTAGCATCCGGATTCGTGGACAGAAAGTCGTCGATCTGCAACGCATTCTCTTTCGGCAAAATGGAACAGGTAGCGTACAGCAATAGTCCACCCGGCTGTAGCAGCGGCCAAAGCTGGCGCAGCAGTCTGGCCTGCTGGCGCACCAACTCATCCACATCCCCGGCGCGGCGCAGCAGTTTGATATCCGGGTGGCGCCGGATCACACCGGTACCACTGCACGGCGCATCCAACAGGATCCGGTCGAACGGAACGCCATCCCACCACTGATCCGGATCGCCTGCATCCGCCACCACGGTGCGACACTCGATCTGAAGACGTGCAAAATTTTCAGCCATCCGTGCGACGCGTGTCTGGTCGATATCGAGCGCTACCACTTCGGCGTCCGCAGCGGCCAGCGCACACAGGTGCGCGCTCTTGCCCCCGGGCGCGGCACAAGCATCCAGAATCCGGCGCGCCGACTCCACCCGCAGCAACTGGGCAGGCCATTGCGCGGCCCCATCCTGCACCGCAAACGCGCCCTCCCGATAGCCCGGCAAAGTGCGCACCTCTACGGAGCGCAGACACCTCAACGCATCCGGCAAGCCATCCTCCCGCGCCGTCTCGACGCCGGCATTGCGCAGGCCGTCCTGCAGCGCATTCAAAGTTGTACGTGCAGGATTTGCCCGTAACCAGATGGGTGGCAGATCGTTGTTGGCCAGAAGAATCTGCCTCCAGTGCGCCGGCCACGCCAAGGCAAGCTGATCGACCAACCACTGCGGGTGCGATTTCAGTTCCGCATCCCCGGCTTCGGCCTGTGCGACGATCTCATCACGCTCACGCAGAAACCGACGCAGCGCGGCGTTGATCACACCTGCGGCCCAGGGTTTGTTCAGCACCTTGGTCGCGGCCACCGTTTCACTCACTGCGGCATGCGCGGCAACTCCCATTTCGTGGATCTGGACCAGGCCGACCACCAACAGACAATGCACATCGAAATCGCGTTGCCGAAAGGGTTTGTGCACCAGTTGTTCGGTCATCAGGCACCAATAATGCCAACGCCGCACGGCCCCCAGCACCATGGCCGTAAGCAAAGCGCGGTCCGACGACTGGACCTGTTCATTCAATGAACCTTCCAGCAGCACGCCGAGACTCCGGCCCTCTTGGTGCAGTGCGCTCAGAACCAGTGCGGCCTGCAGCCGGACGGAGGGTGCACCCAGGCGATTCCTTTTGGCTGGTTTAGTCACCAATTTGTTCTGCCCAGAGATCGTGCACGTCTGCGTCTGTGATTCGGACCCGAATGACATCCCCGGGAGCGACAGCGGAGGTGGTACTGACGGCGACACGCACCTGACCGTCAATCTCCGGAGCGTCCCCGTGACCGCGCGCTGCAATATCGTCATCCGTCACCCAGTCGACAATGACCTCCATCTCTGATCCGACTTTACGTTTCAGGCGCGCCGCGCTGATGTCGGCCTGGAGGGTCATCAGGCGTTCCTGCCGCTCCACTTTCTCATCTTCCGGGACATGGGGTGCGATTCGGTTGGCGGCCGCGCCCTCGACTGCGGAATAAGTAAAACTGCCTACCCGGTCCAGTTCCATCTCCGCGACGAAATCCAGCAGTTCCTGGAACTCCGCTTCGGTTTCCCCGGGGAAGCCGACGATGAAGCTGCTGCGGATCGTCAGATCCGGGCAGGTGGCGCGCCACCGGCGGATAGCCTGACGCGCATTTTCCTGGTGGGCAGGGCGCTGCATCTCTTTCAGGATGCGTTCGTGGGCATGCTGCAGGGGTACATCGAGATAGGGCACCAACAATCCATCAGCCATCAGTTCCACCAACTGGTCTACTACCGGATAGGGGTAGAGATAGTGCAGCCGAACCCAGACTCCCATGTCCCCGAGCCCCCTGGCGAGGTCCACAATCCGGGATTTGACTGGTCGACCGCCCCAGAATGCGGTTTGGTATTTGAGATCCAGCCCGTAAGCTGCGGTGTCCTGGGCCACCACCAGCAGTTCCCTCACCCCCGCGGAGACCAGCGCCTCCGCTTCCCGTAGAATCTCCCCGGCCGGCCGGCTCACCAGATCACCACGCAGCGACGGGATGATGCAGAAACTGCACCGGTGGTTGCACCCTTCGGCAATTTTGACATAGGCGTAATGCCTGGGCGTCAGTTTGAGACCACCGGCCGGAATCAATTGGTGCATGGGCTCATGCGGCGGCGGCACATGATTGTGAACCGCCTGCATCACAGCCTCGTAGGCGTGGGGGCCGGTAACCGCCAGCAGGTCCGGAAACTCTTCACGCAGGCGCTGCTCGTCACCGCCCAGGCATCCGGTCACGATCACCCGGCCGTTCTCGACCATTGCCTCGCCAATGGTCTGCAGCGACTCCTCGATGGCCGAATCGATAAAACCACACGTGTTGATGACCACCAGATCGGCGTCGAAGTAGTCCTGAGTCAGAAGATAGCCCTCAGCCCGCAGGTTAGTGAGTATTCGCTCAGAATCCACCAGTGCCTTGGGGCAACCTAGACTGACAAAGCCAATTGCAGGAATGCTGCTCACATATTCTCCAAATCTATTGCCAGGACATCCGTCCTGCGTTCCGGAACCGCCACGGCGGATCGAACCCGATTGTGCCGCATGCGTGGTATTCTGTCCGGGAGTTTAGGCGCGGAGGGGCGGCGCGATGCCACAGGCCCACTTTCAATCCAGTGAATTCAGCGATTGGGTTCACCTGGCCCAAAATGATCCGCAGCGCTTCGAAGCGCTACGGCAGAAAGCCATCGAATCTTGTATCAACCAGGCACCCCGTCAATGCCGGGAACGGCTCAAGGGATTGCAGTGGCGGGTGGATATTATCCGCCAGCGATCTGCCAATCCAATGGCTGCCTGTATAAAAATATCCAATCTGATGTGGGAATCATTGCTGGGGGACAACGGGCTGCTGCAGCGCCTGGAGGGCGGTTTGGATACCCTCCCCAGCAATGAATCCTCCAACACCCATGAGGCGCGGATCATACCCTTCCGCCGCCGCGGGCAGGATTGATTCCTCCACCGAATTGACGCTCTTGCGCGGGCCCGGTTAAGCGAGTACCATTGCGCGCTCGAAAATTCTGGGCCCAAAAAGGCTCTTCCAGAGGATCTGACCATGAAAGAAGGCATCCATCCCGATTACGCCGATGTCACGGTCACCTGCAGCTGCGGCAATAGTTTCACAACCCGCTCCACTGCAGGTCGTGAACTGCATATCGAAGTCTGCTCCGCCTGCCATCCGTTCTACACCGGCAAGCAGAAGATCGTTGACACGGCTGGCCGGGTCGACAAATTCCGCCGCAAGTACGCAAAAAAATAGATTTTTGCCGATTCGGTTGAAAAGGGCGCTTGTTGCAAGCGCCCTTTTTGCGTTTTGGGGCGTGTCTGCTGCTGCGGATAACCACTGCCAACCCCAAATCCAACCCACCAGGGTGCAGATCGCCAGAACCGTGGACGGCGATACCCTCGAATTGACCAATGGCGAATTCATCCGGCTGATTGGCGTGAATACCCCCGAACGGGCGCATGACGGGACTCCCGAGGAGCCACTGGCCGAGGCCGCCAGCAGGATATTGCGCACCCTGGTCGAGCAACAGGAAAACCGGCTGCAGATGGTCCCCGGAGTGGAACACAGAGACCGGCACGGGCGTCTGTTGGCCCATCTCTTCACCGAGGACGGCTCCAACATCAGCGCCCTGCTGTTGGAGCGGGGGATGGGTTTCGCCGTGCATTTTCCACCCAACCTCACCTATCTGGCCTGCTACGGGCAGGCAGAACGCAGGGCACGCCTGGCATCACGGGGCGTCTGGTCAACGGACTACTTCCGCCCCCGGGCGAGCTCACGGCTGCGTCCTGAGGATGTCGGTTTTCGAAGGGTTGCCGGGATGATTTCCGCACTGTCCACCCAACCGCCGGGCATGGAGATATCTCTCGAGGGCAATCTGCGGATCTGGATTGGCCGCGATCACCTCAATCAATTCCCTCACCCACCAAATCGTGACTGGATCGGCAGACGGGTGGTCGTTCGCGGATGGCTCACCAAGCGAGGGGAGCATTACCGCATCCAAGTGAGGCATACGCAAGATTTTGAATTAATAGATAAAATATAAAGTTCCCTGACTGGTCGCCAGTGCAGATCCCCATAGATCGATAGCCAATAAATTATCTTGGGGCTTGGATAACTTTTGTTTTTGAGCTATAAAGTCCCGGTCTAAATATTCGGCCAAGCGCCCGGGTCAATGGATTGCCGGTCGGATAGACCCACCCTGGCGCGATTAACCTGTCGGTTCAGACAGAATACGAATTCAATTCAGTGGCTGGGCAACCGGGCGAGTATCCCGATTGCCGCGACGACTCCTCGACAACCTGGCAGGGGTCTAAGGCTACGACACCCTACGCTAGAGGAGTGACGACATGGCACAAGACAAGGTAACCCTGAACGATCCTCAGTCCGGCAAATCCGTGGAATTGCCGCTGATGTACGGTACCCATGGGGCTCCGACGTTCGATATCACCTCCCTATATAAGAACACGGGATACTTCACCTTCGATCCGGGATTCATGGCCACCGCCAGCTGTGAAAGCAAAATCACCTATATCGACGGTGATGAGGGCACCCTGCTTTACCGCGGCTACCCCATCGAACAGTTGGCCGAGAGCAGCTCGTTCCTCGAAGTAGCCTATCTGCTGCACTACGGAAACCTGCCCACCAAGGATGAACTGAGCAAATTCGAAAACATCATTACCCACCACACCATGATCAATGAAACCCTGAAGAATTTCTTCAATGGGTTCCATCACGATGCCCACCCCATGGCCATGATGTGTGGTGTGGTTGGTTCGTTGTCCGCGTTCTACCATGACCATACCGATATCAATCAGGAGCGCGACCGGGAGATCTCCGCACATCGCCTGATCGCCAAGATGCCCACCATTGGCGCTGCCTGCTACAAGCACAGCAAGGGCGAACCGTTCATCTATCCGCGCAACGACCTCAGCTACGCTGCCAATTTTCTGCGCATGATGTTTGCTGTTCCGTGCGAGGAGTATGAGGTGGATCCGATCGCCGAACGGGCCATGGATATTCTGTTCATCCTACATGCCGACCACGAGCAGAACGCCAGCACCTCCACGGTCCGTCTCGCCGGCAGCTCGGGCGCCAATCCATTTGCCTGTATCGCCGCAGGCATCGCCTCCCTGTGGGGCCCCGCACATGGAGGCGCCAACGAAGCCGTGCTGCGGATGCTCCAGCAGATCGGTAACGCCAGCCAGATTGACAAATATGTGGCCAAGGCGAAGGACAAAGACGACCCGTTCCGGATCATGGGCTTCGGTCACCGCGTCTACAAGAACTACGATCCGCGAGCCAAGATCATTCGCGAAGTCTGCCACGACGTTCTGGACAAACTCGGCGATCCCAACGATCCGCTGCTGGAACTCGCCCTGCGCCTCGAGGAGGTTGCCGTCAAGGATGAGTACTTTGTGGAACGCAAGCTCTACCCCAATGTGGATTTCTACACGGGCATCATCTACAAAGCCCTGAAGATTCCCACCACCATGTTTACGGTGATGTTTGCCATTGCCCGTACCGCCGGTTGGATCGCCCACTGGAACGAGATGATGGAAGACCCCCATCAGCGCATCGGTCGTCCGCGCCAGCTCTATACAGGCCCCGCAAAACGCGACTATCAGCCGATAGAAAAGCGTTGATCCCAAATCGGTGAGATGAAAAACCCCGGTTCCATACCGGGGTTTTTTATGGATGTGTGTCTGGGGATTCGAGCATCGCCAGCACCGCCTCCCGACGCACCCGGCGGATTGCGCGGCCGGAATGGCCATCTGCCGGGGGCCGGCTGCGACTGCCAACCGGGAACACAGTGATCGAAAACGGTGTGTCCCCGGCAACAAAACGAAATTCCGGATAGTCGGCCTTGGTTCCGTCGGTTAACCGCACGCGGCGGCTTCCACTCTCCACATCTATGCCACGCTGCCGAAAAAAAAGAGCCACCGCCTCCACTGTATCCGAAAAAATATGGAGTTCGATGCGATGGCTCCTGCCGACCGCACCCTCCAACAAGGGCCCAGTGAGGTGAGGGTCGAACTCTGCCAGCCAATCCATGGCGCGAACTGCCTCGGAGCGCAGCTGATAGAGGACATTCTGGTGATCATCCTGATGAAACAGCGACTGATAAGCCCGCAGCGCCTGCTCTATTTCCTGATTCTTGGGCCAGTTGCGTTCCTGCGGCACACCGAGGCGGTGGGCTGCCTTGCGCTTGGCGGCAGCCAGATCCGTATCACCCTGTTCCGCGATCAGCCGCGCGGCCATTTCGGCAATCAGATGGCGGGTCCGCTGGTCGTTTCGGGACACTCTGCGCCCCTAGAACAGCTGCATCTGAGGTTCTCTGCCTTCGGTGCGGGTACCGCCGTTATCCACCGGAATGGTCACCTCTTCTTCGGCAGCGGGCAGGTTGTCGGAACGAAAAATTTCGAACTCGGCGTCGGGATTGCCCGCTCTGGCCAACAGCCCCGTCTCCGGATCGATTCGGGCGGTGACCATCCCCGGGGGCTCCGGCAGGGGCACGTCCGGACTATTGCGTAGCGCCTCCGCCATGTAGTCAATCCACATGGGCAGCGCGGCGCGTGAACCGGTCTCCGCCGCGCCCAATGATCTTACCTGGTCGAAACCTACCCACACCGTGGTGACCACATCGCGGTTGAATCCGGAAAACCAGGCATCCTTTTGATCGTTGGTCGTGCCGGTTTTGCCGGCGATATCGTTGCGCTTCAGGCTGCGCGCCCTACGCCCGGTGCCGGAGGTGATGACCTCTCGCATCATGCTGACCAGCAAATAGTTGTCGCGCACGTCCAGATTTCGGGGAGCCACGCGCGATTCGAACCGGACAACGGGCTCCGCCGCATCCGCAGACTCCTCCAGAGCCTGGTCTGGACATTTGTCGCAGACCACCAGTGGATCCGCCGCGTATACCACCCTGCCGTTGCTGTCCTCGATTCGATCGATGAAATAGGGCTCGACCAGGTAACCGCCGTTGGCGATCACCGCGTACCCGGAGACCAGCTGCAGCGGCGTAACCACACCACTGCCAAGCGCCAGGGATAGGTCATGCGGCAGTGAGGACGGATCAAAGCCGTAACGGGCGACATGATCCAGGGCGTAGGGCACACCTATGGAGCGCAACAGCCGGATGGATACCAGGTTGCGCGACTGTACCAATGCTTTGCGCAGTCGGGTCGGACCGAAGAATTTGCCACTGTAATTCTCGGGCCGCCAGGTATCTTCCAAACCCGGGTCATCAAAGACCACAGGGGCATCGTTCAATACCGATGCGGGGGTGTAGCCTTTGCTGAGCGCGGCGGAATAGATGAACGGCTTGAAATTGGAGCCGGGTTGGCGCTCGCCCTGAACTGCCCGATTGAACTTGCTTCGATTGAATTCGAAGCCACCCACCAGGGCGAGTACCGAGCCATCACTGGGGGAAAGTGAAACCAGGGCTCCTTCCACATTGGGCAATTGCGACAGCTGCAGCCCACCATCGTCCCGCAAGACCACACGGACAATATCGCCGACCCGCACCACATCAGCCGCAGATTTGGGTTTATCGCCAATCCGCTTTTCATCTATATAAGGTGCGGCCCACTCCAGCCCGGGCCAATCGATTACCGCGTCACCCGCTTCCTGGACGTATACCCCAACCTCCGCGTCGCCCACCAGGGTCACCACCGCCGGCAACAAACCGCCAATCGGACGAAAACGAGTGAGCGCGGCCTCCAATTCCTCCTGAGTCGGCAACCCGGCCAGCGCGACGTTACTTTCGGGCCCCCGATATCCATGGCGCACATCGTAATCCAGCAGCGCCTTGCGCAACGCCCTGTTGGCGGCCCGCTGGTCGGCGCCGTCCAGGGTCGTAACCACACTATAGCCTGACTCGTAAGCGGCTTCGCCAAAGCGCTCATAAACCTCAGCCCGGGCCATTTCCGCGACATAAGGGGCTTCCGTCGCCATCACCGTCGCCTGCAGTCGGGACTGGTCCACCTGGGCAACCGCATCCTGATAGACCAGATCGTCGATGTACCCAAGGGTCCGCATGCGACCCAGCACATAATCCCTGCGGGTGGTCGCCCTCTCGGGATTGGTGATCGGGTTGTATCGCGAAGGTGCCTTGGGCAGGCCTGCGATCATCGCAATTTCCGCTGAAGTCAGCTCGTCCAGGCTCTTCCCGTAGTAGACCTGAGCGGCGGCAACCACCCCGTAGGCACGATGACCCAGATAGATCTTGTTGAGGTAGAGCGCCAGAATCTCTTCTTTTGAGAGCTCCTGCTCGATCTTCAGGGCGAGCAGGATTTCACTGAGCTTGCGGAAATAGGTCTTTTCGTTGGACAGAAAAAAATTGCGCGCCACCTGCATGGTAATGGTACTTCCACCCTGGCGCTTTTCTCCGGTTTTGAGCAGCTCCAGCGCGGCACGCAGCAATCCCTGGTAATCCACACCAGGATGTTCGAAAAACCGGTCATCCTCGGCAGCCAGGAAAGCCTGAATCATTTGCTCGGGAATTTGCACATATTCCACTGGCGTCCGCTTCTTCTCCCCGAATTCCGCAATCAGTTCCCCCGTCCGGGTATAAATCCTTAAGGGCACCTGAAACTGGACCTCCTTGAGGCTGTCCACCGACGGAAGATCCGGCAGGACAAAGTAGCGGATAGCCACAAACCCGGAGAGTGCCGCCAGCAGTCCAACAAAAACTGCACCTACAGCGAGTTTTGCGACAATGTTCTTAGGTTGCATCAGTATAGGAGAGGTATAAAGTATTGAGTGTGCGAGTATATCCAGCGCACCTCGCCAGAGCATCTGTATTTTCTTTTTCCCTTTTGTGCTATATATTTAACCCAACGAATTAATGTGACGGAAAAATAACCAGCTTCAACCTGCTGAGAATAGGGCAAAAATCGTGGGATTGTTTGGACGTAGCTCGTCCTCGCTGGTCGGCCTGGACATCAGCACCACCGCCGTCAAGCTACTGGAACTGAGCAAAAACGGGAATCAATATCGCGTCGAAAGCTATGCTGTGGAACCGCTGCCGTCCAATTCGGTCGTGGAAAAGAGCATATCCAATGTTGACGCTGTAGGCGAGGCGGTCAAGCGCGCCGTCGGCCGCGCACGGACCGGAACCAAAGGTGCCGCAGTGGCGGTCGCCGGATCTGCCGTTATCACCAAAACCATCACACTTCAGGCTGGCCTGTCCGATCGCGACATGGAAGAGCAGATCAAAGCCGAGGCCGACCAGTACATCCCCTACCCACTGGACGAAATCAACCTCGATTTCGAAGTTATCGGACCCAATGAAAAAAACAGCGAGCAGGTAGACGTACTTCTCGCGGCCTCACGCAGTGAAAACGTCGAAACCCGTGTGGCTGCTGTAGAACTCGGCGGTCTCAAGGCATCGATTGTGGATGTCGAGGCGTTTGCAATGGAAAACGCCTGCCGCCTGATCGCCACACAGATGCCCAACCACGGTAAGGACCTGACCATCGCCGTGGTGGACGTCGGCGCCACCATGACCACCCTGAACGTTCTCCACAACCTGAAAAGCATTTATACCCGCGAACAGGTGTTCGGAGGCAAACAGCTGACCGAAGAGATACAGCGCCGGTACGGCCTCTCCTACGAAGAAGCCGGGTTGGCCAAGAAACAGGGTGGGCTGCCGGACAACTACATTCCGGAAGTGCTCGACCCTTTCAAGGAATCCATGGCCCAGCAGGTCAACCGATCCCTGCAGTTTTTCTATTCCTCCAGCCACTTTAATGACGTCGACCATATCGTGCTGGCTGGAGGTAGCGGTTCCATAGCTGATGTGGATGAGCTCATCGAGCACAAAACCGGCGTACCAACCACCATTGCGAATCCGTTTGCCAATATGGCGCTATCTTCGAAAGTCAGGGCACAGAGTTTGAGCAACGACGCCCCGGCAATGATGATTGCCTGCGGGCTGGCACTCAGGAGCTTTGACTGATATGGCAAAGATTAACTTACTGCCATGGCGTGAGGAACTGCGGCAGCGCAGACAGCGCGAATTTGTAACAACGTTAGCCGGCGCCGCGGTGGTAATGCTCGGTGTAATCTTTCTCGTGCACCAGCATATTGAAGGATTGATCACAAACCAGAAAAGCAGAAACGTCCGCATTGAGGCAGAGATCAAACAAGTAGACAAAGAAATCGCAGAAATTCGCGAACTCGCAAAAAACAAGGCCAACCTTCTGGCACGCATGAGAGTCATCGAACAATTGCAGCGCAGCCGCCC
>JBNLBB010000078.1:0-12164 GCA_050302415.1 Gammaproteobacteria bacterium | reverse complement strand
GATGGGAATCTCCTGATCGATAAAAGCCTGCAAATCGAATTCCACCCGGTGTCTCCGGCAGCATCGGCCAGCGTACTGGCAAAGCGCGCGATTATACTCGACGGGCAGAATCACCCAAGGAGCCGCGCCATGTCCACACCCTCACCCGCCGTGCTGACGGTCGGAGACGAACTGATCTTCGGTGAGCGATCCAATGGAAACCAGACCTGGTTGCTCGCCACCCTGCAGGCACGCGGCTATACGGCCCGCTACGCCATAAGTGCGCCGGACCAGATAGAGACAATCGCCCTCGCCATCCAATGGTTGCGCCAGGAGGGATGCGATCCGATTCTCGTCTCCGGCGGTATCGGCGGTACCCATGACGACCTGACCCGCGACGGCATCGCGGCCGCGCTGCAGCGCCCGCTGGAAATCCATCCCGAATGCGACGCCATTCTGGGCAACCGCTACGGCGACCAGTACACGCCACAGCGGCGCCGGATGGCCACCCTGCCGCGAGGCTGCCGGTTGATTGCCAATCCGCTCGGGGCGCCGGGCTTCCACTGCGACGGGGTCTACGCCTTTCCCGGCTTCCCGAACATGCTGCAGCCCATGCTGGAGTCACTGCTCGACGCACTGTTTCCGTTGACGCCCATCGTCTGGCACACCGAAGACGTGGTACTCCCCCTGATGGAGGGTGCGGTCGCGTCGACCGTCGAGGCCTTTAGCCGCAACCATCCCCAAGCGCGGGTGGGACTCTATCCCTCCACGGAAAAATTCCGCGAGGAGCTGACCATCCGACTCCGTTGCCCAGCCGGGGACACAGCCTGCCGTGATGCCTTTCAGCTGATGATTGAAACGTTCAAGCAACTGTAAGTACTTACTCAGGCCCCCCGGTGTGGTCCTATCAGTAATTTTTGGGGTAGAATCGGCATCGCTTATCGGCTAACCTCAATCCCACGAATCACACCCGAAAACCATGCACCCCATGACGGCAGAACCGAACGATCAGGCACCCAAGGAGACAACGAACGCCAGCGAGAGCGATCCGCAGTACGTCATCATCAAGGGGGTCAAGGAGGATGGCCGGACCTTTCGCCCCAGCGACTGGACCGACCGTCTGGCCGCCCTGGGCGCCGAGTACGGTCCGGATCGGCGTCTGCGCTATGCCAAGGAGCTGCGGGCCACCACCATCGATGGCACCAAGTGCCTGCGGGTGGACCTCAAGCTCAAAGAGACCAACGCGACCCTCTATGAAATGGTGGTCTGTTTTGCCCAGGAGAACAGCCTGCGCATCGAGCAGAGCATGGCCGACCAACTCGCCCAGGACACCTGCACCATCGATCCGGCCACCGGTCTGCCGCCCAAAGAGTAAGGCCACGGGCGCGCCTGCCGCCATCACGGAAACAAAAAATCCCGGCCCAGAAAGCCGGGGTTTTTCATTCACGGTGACGAAGTCCGGTCGGCCATGGCAGATAGAATATTCAGATTTATTAATGGTTTGATAGGCATTGTTTTAATTAATCTTTTCCAAACCATCTGGTCTCGCGGGTGATGGAACAGGTCCTCATTCCAACAGCGGAGGCAACTCATCAAGGGTACGGATTTCTGCCTCCGGCGCGCCCGGCAGGTACTCCCACGGCTGGGCAAACCGATTGATCCAGACCACCCGGAACCCGAAGCTGGCCGCGCCCGCGGCGTCCCAGGCATTGGAGCTGAGAAACACGATCTGGTGGGGATCAAGCCCAAGGCGGTCACAGGCAAGCTGGTAGACCCGGGGGTCGGGTTTGAAAATGCGCAGTTCGTCGACGGAGAGCACGGCTTCCAGGTGCGGCCCCATCTGCGCACCGTTGACCGCCGCTTCAAGCATTTCCGGCGAACCGTTCGACAGGATGGCCAGTCGCCGGCCCTGCTGACGCAGTTCACGCAGGACACCATCGACTTCCGGGTAGGCCTGCAATTCCAGGTAGGCATTGACGAGGCTGTCCCGCAGTTCACCGTCGTCCAGGCCGAAGCGGTGCAGCGCATAATCGAGGGCATCCTGGGTGATCTGCCAGAATGGGATATAGTCCCCCATGAGGGAGCGCAGCCATGAATATTCGAGCTGTTTCTGGCGCCACAGGGCCGACAGTGCATCGGCTTCGGACCCGATCCGCGCGCGATAGCGCCCGATGGCGGAGTGGACGTCGAACAGGGTCCCGTAGGCGTCAAACACGCAGGCACGGGTATCACTGAGTCGATTCATGATTGCTCCCCAATTCGCATTTCAAAACCATTCTCTGGCCGCAGGCGCCACCCGCGAGACACCCTGGATCACCTCAGCCGCCAGACCGCGCAGCCGCTCACTCTGTTCCACCGGGTACGCCGCCTGCCCGGCCTCGGTCAGTGACGTCAGTGCCGGTCCAAGGGTCTCCTTCACCGTCGCCACCCGTGACCGCACTGTCTCCAAGTCCGGCTGGCCCTCAAGTATCTGACCGGACACCATCACCAATTCCAACAGCGGCTCGCCTGCGGCGAGCTCGTCAGCGCAGGTCACAATGTCGCGTTCAAGGTACCCCTGCCCATCCCACTGCCGGTATACCTGCCGGACACCGGGCATGGTCTCCTTGCCGGACGACCGCTTGCAGGTGGGTTTCCCGGCGTAGGCCTGCAATTTGTAGATGCATTCCAGATAGGGGACATCGGCGGAGGTCACCACGCTGGTTCCCACCCCGAATCCGTCCGCCTCGGCACCCTCCGCCACGATCCGTGCGATGGCGTACTCATCCAACCCGCCGCTGAGCAGGATCCGGGTATCCCCCAGACCGGCGCCCGTCAGTTTCTGCCGCGCCATTTTCGACAGCGCGACCAGGTCGCCACTGTCGATACGTATGCCCTTCAGCTGCTTGTGGCGCAGGGCCAGTTCCCGCCCCACGCTGATGGCGTAGTCGATCCCGGTCTCCACGTCGTAGGTATCGACCAGCAGAACCACATGATCCGATTGCGACGCGGCATAGGCCCGAAACGCGGTCAGCTCATCGCGCAACGCCTGGATATAGGAGTGGGCCATGGTGCCGACGACCGGCATGTTCCAGGCCTCGCCTGCGGCGACCAGCGACGTACCCGCAAAGCCAGCCAGATAACAGGCCCGCGCGGCCAGCAGTGCCGCCTCCAGGGAGTGCGCCCGGCGCATGCCGAAATCGAACAGTTCCCGCCCGCCGGCAGCCAGGCAACAGCGCAGTGCCTTGGTGGCCACCAGGGTCTGGAACTGCAGCAGGTTGACCAACTGACTCTCCACCAGTTGCGCCTCCGGCAGCGGGGCGGTCACGCGCAGCGCCGGTTCTCCGGCAAACAGCGGCGTCCCCTCGGCCATGGCATGCACCTCGCCCGTAAACCGGAAGGCCGCGAGCCAGTCGATGAAATCGCGGGAAAACCGACCGGTGTTCTGGAGCCACTCCAGTCCGCGCACATCAAAGGACAGTTGTTGCAGCTGTTCGAGCGCCTGCTGTAGTCCCGCAAAGAGCAGAAAGCTGCGCTGGGGCGGCAGCCGACGCACCGAAAACTCGAACACCGCGCTGTCCGTGGTACCGCGCTCCCAGTAGGACTGGATCATGGTGAGCTGGTATAGGTCGGTAAGGGTTGCCCTTGACTGGTTTGCGAACATGCCTGGCAGTCACCTCATCGGGATTCGTTGTCCGGCAGGGGCATGGCCTCCACCTGAACCAGGGCTTCCTCACAGCGTTCGCCCTTCACCCGGCCCATCTCCTGCACCACGGCACGCTGAAACACGGAACGCAGGTAGGCCTGCTCCTGATCGTCGAAACAGTTGTCCGAAAAGAGTTTGAGCCGTTGCTTCATGGCCAGCTCCACCCGCTCGTCCGGCAGCTCACCGGACAGGTTGCAGGCGAGCAGTTTGGTCATGGCCCGCAGCACGGCAAACCGGTTGTCGAAACCGGCCGGTGAAATGAGCGCCTCGCAGACTTCGTGAGGCTGCAGGGAGGCAGCTCCGGCCCAGCCGGCGAATCCCAGAAGGCAGGTGGCGATAGTGGTTCGGGCAGCGGGCAGCACGAGTTTCATCCTCGGCAGTGGGTGAACCCACAGAGTGCCACCTTTCCTCCCAGGTTGGCAAAAGCCTCCCTGCACCAGCGCCGCTGGCGACTACATTGTGCAGCCATCACCCACCTCAACCCGGACCCGGCTGGCGGACGTGGTGAAATCGATCAGCGCTTCGGCGGAATCGGTCAACACCGGCACCGGGCTCGCTGGCCGCCAATCTGACGGCACAGATGGCCTACTTCCGGCTGGTGACTGCCAGCCGGATCAGGCCGGTCGTGGCCAGCATGGCAAGCGCAAGACTGCCGGCCAATACCCACCACCAGTTCACACCGCCCTCGGGCGGCGCCTCACGCGTCACCAGACTGCCTTCCTGCGCCAGATGTTCCAGCAGCGCCGCGACTGAATCAGAAGGCATGCCGATACCATGCAGCCGGCCGGCAAGATTGCCCAGCGGATCGATCACGTAGCTCACCAGCGGATGAAGTTGCGCGCCGGCGCCCGTCGGAATGATCACCTGACCCAGCCGCGCCGCCTGACCAATCCCGGTCTCGTCGCCTGCGGCCCGCAGCAACCGCCAGCTTGCCGGCTGCAGTCCGTGACGTGCACCGTAGCCCGCCATCAGCTCGAGCGTCTCCGCGGGATCCTCCGTATCCGTGACCACCGAGACGAAGGCCACGCTCCCCGCCACCTCTGATCGGGCCACCACGGCCTGCAGCGAGGCAATATAGCGACTGTGATCGATACAGACATCGTTGCAGCGCAGGTAAACGAAGTTGAGCACGACGGTCCGGCCCAGGAAATCCGAACGCGAAACCGGTATGCCTTCCGCCGTTATCCAATCGAATTCAGGGGCCGGTCCGCCGACCGCTTCGAACAGCGGTGGCGCCGTCAGCACGGCGTGCCCGGCATCACCGTCGTGGGCTGACGATATCCGTGGCGCCGCCGCCAGAAAAAGAGTGAGCAGGAGGGTGAAATTCCGCGACATGCCGCTATCAGGGGGCTCGGACTGGAGCGGTCACTTTAGCTCCTGAAGTTCCGCGCGACCAGCATCAGGCACTTTTGCGGCCATGGCCCCGCGACGCGTTGAATTGAACGACGCTGCCCCGCATCAGTAGGGCTTCGTGGGTGTGGTCCCGGAAGAATGCCCATATCCGCGAGGAGATGTCCGGCGCTTCCGTGTAGCTGTAGTGGCCGGGTTTGCCGCCATACCAGCCGTGTCCGACCCCCCAGAGATACAGGGTTTCGATCAGCGTCCGGCGCCCGACATCCCGGTACTTTTTGTGCTCCCACGGTGTCTTGCCGACGATACCCATGCGCAGGCTCATGGGATTCTCGGTGCCCACGTGGAAGCAGGCACCCCAGCTGTCGCGGATATTGTGGGCAGCCTGAATGTTGACCGTGGCGTCGTCATGGGAATGCACGATAAAGATGGGCACCGCCCGCTTGCGCCGACCCATGGTACGCTCCATGCCATGGGCGATCTGGGACACCGGCCGAAACGAGCCCCTATTGAACCGCATCATGCCCACCGCTCGCGCGGTTTCTCCGTAGGGGACGCCGGCTACCACCGCACCCGACGCGATGCGGTTGGCATGCGCCACCATCATGGCCACCGCCATGCCGCCCCCGGAGCTGAGGCCGGTCACATGGATCCGGCGCTGGTCGACCCGGTAGCGGTCGCATACTTCACGAATGATCTGCCACAGATCCTCCACCTCGCCGCTGCCCGGCTGGATTTCATCCCGGAACCACCAGCCCCAGCAGTTGCGGTTGCGCATGCCCGAGTAGCTGGTGACGTAGGGGTAAACCACGATGAACCCCTCGCGGTCGGCCACCGCGTCAAAGTCGGAAATCCGGCGGATATCGGCTTCTGTCTGGCGGCAGCCGTGCAACACCATGACCAGCGGGAGTTCGCCCCGACTCTGGTACTTGGGCGGCAGATGCACTAGGTAGCGACGACGGCGTGAACCGCGATAGTCGCGTGGCTCAAATTGATAGACCACATCGGATTTGCCGGTGGCGTGACGCAACACCAGGCGGTCGCGTTCGTTCAGAATCCAGCGCAGCAGGCCGGCACCGGCGCCGCGTATGCGCTGACAGACCGCACACTCCTCCCCTGACGGACGCGATTTGCGCCGCAACACCACCGCATCGCGCAGGTTGGTGGAAAATCCCAGTACCGCCCGACCGCATCGCCACAACCCGAGCCGGATTTTCTCCCATGGCGCAAAGAGCCAGCGGCGCAGGCCGGCACGCCGCGACTGCAGAATGCCACTGCGCTGATGCATGCCGGTCACCCGTGCCGAATGCCAGCGGCGCTCCTGCCGCCGCCCGGATCTGAACCACTTGCCGAAATTCTTAAACATCTCCACCCTGGTCTGTTCTGGAATGAACCCATCGCGGACGCGGACCGCCCATCGGAAACCCACCACCACGCGGCGCACAGTGTAACCCCCTTCACCCACCGGTACTGGACGCAGATCACAGTTGACTCAGTGAGCGAAGCGGCCCGCACGATGCGCACACCGGTGCGTGAAAATGTCACATATTTAAGGTGGCTTATTTTCATATACTGGGATCACTGTAGGCGATATCCGCCGCCCACGGCGGTTTCCAATAATCCCAACAATGTGACGCACCCGCCCACGGATTGGCTACGGACACGACACCATCGCACCCGGTTTGAGGGCGGGAGTGAAGACCACATGCCAATTCTGAAGCGCAAGCTCCGCGACCTGTTGCCGCTGCAACGTCCCACGGATTTCCAGGAGTCGGAAGAGCTCAATCGCCTACAGCAATATACGGTCTTTCTGCTGCTTGGCATTCCGGCATTTCTTGCCTATGGCGCCTATGCCGTGGCCCAGGACCAGTGGCTGGTGGCCCTTACCCTCGCCATTTGTGCGCTTGGCCTGCTGATCGGCTGGTACCAGTTGGCGCAAGCCCGCTACAGTATGCTGGTCTACCGGCTAAACGCCGCGCTGTTCGGCATCCTGCTGATCTATACCACCGTCCTTGGCGGTCCGGACGGGTCGCGAATTCTCTGGTCCTTCACCTTCCCACTCATCACCGTTTTCCTATTGGGACGCCGGGAAGGGATTGCCTGGTCCCTCGGCCTGTTCCTGCTGCAGGTGATGTACTTCCTGCAACTGTTGCCGGTGGACCCCGGCTACCGCTTTTCCGGCGAGTATCAGATTCGCTACCTGACGGTCTATGTCGTTGTCTGCGCCATCGCTTATTGGTTTGAGTATTTCCGCCACCACTATCGGATCGGGATCGAGCTGGAGCGCAAGCGCCTGCTGGCCGAACAGTGGCGCCTGCAGCAGGAGATCTCGGAACGGCGGCGGATTGAATCGGAGAAGGAGGAGCTCATTGTTCAGCTGCGCGACGCCCTGAGTCAGGTGAAGACCCTGAGCGGTCTGATCCCCATCTGCTCGTCGTGCAAAAAAATCCGCGACGACCACGGATACTGGAACCAGTTGGAAGATTACCTGCAGCGCCATTCACAGGCCAGGCTCAGCCATGGCATCTGCCCTGACTGCGCCCATCGGCTCTACCCCGATTTCAGCCTGGACGACGACGATCCGAAAACCTAGCCTCAGGCCACTTCAGATGCCACGGAGCCGGCCACCCGTCGACTCTGTCCGTAGGCCACTCCGCACAGAATCGCCGCCGCCGCACACCACTGCACCAGACCGAGCCGTTCCCCCAGCAGCCACCAACCCGTAAGCACGGCGATCACCGGAATCAGGTTGATGTAGATCGCGGCGGTGGACGCCGCAACCCGCTGCACCCCCATGCTGTAACAACCGAATGCCGCCAGGGACACCAGGGTCCCAAGATAGGCAACGTGCAGCCATCCGGCTGGATCCACTCCGGACCACGCAGCCGCCGGCATCTGGAAAAGACCCGGAAGAAAAAAAAGCGCGCCGGCAAAACTCTGCAGCGCGGTAAGAAACCAGGGATGGTACCGTTCCGTCAGGCGTTTCAAGGTGATGATGTAGCCGGCGGCACACACCATGGCAGCCAGCTCCAGAAAATTGCCGAGGAGCGGCGCAGACGCCTGCCCGTCACTCTCGCCGGTGAGCGACAACACCACCACACCCGCCAACGAGACCAGGAGGCCGGTCACCATACGGGTGGTAACCCGTTCGCGCAGCACAATCCAGGCGGCCGCCACCACCAGCAACGGTACCAGGGAGGAGATCACCCCGGCCTGGCCGGACGTGGTATAGCGCAGCGCATATGCCTCGAACAGAAAATAGAGGCAGGGTTCGAGCAGCACCAAAAGACCCAACTGCTTCCAGTCCCCGCGCAGATAGGGGGTGCGTGGAACGGTGCGCCAACAGAGCAATACCACGACGGAGGCCACCACCATTCTCAGCCAGATAAGGGTGACGGGTGGAAAGTAGTCAAGCGCCGCCTTGGTCGAGGCAAACGAGGTACCCCACAGCACCACGGCCACTGCCAGATAGAGTCGGGCGGGAAAATTCAAGGCACGCTCCTGTGTCTGCCTGCCACGCTGTCATGGGGCGCGCTGATGAAACCGCACCCGCTCGATACCGCCGCGGGCCAACCCCTTGTCACTGACCGTGATTTCGCAGACGTAGTTGTCCGCCGGGCGCAGGCTGCGCAGCAGAAAGCGACCGCTCGCTTCCGAGCCTGAGACCACCAGCCCCTGGCGTCCGGCCTCCGCCCGCAGGGTGTCCAGACTGGGCAATTGCTCTTCAAACCACCGGCACAGGGTTTCGATCTGGGTCCGCGTACCCTCGCTTTCATAGCGATATAGGGCGACAACAGCTGCAAACACAATCGTCAGCAGAGGCAGTGCCACCCGCCCGATCGGTCCCCGCAACACACCCATTTTCCCCTCCCGGTCACCGCCCCGGTGCGCAGCACATTATGCGCATATTCGACCACCCTGCCATACGGTAATATGAAGCCCTTTCCCGCCACGGTCATCCTGATGTCGTCATTGTCCCGACCTGCAATCCGCAACGTCGCCATCCTGGCTTTTTGCCAGGCGATGCTGATGTCGGGAAACTCCCTGCTGGTTGCCACTTCCGCATTGGTGGGCGCCGCGCTGGCGCCCAATGAAGCCTGGGCCACACTGCCGCTCGCGCTGCAGTTCCTCGCCACCATGCTGACCACGGTGCCTGCGGCGATGCTGATGCGGCACATTGGCCGACGCCACGGATTCCTGGTCGGCTGCGGAATCGGCATGGCCGGCGCCTGCCTGGCCACCTGGGCGATCGTACTGGGCGAATTCAGCCTCTTCTGCCTGGGCGCCATGCTGCTGGGCAGCTTCGGCGGCTTTGCCGTCTATTACCGCTTCGCGGCGGCCGAGTGCGTCGGCGATTCGCACCGCGCCCGGGCCATCTCCTACGTGATGGCCGGTGCGGTCATTGCTGCGTTCCTGGGGCCCAATCTGGCCAACTGGTCGCGGGAGTGGGTGGCCGGGGCCCGGTTTGCCGGATCGTACGCCCTGCTCAATGCGCTGTATATCGCCTCCTTGATCGCCCTGTCCGGACTGAAAATCGCGGTCACCGCTACCGGCCCGCACCAGGTCGCGGCGAGACCGCTTTGGCTGATCGCCAGGCAGCCCCGGTACACGCTCGCCGTGTTTTGCGGCGTGGTCGGCTACGCCGCCATGGCATTCCTCATGAGCGCGACCCCTTTGGCGATGGGCCACCGCCACTTCGATTTTGGTGACACCGCCATCGTCATCCAGTGGCATGTCCTGGCCATGTTCGCCCCCTCTTTTTTCACCGGGCACCTGATCGAGCGCTTCGGCACGCTGCAGGTGATGTTCAGCGGTTGCGTGCTGCTCTTCGCGACCGTGGCGGTCAATCTGCTGGGTGAGGGTTTCTGGCACTTTTGGGTGGCCCTGTTCCTGCTTGGAATCAGCTGGAATTTTCTTTTCGTCGGCGCCACGACGCTGCTCACCCAATGCTATCGGGAGTCGGAGAAAAATCAGGCCCAGGCGCTCAATGATTTTCTGGTATTCACCTGTGTGAGTGCCGCAACCCTGGCGGCGGGCGGGTTGCTGCGTACCATCGGCTGGTCGGGAATGAATTTGGCGGTGCTGCCGGTTGCCCTGCTCTGTGCTCTCGCGCTGACTACCCAGATCCTGGTTCAGCGGAGAGAGGACACGCTCTACGCCGGCGTGGAGTAGGGCGGCTATTTGGGTGGCAGAGAGCGGACATACTCCAGAGCGCGCGCCACCCACGCCGTCAGGTCCCGGTCTTCGGCGTATCCGGGCGGATCGACAAACACAAAACCGGTCAGCGGCTTGCCGGTGAAGTCCATTTTCCGGGCATGCGGCTCCGCCAGCGCCTGGTGGTACGCCTCGGCGCCCACCCGCACCATCAAGTGCTCTTTGCTTACACCGACGCACATGTGCCCCTGCACCATGAATGCCAGGCCACCAAACATCCGCCGTTCGGTAACTCCCGCTTGTCGGTCAAGACAATTTCTTATCCGCTCAGCCAACCCTTCGTCGTAGGCCATTCGTTCCGCTCCCCTAGTGGATTAGTTTATCGGCATCCAGACATCTACCGCGATCAACGGATTCAAGCCTCGCTAGCGCAGCGATCTGCCATGGGACAGGGACCTCGCCTGTCTGAGTTTGCGCCTCTACCGCCGGTAGCCAACCCATTCAAGGTCAGCTTGACCGGAATTGGTCAACCCTCGAACTTTTCTCTTCCTCCGCTATCTCTTTAAAGGCGTTCATATCTCGAAGCTCAGCTTCAGAAGGGGTTGAAACGATGATCAGTGATACCAGAATTCATGACGGCATTGTGGGCATCCTGGTGCTGGCCGGGACGCTGCTCGGCATCTACCACCATATCTATTGGCTACTGCTTCCCGGCGTGGTTGGCGTCCTGTTGATCCAGAGTGCATTCACCGGATTTTGCCCGGTCTACTACACGCTCGGCAAATTGAGGCACGGCGACGCAAAGAGTCGGGCAAACCCTGCCCATCACCACTGACGCCGCGGGAAAACGGACCACTCAGGCGCCCACGCGGCGCCTGTTTTATTTTGTTTTAGGCTTAACACCGTGCTTGACGGTGTGCTATATCCGTCGGTACCGCCATAAACTGGAGCTCCTGCATGAGCCATACGCTACCCGAATTCCTCGCGCACGCCCTGGCAATGGAAAATGAGGCTGCAGAACGTTATCTGGAGCTTGCCGACATGATGGAGTCGCATGGCAAGGCGGATGTTGCGAGCCTCTTTCGGGACATGCACCGTTTTTCTATCATGCACCGAGACTCGATCCAGCAACGCACCTCTGCCATTGAGGTACCGACCCTCCGCCACCAGGATTTTCGCTGGATCTACCCGCCCGAAGTGGGTGATGAGGATGGATTCGACCCCACCATGAAACCCTTTGACGCACTGCAATATGCCCGCACCAACGAAGTGCGCGCCATGGAGTACTACCAGGCGGTCGCCCGCTCCGACAGCGATCTGGCCACCCGGGATCTGGCCGCCGAATTTGCCGATGAGGAACAGGGACACGCCCGGGAACTGGATCAGTGGGTCGAACGGACACCCCCCAGCTGAACCCGTTCGCGGGCCGCTCAATCGGGTTTTCGGTTCACAGAGTGACACCCTAAAAATCCTTAGGATTCAACCGATACCGGAACTGGGTTGTCGACTCGGCTCATGAAATGTGGTTAAGATAAATGCAGTCACAGCAGGGAAGCGGTTCTGAATCCAACCAACACACCGTAACAATGCTTGTGGAAAAATTACGCGGGGCATAGACGCCTCATACAGACAACAATAAGCACCGTGGTTTTCGGCGACAGGCCTGGAGGTCTGTTCGGCGATGAGAGGGAGAAGGATGATATGACTGTCGGTTTAAAGACTGGCTGGAGTGTTTTTGGAACTGATTGCACTCACTTATTGCGGCCCCAAACCCAAGACCATTGCGCGTTAGGCAATCATGGGTGCTGGCACACCGGCAGGTGTGCGGCATGAAGCTGAACGAAGTAGCGGGACTGGTCTTCAAGAAGACACAGAAGCAGACCCTGTCAGAGAGTATAGAAACAGACCGCGATTCACTGCGCCTGTTATCGGCAATCGATGGCCGCAAGTCATTGGCCGCGCTCGCCGTGGACCTCGACATGGAGCTCAAGGACGC
>JBNLBB010000077.1:0-12331 GCA_050302415.1 Gammaproteobacteria bacterium | reverse complement strand
GGGGACTGAAGTAAATTGCAATCCGAGGAGATGAAAATGGTGGATTTTGTTGTGGATGGTATGACCTGCGGTGGCTGTGCGGCGTCGGTTACCAGGGCGATTCAGGCTGTGGTGCCACAGGCGACTGTTGAAGTGGATCTGGCCACCAAAAAGGTCAGCGTGCAGCCTGCTGCCGAGGAGTCGGTCGTCCGTCAGGCAGTTGAGGATGCGGGATTCACCTTCCTGGGCGCTGCCACCTGAATACCACCGCAGGGGACAGCCGATGGTCTGTCCCCCGGCGGATGGACTGCCTGGAATAGGTACACCACGGCCCAGCTCGGACGTGGTCCGGTGATTTGTTGTCCAGGCCAAACAGCTGACTGCGCCTGATTGAATTTGGCGCTACACGCTAAGGCTGTGCGCTAGATTGCAGCGCCAGGCAGATGGAAATCTTCGCCGGGGAATTAGTTAATTGCCGGTTCCAGTGACGGATTAGGGCGCTATGGCGCTCGTTCCGGGGGAGGGTGCCTTTAGCGTCAATCGATCACTCACGGAGCGCTGTACGATAGCGCGCAGCATGGGTGATGAGTTCGCGCCGGTTCGAAGCCGTATCCCCAGAGTTACCTCGAGCGGGGACCGGACAGCGGCCACTACTGAATGATGAGGCGCCCTTCCATACCCTGGTCACGGTGGTCATCAATGGTGCAGAACACCTCGAAATCGCCTTTGTTGACCGGCACAAAATAGAGTTCCAGTTCGCCGCCGACCATCAGTTCGATGGCATCGAAGTAGGGTGCCTTGATCTCGCCGTCCCGGTTCGACTGCACCTTGCGCCAAGCGACGGCACGATAGAATTCGGGTGCCGTGAAGTAGTGTTTCTTCTCGCCCGCGTTTTTCAGGATGAGACGGTAGGGTTGCCCGGCGTTGAATACGAGCTGATCGTTGTCGTAGGCAAACTCCTCCATGTTGACCGTGATGGTCTTCATGGTCTTCCAGTCGGTGTCTTTCACAATCTGCTGGTAATTTTCGATGTAGTCAGCGGCGTGCGCGTTGGGCATGGCCAGCAGGCCGGTCAGTATCACGGTGGCAACGGCAGATTTCATTGAGTTCCCCTGTGGTTCTGGTTTGGCGCGATCTGTCGCAAAGTTGAAGTGTCGTGCTTTTTGGGTGTGCAACTGCCGGTGATTCACCGACCCATCGGTCCAAATTATAGGCGGACATTCCCGGCGCGCCAGTTTGGGTGGGAATTCGTGGTGCGGACTCAGACCGGTGTCCCATCAGCTCCGGACATTGCCGCCAGAAGCACGCCGATGCCTAGCAGGATGGCTTTGGCGGTAGCGGGCGATCCGGTGGGCATTGGCGGCCACCACGACCCCGACGAGCTAACCGGTTTAGAACAGCGCAATGCCAAAATCGGAGATGGTCGGGCTGAGAGGGCGCGGTCGGTAGGGCAGATAATCGAGCAGCGAGGCGAAACAGAAAAACAGCAGAATAGGGTGAGGTACATGGGAAAAATTCTGGGCGGCGCTGGACGCTGATGGCGGACCTCCAGCCGATCCGGGAGAAGCTGACCGGTGGATCCGCACGCAGTTTTCCGATCCCCCACCAGGCAGCCAGCATGCCGCAACCAGCGGCCTCGAATGGCAGCGGTCTAACGCCATATTCGCCCGACAACCCGGATATCCGCCGGCCAAAAAATCCGCCAGAGATGATGATGCCGACAGGGGGGCCACGCGCTGCCCGATCCCGCCGGGTGGCGCGGTGGCGGCAATGTGGGTCATCACTCCGGTAACGAGCCCGGGAATCACCAGTCCCTGCAGCAGGCGGACCACCAGCAGCGCAATTTGCGCCGCGTTCAGTGGCGTTTCCCAGTTGGCTGGGCAGGCACGGTGGGCGTATCTGACAAGTGGGAAGCGCGGCAATCCCAGGCCCTCGGTTGCTGCGGCGCCCTGGAAGGCTCCCGGACTTTGGCTGCGGCCCCAACCGGGCCGAAGCCCTGCCAAAATCACCCTATTCGACGGATGTTGTCAGGCGGAGGTCAGGGATTCTGCGGAACTGCCGGTGCCAAACCATTCGGCTTCAAAGGTTGACGCATCAATGGGCGGGCCGAGCAGGAACCCCTGCACGATATCGCAGCCGAGATCGGAGAGTATGCGGAGTTGCTGCAGATCCTCGACGCCTTCTGCGACAATCTGCAGGCCCAATCCCTTGCCCATGCGGATGGCGGCGGAAACCAGAGCGCGGTCATTGGGGTCACTGACCATATCCCGGACGAAACTCCGATCAATTTTCAGTGTGCTGAACGGGAAATCCTTGAGGTGCTTCATGGATGAATAGCCGGTACCGAAATCATCCATTGCCAACGTGATGCCCAAATCGGTAATGGCCGACAGTGCGGTGTGCACTTCGGGTTGGTTGCGCATGAGCAGTCCTTCGGTTACCTCCAACTGCAATGCACCTTCCGGCAGACAGTAGTGGGCAGAGATGTGTTTCAGCGTATCGACCATATGGGCATCACGGAATTGCCTCGGTGAGACGTTTACGGCCATGTGGAAATGGTGGTCGGTCAGGGACAGCCAGCGGTTCAATTGCGCAGTGGCGTTGCGCAATACCCATTCGCCCAGTTCCACAATCAGTCCGGTCTGTTCCGCGGTGGCGATGAACTTGTCGGGTGAGACTTCGCCATAGGCGGGATTGGTCCAGCGGATCAGCGCTTCGGCACCGATCAGTTTGCGCGTGTGTATGTCGACCAACGGCTGGTAATGCAGGGCCAACTCATTGCGGGCGATAGCTTGGCGCAACATGCGCTCCATTTGCAGGCGCTCCCATGATCCCTTGTGGATCAGCGCGTTGAAGGAGTGCATGGTGTTGCGACCCGCTTCCTTGGCATCAAACATCGCGATATCGGCATAGCGCAGCAGGGAGTGCTGATCCGCACCGTCGTCCGGGAAAATCGCCACGCCGATGCTGGGTGTCACCACAAACTCATGATTGTCGATCTGGAACGCGGGCGCGAAATTCCTGAGTATGCTTTCGCCGACCAGCCGGGCTTCCTCCGCTTCGTGGATGCCGCCCATGATGATCAGGAATTCGTCGCCACCATATCGGGCTACCAGGTCACTGGATCGGATGGTCTGTTGCAGGCGCTGCGCGGCAATCACCAGCAGGCGGTCACCGAGCTCATGCCCAAGGGTGTCGTTGATCTTTTTGAAGTCGTCCAGATCGATGAACATGAGCGCGACCTTGGTCAGCTTTTGGCGTGCCGTCTCTATGGCCTGGTTAAGTCGTTCCAGGGCCAGGGTCCGGTTCGGCAGTCCGGTCAACGAATCATATTTTGCCTGGTAGTAGATGCGCTCTTCCTGCTCTTTGCGGTCGGAGATATCTTCACTGAGCAGCAGGAAATGCTCGACACTGTCCCCGGCATCCTTCACCGGGGTGATATGCAACCGCTCCCAGTAGAGTGCGCCATTCTTTTTCTGGCTGAGCAATTCGCTTTCCCAATCGCCGCCCTCGGCGAGCGTGTCCCAGATCTGTCGGGTCAGTTCCGCTGGCGTGCGGTCGCGCTGGAAGATGGGCGCCTGCAGCCCCTTGATCTCGTCCGGTGAATAGCCGGTGGTCCGGGTGTAGGTGGCGTTGCAGTACTCGACAATGCCTGAATAGTTGGTAATCACCACGCTCACCGGACTTTGCTCCACCGCAAGCGATAGGAGTTTGAGTGCCGATTCCGCCCGGCCCCGTTCGGCGATCTCCTGTCGCAGGCGCCAGTTGGAGGCGGCCAGTTCGGTGGTGCGTTTCTCCACCCGGGTTTCGAGATCCCGCCGTGCCTCGTGCAGCGCGGTTTTCCGCTCTTGAATCCTGTCGCGCATGCCGCGAAATACCTGCGCCAGATCGGCCAGCTCGTCTTTGCCGGTAATGTCGATTTCACGGGTACTGTCGCCATCGGCAATGGCGCTTGCGGCGGCGCGCAGGCATTCCAGGCGGCGCATCATGGAGTCGAAGATCCGGTAGATCAGCAGTCCCAGCGTGAGCAGGCCGAAGGCCGATGTGATCAGGACCAGCCGCCACTTGTCACGCAGCCCGGACACGGCCGAGGTGTAGGCCTCTGCCGCCTGATTTTCGTTTTCCCGGGCCATCTTGCGCAGCAGATTGGCCAAGTCGCGAAAATGGGTGATCGAGCGGTAGGTGCTGGTGTGCTCAACCAGGTCCATGCGGCGGTTCATGGCGTTGGCCAGAATCTCGCGCAGGTCGGTCTTGTAGGAGTCCCAGGAGGCGCCGATCAGTATCGCCAGCTGCTCGTCCGACTGGCCCAACATCTGCGGCAGCGTGTTGAGCATTCTGCCGAATCGCGCCATCTCCTGGTCGACCTCTGAAATGGTGTTGGAGACGGCAAAGAAATCTTCCAGGTGGGCAAGTTCTATTTCCAGGGTGCGGATGTGATTGAGCTGACCCTGCAGCCGATTGGCGGTCGCTAGCGGGCGGACATCGTCGGACAGAATCCGGCCGAGGCTCTCGGTGGCACTGTTCATGACACTGTTGCTCAGTGCGATAAGCAGAAACACGGTAAAGCTGCAGACCATGACCACAGTGAGCAGGCGGGTGCGAATGGTGACCTGATGAAACCAACCCGATGCAGTCTGTTTGGGCATCTCAGCCATCCTTCCCTGGATAGTTCGTACGCACCTGGCGCCACCGCTCAATCTGTGCGGCCCGGCCCAAGTTGTCGGTTATTCGGTCCCAGGCAGCTGCGGTCTGCCGCATGGCCTCCTGAGCGTCAATATCCCCTCGTGCCGCGCGCATCAATTGGATATTGAGTGCTTCCATATAGCGGTCGTCACCGGGCAGTCCGGTTCCCGCGGGTGCGGTCAGCGTTACCGAATCGGTGAAGGCCTGCAGGGCCTGCTCGGTGTAGATGTTGCGAATTCTGGGGGCCTGCAGTTGGCTGAAGCGATAGGGATCGGTAAATCCCCCGCGCACACCCACCGATCGGACGCTGTTGTCCGGATCGGTCAGCCACATGGCAAACAGGAACGCCAGCTCCGGTGAGGGCGCGTGCTTCGGTATGACCAGGTTGTTGCCGTAGATCAGTGTGGAACGGCGCACGAGCCGGCCGTCGACCCGGGTGCCGGGCAGCGGATAGGCCTGCACCTTGCCGCGGACACGGGAATTGTCGCTGTTGAACAGCTTGGCGCCAGCGATGGTGATGATGGTCGCGAAGCCCCGACCCAGCATGAACAGGGGCAGGGTGTAGCTGTAGTCGTTCCCCTCCTTGAGAATGTCCGGTGGCGAGAGGGCGACGCTCGCCAGATAGTTTTGCGTGGCGGCAACGCCCTGCGGAGAGTTGATCAGGGGCCGCATGGCGTCGTCAAACAGCAGTTGGTTGGGTGACGACTGCGACAGGTAACGCGGCAACCAGAACATCCACGCGGTCAGTGGCTCGCGCTGTTCCAGGGATCCGTAGAACTCCTGCTTGGGCCGGTTGAAAAACCGCACCAGATCGGTGTACTCGCTCCAGGTCTCCGGTGGTGCCAGATGGCGGCCGTACTGCTGGGAAAACGCCTGCCGGTTGGCGGGATCCGCCATCAGGTCAGTGCGCAGGTAGAGCAGCGCAATATCGCAATCGGCCGGAATCGCCACCTGACGCCCGGCATAGGTGGATTGTATGGCCGCCAGCGGAAAGTCGGAACCGCCGTGGTCCGGGGGGACAAAGCCGAAGCGCTGGTACAGGGGAGTCAGGTCGCGGATCAGCCCTTCGGTATAGAGGTCGGCGTATTCCCGGTTGCGGGCTACGGTCAGATCGATGTCGGTGGCGCTGCGGATGAGCTCGAGGGACGCCACCTGAGGCATGATCCGGCTGCTGATGCGGATTCCAGTCGCCTGTTCCCATTCCAGTTTCAGCTCGTGATCCTGGCCGAGAAAAGAGGCGATGTTTCCCTGCTTGGCGACCAGATTGATCACGCTCGCGGGGCCAGTCTTGCCCGCGGCAACCAACGCTTTGACTGCCGCGACGGCACGCTCTGCCTGTTCACCGGCAGAGACGCACTGCAGCGCGGACAGCAGCGTGATGATCAGCGTGGCGGCCATCGCCGACAGGAAATGCATTGTCCCTCCCCCTTCACCACAACCGACGCAGGGTGTTGAACCGGGAGGGGAGAATATGAAGCAACACTCCGTTTGCTAGTCTGGCCACCCCTGGATCGGCAATTCCTGCTCTGTTTTCAGTGTGCGGCGTTCTGATGCGCCGCTACATTCATGGCAACATTCAATATTGTTAGTGGTTTCAGTATATCGATGCGTTGCACATAGCGAAAAGTACTTAAGTACTGGTTTGCGTGTGCTGAAATCGGGTCATGTGCTGCCCACTGGGGCAGCGGTTAAACTGCCCTTTTGGCCAGTACGCCGCCGAGTTTGGCGTGGATGCTGCGTAAGGTCTGTTCGGTGGTCTCCCAGTCGATGCAGGCATCGGTGATTGAGACGCCGTAGGCGAGATCTGCCGGATTGGCGGTCATTTTCTGATTGCCGGCATTCAAGTGGCTCTCCAGCATGATGCCGACAATGGAGCGGTTGCCTTCGAGTATCTGGTTGGCAATATTGTCCGCAACCAGCGGCTGGAGCTCGTGGTTTTTATGGGAATTGGCGTGACTGCAGTCGACGATGATGCTTTGTGGCATGCCGGCCTTGGTGAGTGCCTGCTCGGTCAGCGCAATGCTCACCGAGTCGTAATTGGGTTCGCGACCGCCGCGCAGAATGATGTGCCCATAGCGGTTGCCCTTGGTCTCGATCACCGCCACCCGTCCCGACGGACTGATGCCCAGGAAGCTGTGCGGGGCGGCCGCGGACTGCAGCGCGTTGATCGCGACCTCCAGATTGCCGTCGGTGCCGTTCTTGAAGCCGACGGGGGTGGACAATCCGCTGGACATCTCGCGATGGGTCTGTGATTCGGTGGTACGGGCCCCGATTGCAGACCAGGAGAAGAGATCGGCGAGGTACTGGGGGCTGATGGGATCGAGTGCCTCAGTACCGGTCGGCAGACCCAATTCAGCCAGCCAGACCAGCAGCTCGCGCGCCCGGGACAATCCCTCTTCAATCTCGAAGGTGTCATTGAGGTGGGGATCGTTGATAAACCCCTTCCAGCCCACGGTGGTGCGCGGCTTTTCAAAATAGACCCGCATCACGATGAACAGGGTGTCGCCCAGTTCCTCATGCAGCATCTTCAGACGGGTGGCGTACTCCTTGGCGGCCGCCATATCGTGGATGGAGCAGGGGCCGGTCACCACCAGCAGGCGGGGGTCCCTGCGATCGAGTATCGCCTTGATGGTATCGCGTCCGTACTCCACCGTGATGGCCGCCTTCTCGTTGGCCGGTATCCGCTCGTGCAGTTCCTCTGGTGAAACGAGGACTTTGATGCCTGAAATATTCAGGTCTTCCAGTTTGTGGGTGGTTACGTTCATGGTGGAGTGGTTTTCAACCTTGTACTGTAATGGGGGCGGTGAGTTCAGCGTGGCAGTTCGGAGTTGCCCATCAGGAATTCGTCAACCGCCCGCGCACACTGACGGCCTTCACGGATGGCCCAGACGATCAGCGACTGGCCGCGGCGCATGTCACCGGCAGCGAACACCTTGTCGACACTGGTGCTATAACTCTGGGTGTCGGCCTGCACATTGCCGCGCGGATCGTAGGCCACGCCCAGGGTATCCAACATTCCGGCATGCACCGGATTGACAAAACCCATGGCCAGCAGCACCAGATCGGCCTGGATGTCGAACTCGGAGCCGGGGATTTCCTGCATCTTCCACTGGCCATCCACCTGCTGCCACTCCACGCGCGCAGCGCGCAGGGTGGTCACCTTGCCGTTGCTGCCGACAAATGCTTTGGTGGTGACCGACCAGTCGCGCTCGCACCCTTCTTCGTGGGAGGTGGAGGTGCGCAACTTGTTGGGCCAGTTTGGCCAGCTGGTCTCCTTGTTCTCCCGTTCGGGCGGTTTGGGGAGCAGTTCAATCTGGGTGACCGAGGCGGCCCCGTGGCGCACCGAGGTGCCCACACAGTCCGATCCGGTGTCGCCGCCACCAATCACCACCACGTGCTTGCCGCTGGCGGACAGGCGTTTGGTGTCGCCCAACGGCTCGCTGCCCACCCGCCGGTTCTGCTGGGAGAGAAACTCCATGGCGAAATGGACGCCCTCCAGCTCGCGGCCCGGGACGGGCAGATCGCGGGGTTGCTCCGATCCGCCGGCCATCACCACAGCGTCAAAGTCAGCCATCAGCTTTTCAATTCTTACGTTTACGCCCACGTGACTGTTCACATTGAAGCGCACGCCCTCGGCCAGCATCTGGGATACCCGGCGGTCGATCACCTGCTTGTCGAGCTTGAAATCGGGGATGCCGTAGCGCATGAGGCCGCCCGGTTTGGCGTTCTTTTCGTAGACCACGACGCGATGTCCGGCGCGGGCCAACTGCTGGGCGCAAGCCAGCCCCGCAGGGCCGGATCCGACCACCGCGACACGCTTGCCGGAACGGCGCGGCGGGATCTGTGGCTGAATCCAACCTTCGGCCCAACCCTTTTCGACAATCGAGTACTCGATGGTCTTGATGGTGACCGGTGCATCCTGCAGGTTGAGGGTGCAGCTCGCTTCGCAGGGTGCGGGGCAGACGCGGCCGGTGAACTCCGGAAAATTGTTGGTGGAGTGCAACACCTCCAGCGCCTGGCGCCACTCGTCGCGATACACCAGATCGTTGAATTCCGGGATGATGTTATTGACCGGGCAGCCGTTGTGACAGAACGGGATGCCGCAGTCCATGCAGCGCGCGCCCTGCTGGCCCACATCGGTATCCGCCAGGGGAATGACAAACTCCTGATAGTGTTCCTTGCGCTCGGAGACCGGCGCGTAGGCGCGGTCGCGGCGCTTGATCTCCATGAAGCCGGTTGGTTTGCCCATGGTCCTTATCCTCCAATCGTCATGCTGACGCCATCACGCTGCGTCGGCTTGTTTTGCGCCTGCATCTGCTCCAGGGCGTGGCGGTAATCCACCGGCATCACCTTGACGAATTTGGGCAGGTATTGATCCCAGCTTTCCAGGATTGTCTGGCCACGGGCGCTGTTGGTGTAGTGGACGTGACGCTCGATGATAGAGCGCAGGCGCTGCGCGTCGTGGCGGGTCATGTCGCGCATGATCTCAACCAGACCGTGTGCTTCCAGATCGCCGCCCTGATGCTCGGTGGCTTCCAGCATCTCGTCTTCGTCGGCGATCGGCTCCAGGTCCACCATGGCGAGGTTGCAGCGGCGTTCGAAGTCACCGGCCTCATCCAGCACGTAGGCCACACCGCCGCTCATGCCGGCGGCAAAGTTGCGGCCGGTTTCACCCAGCACCACCACGCAGCCTCCGGTCATGTATTCGCAACCGTGGTCACCCACGCCCTCCACCACGGCGATGGCGCCGGAGTTGCGCACGGCAAACCGTTCGCCGCCGACGCCGCGGAAGTAGCATTCGCCGTTGATCGCGCCGTAGAGCACGGTGTTGCCGACGATGATGTTCTCCTCGGCGACGATTTTGCTTTCGGCGGGTGGACGGATCACGATGCGGCCACCGGACAAGCCCTTGCCCACGTAGTCGTTGCCTTCACCTTCCAGATCCAGGGTCACGCCGCGGGCCAGCCAGGCACCGAAGCTCTGCCCCGCGATTCCTCTGGCACGGATGTAGATGGTGTCATCCGGCAGCCCCTTGTGGCCGTAACGGCGCGCCACCTCACCGGAGAGCATGGCGCCCACCGTGCGGTTGGTGTTGCGGATCGGGGTATCGATCTTGACCGGCTGCTGGCTTTCCAGGGCCGCCTTGGCCTTGACGATCAGGTTGTTGTCCAGGGCCAGTTCCAGGCCGTGATCCTGTGTTTCGGTGTGGCGGATGGCCACCCCCTCGCGCGGCACGGGCTTGTAGAGCACGCGGGAGAAGTCCAGACCCTTGGCCTTCCAGTGGGTGATCGCCTCGCGCATGTCGAGCCGGTCACTTTGGCCGATCATCTCGTTCCAGGTGCGATAGCCGAGCCTGGCCATCAGTTCGCGCACTTCTTCGGCGATGTACATGAAGAAGTTGACCACGTGCTCGGGTTTGCCCGGGAAGAGTTTGCGCAGTTCGGGATCCTGGGTGGCGACGCCCACCGGGCAGGTATTGAGATGGCACTTGCGCATCATGATACAGCCTTCCGAGATGAGCGCAGCGGTGCCGAAGTCGACTTCGTCGGCACCGAGCAGGGCGGCAATCACCACGTCGCGACCGGTGCGCATGCCACCGTCCGCCTGGACACAGATGCGTCCGCGCAGTTCGTTGGCCACCAGGGTCTGGTGGGTCTCCGCCAGACCGATCTCCCAGTGGGATCCCGCCTGCATGATGGAGGTGATGGGGCTCGCCCCGGTACCGCCATCGTTGCCGGAGATCAGCACGTGATCGGCATGCGCCTTGGAGACACCAGCGGCCACCGTGCCCACGCCCACTTCCGAGACCAGCTTGACGCTGATCCGCGCCCTGGGATTGACGTTCTTCAGGTCATGGATCAGCTGCGCCAGATCCTCGATGGAGTAGATGTCGTGATGCGGCGGCGGCGAGATCAGACCCACGCCCGGCGTGGAGTGGCGCACCTTGGCAATCCACTGGTCCACCTTATGGCCGGGCAGCTGACCACCTTCACCGGGCTTGGCGCCCTGGGCCATCTTGATCTGGATGTCGTCGGCATTCACCAGGTACTCGGTGGTGACCCCGAAACGGCCCGATGCCACCTGTTTGACCGCCGAACGCATGGAGTCACCATTCTCCAGCGGAATGAACCGGTCAGGCTCCTCGCCGCCTTCACCGGTATTGGACTTGCCGCCCAGCCGGTTCATGGCAATCGCCAGGGTGGTATGCGCCTCCCAGGAGATGGAGCCGAAGGACATGGCGCCAGTGGCAAACCGCTTGACGATCTCCTTGGCCGGCTCCACCTCGTCGAGGGGAATCGGCTGGTCGGAAAACCTGAACTCGAACAGGCCGCGCAGGTTTTTCAGTTTGCGGATCTGGTCGTCCACCGTGGCGGTGTACTGCTTGAAATCCTGGTAGTTGCCTTTGCGCACAGCGTGCTGCAGCTTGGAGATCGTCTCCGCTGTCCAGATGTGCTCTTCGCCGCGGACCCGATAGGCCAGCTCTCCGCCCACATCCAGGGCGTTGCGGTAGATAGGGTTTTCGCCATAGGCCTGCTGGTGGCGGACCATGCTCTCCTGCGCCACCTCCTGCAGTCCGATGCCCTCGATGGTGGTCTGGGTGCCGGTGAAGTACTTTTCCACGAAATCACTGGCGAGACCCACGGCATCGAAAATCTGGGCGCCGCAGTAGGACTGGTAGGTGGAGATGCCCATTTTGGACATCACCTTGAGCATGCCCTTGTTGATTGCCTTGATATAGCGTTTGTGGGCCTCTTCCACGGTGACGCTCATGCTCTCCGGCAACTCCTTGACCATGCTGGTAATTGTGTCGAACGCCAGGTAGGGGTTGATCGCCTCGGCGCCGTAGCCGGCAAGCAGACAGAAATCGTGCACCTGACGCGCCTCGCCGGTTTCTACCACCAGGCCCACTTCAGTACGTAGACCTTCGCGAATCAGGTGGTGGTGAACGGCGGCCACACCGAGCAGTGCGGGAATGGCCACGGTGTTGGCATTCATCGCACGGTCGGAGAGCACCAGGATGTTGAACCCGGCCTGTACCATGCGCGTGGCCTTGTCACAGGCGGTCTTGAGTGCCTTGGCCATACCGTCGACGCCATCGGCAGCCGGGTACGCCATATCCAGGGTGTAGGTGTTGAAGGCGTCTCCCACGTGGTTTTCGATGCGGCGGATCCGCTCCAAGTCCACGTTGGTCAGGATCGGCTGTTTCACCTCCAGGCGGCGATGTTTGCCCCCGGTGTCCAGGTCCAACAGGTTGGGCCGCGGACCGATCAGCGACACCAGCGACATCACCAGTTCTTCGCGGATGGGGTCTATCGGCGGATTAGTCACCTGGGCGAAGTTCTGCTTGAAGTAGTCGTACAGCATTTTGGGGCGGTCAGACAGCACTGCCGGCGGGATGTCGCGACCCATGGCACCAATCGGCTCCTGGCCGGTAGTGGCCATGGGCTTCAGAAAGACTTTGAGGTCCTCCTGGCTGTAGCCGAAGGCCTGCTGGGCCCGCAGCAGGGTGTTGGCGTCGGGCGCCATGGCAGCCACTTCGGGAGGCAGGTCCTCCAGACGGATCTGGGTTTCGTCCAGCCACCGTTGATAGGGCTTGGCCCCGGACAGCTGCGCCTTGAGCTCGGCATCATCGATAATCCGGCCCGCTTCCAGGTCAATCAGGAACATC
>JBNLBB010000076.1:0-12821 GCA_050302415.1 Gammaproteobacteria bacterium | reverse complement strand
TAGGCAGGCGCCGCTTTCTCGTGGCGGTTGTCCAGATGGATGGTGCCCCGCGGATAGGCGTAGACCTCGCCGGGCTTGAGGGCCAATCGGCGCCTGGCCTCTTCCAGCAGCTCCTTGCGGGTACCGAACAGTGACGCTCCGGTCGGGCAGACCTCGACACAGCCGGGCAGCTGGCCGTTGTCCAGCCGGGCCACATCCTGCTGGTTGCAGAACTGGCACTTGCGGATCTGACCGAAGGCCTGGTCGATTTCGTACTTGGGCACGTTGTACGGGCAGGCATACACGCAATAACGGCAGCCGATACAGGCTTCCGGATGGTGGGTGACCACCCCGGTCTCCGGGTTCTTGCGCATGGCGGTCACCGGACACACCGAGACGCAACCCGCATCCACGCAGTGCATGCAGTGACGCTTCACGAAGGAGAAGCCGTCGGTCTCCCGGTCCTTCTTTTCGGCCGTGCCGTGGCGGTAGGCCTTGATGATGTTGAGCGTCTTGGACGACAGCTTGGTCGGCGCATCCCAGTTGGGGGCCTCTTCCGTGGTCTCCGGCGGCATACCGTTCACATGCTTGCATTGCACCATGCAGGCCTTGCAGCCGATGCATAGGGTGGCGTCGTAGAGCATGCCGACCGCATTTTCCGGCGGTGTCTTGTTGGGCCGCGCGTGGGCGGTGCCGGTGGCTGCGGCGCCCGCCGCGACCACGGCACCGCTGCCGGCGGCCTTGAGAAAGTCTCTGCGTTTCATCGCAATCCTCCCCGGCCTACTCGTCGTTATGTTCGGCGGCAGCACCCATCTTCTTGGCTGCCATGGCCGTGGCGCCGAGGGCGGCACCCACTGCAGCACCCACCAGCGCGGCGGCGCTGGGGCTCATGCCCTCGCCGGCCGGTTCGTCCGGTGCCGGAAAGGGATTCGGCGGGGTGTGGGTCTTGACGTCGGCCAGGGAGTGAATCGCCTTGGTGAAGCCCACGCCCTGTTCGGTACAGCCGAAGCAGGGGTGTCCCACGCCCACGGGCCAGGCGCCACCACCCACATCACCAAACTCGATGGCCGGGCAGTTGGCGAAGGTCTCCGGACCCTTGCAGCCCAGCTTGTAGAGGCAGTAGCCCTTGCGATGGCCTTCGTCCCCGAACTCCAGGGCGAAGCGCCCGGCATCGAAGTGCGGGCGGCGTTCGCAGTTCTCGTGGATCAGGCGGCCATAGGCAAACTTGGGCCGGTTCTTCTCATCCAACTCCGGCAGCGTGCCAAAGGTGACGAAATGCAGCACCAGGGAGAGAAAGTTGTAGGGGTTGGGCGGACAGCCGGGCACATTGACCACCGTCTTGCCTTCCAGAATCTCGTGCACCCCGACCGCACCGGTGGGGTTGGGCCCACTGGAGGGAATGCCGCCCCAGGAGGCGCAGGAGCCGATGGCGATGACCGCCACCGCATGTTCGGCCGCCTCGCGTACATGCTCCTGCATGGTCTTGCCGGCCACCTTGCAGTAGACGCCGCCGTCCTTCGTCGGGATGGAGCCATCCACCACCAGCACGTAGTTGCCCTTGTTGGCCTCCATGGAAGCCACTTTGGTGGCCTCGGCCAGGTGACCGGCGGGCACGCTCAGGGTCTCGTGGTAGTCGAGCGAGATCATGTCGAGGATGAGCTGTTCCAGGGTCGGGTGCGTGGAACGCAGCAACGACTCGGTGCAGCCCGTGCACTCCTGGGCGGAGAGCCAGATCACGGTGGGGCGCTTGGGGTTCTCGACCGCCTGGGCGATCTTGGCCCCGTAGGTGGCCGGCAGCCCCAGGGTCACCGCCACCCCACTGCAGAATTTCATGAAGCTGCGGCGCGACAGGCCCAGCATGGTTTCAACATCTCTATTGATCTCGCCGAAGATCATCTCCCCCTCCTAACGCAGGTGCTGTGAAAATCACGGCCCGTCCGGCCGCCAATTAGCTGAGATTTGTCAACAACTTATTCGAATAAGTGCAAGCAGGGTTGCCGCTCAAATCTCATTTGGGAAGAGGAGAAACCAAGATCCGTGCCAACTGATCTGGATCAAGTTTTCCTGTTTGGCGAGAAGGAGTTAAATATAGTTGATAGCGGCCATCAGAAATAATTTACGGAAAAGACATTTCCGATTTTTGGAATTATTGGAAAGAATTCTTCCATCCAGGATCGGGGTTCCTCAGCCGGAAATGGCCAGCTCCAGATCGAAGCGGGCGCCGCCGTCGGGACCGTTCGCCGCCGTCAGCTGTCCCCCCATCTGTTCGACGATGCCGTAGCTGATGGAGAGTCCCAGACCGGTTCCCTGCCCGATCGGTTTGGTGGTGAAAAAGGGATCGAACAGGTGGGGCAGATGCGCTTCGGCAATGCCCGGTCCATCGTCGCTGAAGCTCAGGTGGACCCTGCCTGCGGTCAGAGTTCCCGAAACCACCAGCCGGCCGCTGCCGTTGGCCCCGACACAGGCATCGAAGGCGTTCTGGACCAGATTGGTCACCACCTGCTGCAGATGGCCCGGATTGCCGCGCACCGGAATCTCATCGGGGATCTCCAGAGTGACCACGAAGTCGGCATGGGCGCTGGCCTTGTCCACCCAGTGGACCGAACGACGGACGATTTCCGCCAGGTTGAATTCCAACTCCTCGTCCCGGTCCATGACCGAAAAGCGCTTCAGCCCGTCGACGATGGCGCGGCAGCGCTCGGCGCCCTCCATGGTGCCGTCCAGCAGGGACGGCATGTCGTCCAGTATCCGCCCGATGCGCAACTCCTGTTTCAGCTCTTCCATCCGGGTCGCGGGCGTCGCGGCGTCCACCGACTGGATATAGGTGGCGATGCGCGTCAGGTAGCGTTTGAGCGCGAAGACATTGCCGTGCACGAAGCTGATGGGGTTGTTCAGCTCATGGGCCACACCGGCCACCAGCCGGCCCAGCGAGGCCATCTTTTCCGAATGGATCAGCTGCTGCTGGGTCCTCTGCAGCTGCTCCAGGGTGTGCTGCACGGTCTCATAGGCGCGGCGCAGTTCGCCGATGGGTCGCCCGATCAGCACCATGCCCAGCGGGCGCCCCTGGGGACTGTGGCGCTTGCTGCAGTTGAAGGCGACGGGGATGGGCTGGCCTTCGGCATCGGTCAGCTGGGCCTCCCAGTCCTGGAGACAGTGGGCGGTGCCAATGCTCTGGTCGAACCGGGCGCGCGCGTCGGCGTCGTGAAACAGGCTGCTGACCGGCGTGCCGATCAGCGACTCCTGGGGGCGTCCCACCAGTTGGCACAGCGCACTGTTCGCTTCCAGCACCTTGCCGTACTGATCGCAGACCAGCAGGACATCGGACATGGAGCCGAGCACGCTTTCCACAAACTTCTGCGTCTCCTCCAGGACCCGGTTTTTCTCTTCGAGGGCGACCTGGTACTCCAGCAGATCACTGTAAACCTGGTCCATCTTGCGGATGACTTCGATCCAGGCCTCTTCGTCCACCCCCTCCAGCGGCAGATGCGCCTGCTGCGCGAGTGGCTCTTCCAGTATCTCTTTTTCCGCTTCGTTCATCGCGGCCCAGTCCGGTCAGGTGGTCGGCTCTCCAGCATCGGAGGATAGCCCAATCCCCTCGCCCAGGGGAAACCGCACCGTGAAGCAGGTTCCTTTGCCCGATACAGACTCCACCTCGATCTCGCCGCCGTGGGCCTGAACAATGCTGTAGCTGACCGAGAGTCCCAGTCCGGTCCCCACGCCCTCGGGCTTGGTGGTGTAAAACGGATCGAACAGCCGCTCCCGCGTACGCTCATCCATACCCGCACCGGTGTCGATGACGGAGAAAAAGACCCAGTCGCCCTGGCGGCCGGAACGGACGGTGATGGTGCCCCGCTCGGCAATGGCCTGCGCGGCATTCACCAGCAGGTTCACCAGGACCTGGTTGACCTGGTTCTCCACGGCCAGGATCGGTGGCGGATTGGCCAGATCCCGAATCACTTCGGCTTTGTACTTGAGTTCGTTCCAGACCATGTTGAGCGCGGTTTCGATACACGCATCCAGATGCACTTCGGCCCGTTCGTGCGCCCCCAGGCGGGCGTAGCTCTTCAGGTCGGCGACAATCTTGGCCACCCGCACCAGCCCGTCGTCCGATTCACGCAGCAACTGCCCCATGTCATCACGCAGGTAATCGATCTCCAGTTCCAGGCGCCGCCGCTCCAGCTGTTGCCGCATCGCATCGTCCAGGGGTTGGGCCAGCGCCCGGCGATAGTCGTCGTCCATCTCCAGCAGGTGATGCAGATAGTCCTGCAGGGTGTGCAGGTTGGAGGTGACAAATCCCACCGGGTTATTGATCTCGTGGGCGATACCCGCGGCCAGCTGACCGATGGAGGCCAGCTTTTCCGACTGCAGCAACTGCTTCTGAGCCATTTCCAGACGCTCATCCGACTCCTTGCGCGCCTCCGCTTCCGCGATGAGTTGGCGATTGACCGAGGCCAATTTGCGTGCATCCTGGCGCAGGCTGTTGGACCCGAAGGCGATCAGGCCGATGCCCACCCCCCAGATGCCGAGATAGCCCAGCAGGTAATCCATCCAGTCCCGGGCCACCACCGCACGCACCGGGGCCATGGGTACGGAGATGCTGATCCCACCTCGGATGTCCCCCACCTGGTATCCCTGCTGTTCGTGGCACTTGAGGCAGGCCTCTTCGGTGACCAGCCGCTTCATGTAGCGCAGGTACTCCTGACCGCCCACGGGCGACAGCTCCGCTATCTCCCGTTCTCCCTGTTCGAAACGCAGCAGCGCCCTGCGCTCCCAGGGGTCTGCCCGGTTCTCCGGGCGCAGCGGTTTCAAACTGGTGATGTGGCCCAGCAGCCGGGTGCGCCGGTTGCCGATCTCGTGCACCTGCCGGGTCATGTAGGCCGGATTGACCAGGGTGAGTTGCCTGCCCGATGGCGTGGTGATGTCCCGCTCCTTCACCACATCCTCCAGGTGGGGATTGGGCGGCGTCTGCTCCGTGGCGGGGACATAGACGCCGCCATGTTGCGCGGACCAGAGCCGGTACTGGATATCCTTTTCAAACGCAGTCTTGGCCTGAAAAGTGGCCAGCTCAACCACCTTGTGCTCCAGCTCAGTCACGTCCCGCCAGTAGGCGAACAGCAGGATCAATGACCAGCAGCCGGCGAACGCCACGCCGATCACGATGGAGCGATGGCCGGGTTCCGTGCTGGAGAGGAGACGTGAAAACTCGTTCATGGCAATCAACTACGGCCTCCGCCGCTGCCCGTCGCGTCAGTGCGTTGTCAAATCAGCTGACTGCAGGATGGATATGATTTTCCCAGGTATGAGTGACTGCATCGGATCTGCCGATTCCACCTGCATCTCAATGGTGGCCCCTGAATTGAGGGTGATCTGGAGGTGTTCTATGTGCGCCACGCAACGCCGCAACTGTTCCACCAACGCCGGTTCATCGATGCGGGTGATGAATGTGCCGGGCTGCAGGTCCTTGCCGATCGCCTCCCGCGCCCGGGAATTGACCAGCAGCACCTGTCCCCCTTCATCAATGCAGAAGACTCCCACCGGCAGGTGTTCCAGCACCTCCTGGGTGGCCTGCAGCATCTGGAAATTGCACACCGCCTCTTCCGCCATCTGGGCTGCCTCGAGCTCCAGCTGTTCGTTCGCCAGCGCGAGTTGTTCGGCCAGCACCCGGTTGTGATGCTCCAGGTGATAGCGGCGGAAGGCATCCGCCAGATTGGCCTTCAGCAGGTCGTCGTCCCAGGGTTTGGAGAGAAACTTGTAGATCGATCCGATGTTGATGGCTTCGGTGATCGATTCCAGGTCATAGTAACCACTCAGCACACAGCGCACAGTCTCGGGAAAGTGCTCCTTGACCCGCGCGAAAAATTCCACCCCCTTCATTCCCGGCATGCGCTGGTCGGCGACGATGACATGCGCCGGAAACTCCTTCAGAACCTCCAGTGCCTGGGGACCACCCGCCGCGGTGCGGATGACGTAACCCTCGTTACGCAACAGCCGCTGCAGCGCATGCAACACGTTGGGCTCGTCGTCGACGAGCAGCAGAAGTTGGTCGGTCACTGACGTGGATTCCATGCGTTCCCCCATGGCTGAGCATAGTTGGGGGTATGGCTATTGCAACCGGGGTGAAGGTACCGCGACGGGTCGATTGCCCGCGGGGTCAGGTGGTTGAGGTCGGCTCCTCCACCGCAGCGGCCGGCGGCGCCTCCACCTCATCAAGCTCCTCGTGCAGTGCGCCGAGCAGATTGAAGTCGTTGAGAATGCAATAGACCGCCGGCACCAGGAAGAGCGCGGCGATGGTGGCCACCGCCAGACCGAATGCCAGACTGGCGGCCAGGGGAATCAGGATCTGCGCCTGCAGGCTGCGCTCGGCCAACAGCGGCAGGAGGCCGGCCACGGTGGTCAGCGAAGTGAGCATGATGGGACGGAAGCGCGCCCGGCCCGCTTGCTTGGCGGCCGCTTCCACCGCCATGCCCGCGTTCACCTCCTGGCGGATGAAGACCACCAGCAGAATTGAATCGTTCACCACCACGCCAAAGAGCGACGCCATGCCGACGATGCTCGGCATGGTCAGATCCAGCCCCATCAGCAGATGCCCGAAAATCACACCGATGAGCGCCGTTGGAATCACCACCATCACGGTCAACGGGGCCAGGTAACCGCGAAACTGCAGCGCCAGCAGCAGGTAGACACCAAACAGACCCAGCAGCACATTGCGCACGATGGAGAGTCCGGTCTCGGCCGACTCGCTGCTCTGGCCTTCCACATCCACCTGCAGGCCGGGATAGCGTTCACGCAGCTGCGGCAGGATGCTCTGCGCGGCCAGGCGCATCAGCTCCTGGGCGTTGGCCACCGCTACGTCCACGTCACCCTGCACGGTGACGGCGGGCGCGCCATTGATGCGGTGGATACGCGCCCAGCCACGCACCTCTTCGATCTCCGCGACCACGGAGAGCGGGATCAGATTGCCCTTGGGATCAACCAGCGTCATGCGCTCCAGGTCCGCCGGTGACCGCCGATCCGCCGCCGCCAGCCGCAGTTCCACTTCGTAGGTCTCCGGGCCCAGCGGATACTCGTCGACCACAATTCCCTGGTAGGCGGCGCGCAACTGGTCACCCAGCTGCAGCGCACTCAACCCCAGGGTGCGGGCGGCCGGTTTCAGATGCAGGCGGAACTCGCGTTTGCCCGGACGCAGGTCGTCGCTGACGTCCAGCACTCCGGCATATTGATTGAACCAGTCCTGCAGCTCCTGGGAGGCGGCCTTAAGCAGTGCCGGCTCCACCCCCAGCAGCCGCACATCGATGGCCCGGCCGCCCGGACCGATGGCGGACTCCGTGTACTTGATGCTGATGACATCGGGCAGCTCGCCGGTCTCGTTGCGCCAGCTGTTGCGAAAATCATCGAGCCTGGTGTTGCGGATCTCGGCACTCAGCAGGTCCACCACCACCCGGGCCACGTGGGGACCGCTCTCGTAGCTGTCCGGGTTCTCACCGAAAATGACAATGACGTTGCGCACCAGCGGCTGGCCGTCCGGCTGATCGGGCGTGAACCGTTCATTGAGCGATTCGGCGACCCGGGTCAGGCGCGCCACCACCGCCTCCGTGCGCTGCAACGGGGTGCCCTGCGGCAGCAGCACGCGCGCTTCCACAATATCACCGTCGATCTGCGGAAAACCGACGAACTTCAGCATGCCCCCCACCGGCATGGCGACCGAGAACAGCAGCAGCATGAGGACGAGCCCCAGCGTCAGATACCGGTACTCCACCGCCCGGTCGAGCCAGGGACCGAATCCGCCGTCACGCAGGCGGTCGAACAGCGCTTCGAAGCGCTGCCGGAAGGCGGAAGGCTCGCGGTGTTTCATGTGCGCCAGTGAATGACCGAGATGACTCGGCAATACGCAGAAAGCTTCGACCAGGCTGACGCTGATGACGATGATCAGCACGATGGGCAACACGCGAAGAATCTGCCCGAGTTCACCGGATATGAAGGCCAGTGATCCGAACACCAGCAGCGTCGTGGCAAAGGAGGAGAGGATCCCCGGCAGCACCTCGCCCACCCCGTTCACCGCTGCCTCCAGCGGATGGTCGCCCTTGGCCATGCGCGCCGCCACGTTTTCGGCAATCACAATGGCATCGTCCATCAGCAGGCCGATGCCGATCAGCAGCCCCACCATGGAGATCATGTTGATGGTGATGCCGAGCACCGGCAGCACGAACAGCGCGCCCAGGAACGAGACCGGCAGACCCATGGTCACCCAGAAGCTGTAGCGGAAACTGAAAAAGAGCCAGAGCATCAGAAAGACCAGCAGCAGCCCCTGGATGCCATTGGCCACCAGCATATCGAGCCGGTCCTGCACCACGGAGGCGACGTCCTGGGTGAGCGTCAGCGTCACCCCCTGCGGCGCCCGCTTGCGTTCCGCTGCGACAAAATCAACCACGCTGTGATAGGCCACCAGCACGTCCTGGGCGCTGGTCTTCTCCACGTTGAGGATGGCGGCGCGCTTCCCGTTGAACAGAATCTTGGACTCATCGCGTTCAAAGCGGTTGCTGATGGTGGCGATCTCGCCCAGGGTGATCGCCGCGCCACTGCTGCCGGAGATGACGACAATGTCACGCATCTCCGCCACGGTCTTGCGCTGGTCGTCCACGCGCAGCACCAGGTCCTCGCGCCCGCCCTCCAGGGCGCCGGCCGGAGTGCTCACGCTGTTGCGCTGTACCGCCGCCGCGACATCGTTCAGCGACACACCGTATTGCTGCAGGCGCGAGGCGGGTATCTCGATGCGGATCTGGTGGTCCGAGAATCCGCTCACCGTCACCTTGGCCACGGAATCGAGCCGCTGCATGCGGGACTTCAGGGATTCGGCATAGGCCTTGAGCGAGATGGGATCATCGGGCCCGGTCACCGCCACGGAGATGACGCGGTCGGTGAGTCCCAGCTCCTCCACCAGCGGACGCTCGGTCTGCGCCGGGAAGTCCGCGACGGCATCCACCGCCGTGGAGATATCGTCCAGGAAGCGGGTCATCTGCACCCCCTCCTGTTTCACCGCCGTTGCCGTGCCGGCGCCTTCCCGCGCCTCACAGCGCAACTCCTCGAGCCCGGTCACCCCATCCAGCGCATCCTCAATGCGGCGGCAGATGGCATCCTCAACCTCGGCGGGCGTGGCACCCGGATAGATCACCCGCACCTGCACCCGATCGTTTTCAATTTCCGGAAAGGTGGCGCGCTGCAGCCCGGGCAGCGCCACGGCGCCGAGCACCATGATCGCCAGCATCAGCAGATTGGCGGCCGTCTGGTGACGGGCAAACCAGGCGAGCATCAGGGATCTCCGGCCGCGGCGCGCAATTCGGCGAGCGCTTCAGGATCGGCTTGCGGCTTGAGCAGCATCCCCTCCACCGCCGGCACCAGATCGGAGACCACGATCCGGTCGCCCGCCTGCAGCCCGGTACCGACCACGCTGATGCCATGCTGGTTGAAGAGCACCTGGACCGCACGGAAGTGGAGCCTATCGCCCTCGCCCACTCCCATCACCCGGCCATCGCGGATCGCCGTGCGGGGAACGACCGTCCGCCCCTCCTGCACCCTGCCCTTGAGCAGCACCTGGACAAACATCCCCTTGGAGAGCGGCGGCCGCACGCCGGGGCGCGCCTTCTCAAACGGTTTGTCGACGGCCACCACCACACCGATGGTGCGGGTCTGGGGATCCACGGTATCGCTGATGCGCAGGAACTCACCCGGCCACTCCACGTAGTGGTCGCCCACATCCAGGCGCACCACGGGATAGAACCCGGCAAACTCGGCGACCCGTTCACTGAGCTGGCGCACGTCCATATCCTCGTCGGGCGCACCGGCGAACAGCTGGCGCAGCTGCGGCATGGCGAACTGGGCAACAATCTCCACCCGGCTCACGCCATCGCCATCGAACAGCCGCTGTCCCTGCCCGGCGAACTGGAACTCCTCCGCCGTGAGGTTGGAGATACGCAGATCAAACGGCGCGGTGAAGAGTGTGTTCTCCAGGTTGCGCTGCGCCTGGGCCACTTCGGCATCCAGCACCTTGCGCTGGGTGGGAATGAGGGCCAGGGTGTTCTTGAGGTTCTGCACGGACATCCGTGCGTTCAACAGGCTGCGCTCGGCGTTGTCGGCATTGCTCTGCGAGGTGGTCCCCTGTTTCACCAGGCGGGTGAGGCGGGTGAATTCGCGATCAGCCAGGGCGAGATTGCGCTCTTCGATTCTGAGCGACGCCTCCGCGTTCTGCTCCTGCACCGCCAGTTCCGCGAGCCGTGCCTGGGCACTGGCCAGCGCCAGTTCGTAATCGGTGGGATCGATGCGCAGCAGTTCGGTACCGGCCACGTGAATCTCACCATTGCGCAGCCGTGGATGGCGCCAGACCACGCGCCCGGAAACCTGGGCGATGGCGGACCACACCTCGGCGGGTTGCACCGGACCGTACCCGGTGGCGGTGGGCACCAGGTTGACCAGGGGGACCTCGATCACCCGCGCAAGGCGCGCCGGCTCTTCGGTATTTGCCAGGGACGGTGGCTGCCGGCTGCCTCCCAAAATCACAATCAACAGAAATCCGATGACAATCGGTGGGATGACCAGCGCCCGGCGCCCCCAGCGGCGAACAAGCTTCTGTCGGACAGACTCCGAATGGGCCATGAGGATTCTCCCTGAGCAGGTGCCACGCCCTGGGACGTGGCGTTCAGTGCGTCACTCCAGACCGGCGGTTTCGTCCAGCCCCAGCATGATGTTCATGTTCTGCACGGCGGCGCCCGAGGCACCCTTGCCCAGGTTGTCGAGGCGGCTGGCGACCAGCACCTGCCCGGCGTGACCGAACACGAAAATCTGCAGCCGGTTGGTGTGGTTGCAGGCGGTGGCGTCGAGCTGACCGCCGACCAGACCCTCGTCGCCGCCGAAAGGCATCACTTCTATGAAGTGCTCATCGGCGTAATGCTCGGCGAGAATGGCGTGGACGCTGGCAGCGGAGGCCCTGTTCGCCAACATCCGCGTATGCAGCGGAATGGTGACGGTCATGCCCCGGTAGAAACGCCCCACTATGGGCGCAAACAGTGGCGCCTCCTGCAGACCGGTTGCCTTGCGCATCTCGGGCAGGTGTTTGTGCTTCAGCGCCAGGGCGTAGTGGCGTGGGCTGTTCATGGATTCATCATCCGCCGCCGCGCTGTCGTAGTCGGCAATCATGTTCTTGCCGCCGCCGCTGTAGCCGGTGAGCGAATAGCAGGTCATCGGATAGTCGACCGGGATGATCCCCCGGGCCACCAGCGGATAGACGGGCACCACAAATCCGGTAGCGTGACAGCCGGGATTGGAGAGCCGTCCGGTCCGCGCAATCTGTTCGCGATGGGCCGGCGACAGTTCGGGAATTCCGTAAGTCCACCCGCCCGCCGTCCGGAAGGCGGTACTGGCATCGATGAACCGTGTGGTGTCGCTGGTGCAGAGTTCCACCGACTCGCGCGAGGCGTCGTCGGGCAGACAGAGTACGGTGATGTCCGATTCGTTGATCAGGCGCTGACGCTCGGCCGTATCCCGCCGCTTGTCCGGATCGATCGACAACAGTTCGATCTCCGGCCGGTCGGCCAGCCGCTGGTGGATCTCCAGACCGGTGGTTCCGGACTGGCCGTCAACAAACACTGTGTGGGTCATGGATGCTCAACATTCCCGGACAAAAAGTGGGGGCCGGTCAAACCGACCGACCGGAAAAGACGGCATTATAACCAAGTGCGGTGCACCACGCCGGATGTCGAATGTATCCAAAGGTAACTGCCGACACCTGATTGGGATTTCGGCGGCAGCCCGCGTACAATGCCCCCTTTCATGCGGAATGCCCATCTCGGCTACGCGTACCCCTCCCCAGCGGTTCGTACATCTGATTTGCTCATTGCACATGCCCCCGTTCACGAGGCAACCCAGCTGAGCAGATCATGCCCGGATACCGGACCAAAACCGAATCGTTCACCGTGGGCGATCACGATTTCTCCATCCGTTCACTGCTGGACAGACAGCAGTATGACGACCCGCAGGGGGTGGCCGAAAAGGCCGGTGTGCCACCGGCGGGCTGGCCCCTGTTCGGGGTGGTGTGGCCCTCCAGCCTGATGCTGGCCGACGCCATCTCCCAGTTGCCGATCATCGGGCTGAAGGTGTTGGAGGTGGGCTGCGGGATCGGCATGGCGAGCCTCTCCATGCACCAGCGCGGCATCAATATCACCGCCAGCGACTACCATCCCCTGGCCGGCGAATTTCTGGCGCACAATGCCCAAATCAACCAACTCGATCCGATCCGCTTCGCCCGCTCCGACTGGGGCAAACCCGACGCCGCGCTCGGCACCTACGATCTGATTGTCGGCAGCGACATCCTCTATGAAACCGGTCACGCGGCCCAGCTCTCCGAGTTCATGGACCGCCATGCGCGGGCCGACGCGCTGGTGATGATCGTGGATCCGGACCGCAAGCAACAGGGCCGCTTCTCCCGCCACATGGCGCAATTCGGTTTCAGTGGCGAGAGCGAAAAGGTGGACACGGAACGTTCCCAGGAACTCGCCTACAAGGGCAAGATGCTGACCTACACGCGCGAAGCGGCCTAGCGCCCGGCGAATTCGCCCACGCCGGAAACTAGAGCGCCTCCGCGATCGCCCGCCCCACCTCCTGGGTAGTGGCCGTGCCGCCCATGTCGGGGGTGCGCGGTCCCTCCTGCAAGACGGTTTCTATCGCCGCGAGGATGGCATCGGCCGCGTCCTGGTGGCCCAGGTGCTCCAGCATCATCGCCCCTGACCAGATCTGGCCGATGGGGTTGGCGATGTTGCGGCCGTAGATGTCGGGTGCCGAGCCGTGCACCGGCT
>JBNLBB010000075.1:0-12836 GCA_050302415.1 Gammaproteobacteria bacterium | reverse complement strand
CCGGGATCGGCTCGCCGAACACGGTTTCCGGCTTCAGATAAACCGTGTTCAGCTGTCCGGGTGGCGTGGCGACCCGCACCCAGCCGCTGGCGTTGCCATCCGCGGCAACGTGCTGGAACGGGAACTTGATTTTGATCCGTCCGAATTCGTCGACGTGGTGGTTCTCACCCGCAGGACCGGCAACCACGGCGGTCAACACACCATCTATGCGCGGTACCGGGGTGCGCAGCGGTGGCCGGTAGGGCACGGTGGCGGGTTGCACCGCAAACTGATTGCCGTAGAGCGGGCAACCGCCCTCCGCTTCCAGCATGGCGTGGGACACCGCCTTCACCAGATAGGTGCCGGCGCTGCCACCACCGGTGTCCGCCAGAGTGAAGGTATGGCCGGCTGCCAGGCCCAGCACCGTGCTGCTGCCTGTGGTGCGATGACTCTCTGTCTGCGAGCGCTCGGCGGCCACGCGTGCCAGTTCCTGTACCAGGGCCGGATTGGCATCGGCGAAACTGAACTTGAATTGCCCGCCAACGCCGCCAACCAGGTCCACGCTGCGCTGCAGATTCTGCGCAGGGGCTGCAAAGTTGTAGCCTTCGACGCTGTGGGTGGCGGTAAACAACGATTGTCGGCCATTGAAGCTGAGAATTTCCTGGGCACCGGCGGTGATGGGTTCGCCGGTGCCGCTGAAGGGATAGGTACCGACCCCGGGGAAGGCACCGTTGGTATCCGCGGCAACCAGCCGTTCGGCGCCGTTGACCACACCAAAGAAGTAGAACTGTCCGCGTTTTTCCAGCAGCCGGCTGACAAACTGGAGATCCGATTCGTTGTGCTGCAGGACAAACCCGATGGGTTCGTTGGCACCAGCGAATCCGATAGTGAAATCGCCGATGCCTGCCAGGTTGAGCGCCCGGACCAAGAGATCGGCCGAAGAGACTTCGCTGAATGCCGCATAGCCCGAAGAGAAGCGCAGCAACGCGGCGCGGGGTTCCAGACGCGCCAGATAAAGCAGCTCTCCCTGACTGGTTGTGCCCGCCGCGCCCACCTGGGTTAGCAGCCCGGGAAAGGCGCGCACCACACTGCCGTTGTCGAAGGTGAAAGAGGCAGTTGCTCCGATGAGCGAGGCCACATCCAGGGGTGTGGAGACTGCGAACAGCACGTCATAGTGGTAGAGACTGGAGATCTCATCGCGGCCGTAGAACGCCACCACCCTGCCCGTCGCGGTGCTGCCCAGTTGCATCGTCGACACCATGCGGGGCGCCGAGCAGTCCACCGGGTTGAGCGCCTCGCCTGGCAGGGCGTTCGCCAGATCGGTCTGTCCCAACAGCGTGGCGAGGGTGCCCATGGCGCCGACACCGCCGGCGGGTCCTGGCGGGCCCTGTGGTCCGACCGGTCCGACCGGTCCGATGGGTCCGATCTCACCCTGTGGGCCGACAGGTCCCTCCGCACCGGTTGCGCCGGTCTCCCCCCTGGGACCTGCGGGTCCATCGGGACCGGGGGGACCGACGGGTCCCACCGGCCCCTGCGGCCCGGGTGTCAGTTCGATGTTTTCCAGATCAACCCGCAGGGCGTCTATCTGCTCCTGAAGCAATAGAAATTTACGGCCGGTAATTCGGGGCCGGTCTTCGTCCCGACGGTCATTTTCGTTGGATTTTCCCCGGTTGCCGTCAGCCCAGACCGGGCTTAGCGCAATACTGGAGAGGAGTACATAGACAAGGATGGATGGCTTACGGAGCATGACGCGACCTCCCGCTGCGTGGCCGCGCGGAGGCGATCGCGCCCCCTCAGGGCCAGTGCGTCGCTTTGTTCTGAACCTTCATTGATACGCCCCTATGGATGGGATTTCAACTCTCCGGGCCTACGGAGTAGGCCGTCACGCCACCGGGAACACTCTGTCGACCGGTCTTGAACTGACGGAGAGCTGGGCCATATCCGGATGCGCGGCTTAATCGATGCACGCGATCTGTTCGGGCACGCGTGTTTTGATCCAGTCGAACGCTGCCCGGTCCGAGGTCTGGATGTGGCGCAGCACCCATTTGTAGAAGAAGGCAAAAATCTCGGCTGGATTGACCTCGTTGGGACGCTTCTGGAATCTGGCCTGCAGGCGCAACAGCTCACCTGAAAGATTCAGGTGTTCGCGGCCATGGGCCACCACTGCCGGGTAGTTGTGCATCTCGAGCAGTGACTGCTCCAGGCCAAAGTGGTCCAGCGTGTAGTTGACCAGTTCCGCCAGATGCCAGTTCAATTCCTCATCAATTTCGACAGAAATCCCCTTGATCGACACCTCCGCTTCCAGCCCCCTGGTCAGGGCAAGGAGGCGCTGGTGCTGTCTGTCTATCTCCTGATAACCGATGGACAGCGATTCGTTCCAACGGAAATGCGACGAGTGGTAGTAGGCATTGAAAAAACAGTCAAAATCCTCTCGCGAACGCATCAGCCGAAATTTAACCAATGGCTGCTTTTGCAAAACAGCCTGTTTAATCCGCGAAGCAATGCCGTAGGTCTGCCGAGTTTCGGCCAACACGATGACGTCGGAGTGGGCATAGCCGGAATGGAGCACCCCGGCCTTCGCGGAGAGGTCGGCGATATTCGGCTCAGTCAGCCGGATGTTTTCCAGCTTTTCCAGATTGACAAACTCGACGAACGTGGTCGCCGCCAACGGTTCGGCAATCAGGGAATCCAGGTGCGACCCCACATCCGTATAAGATACTTCACCGGAAAACTCCGAACGCCATACTTCGTTGGCCAGGGTCCGGGCAATCGGCATGGGGTAGTTTTCCATCAATATATGCTTTCAGCGTAGTCGGCCTTCCCAGGGTTGGCCACCCGGCCCCGAAACCGATTACGTTCAACGTTCCGCCGGTGGGATCGTGCCTACCGCCGCCACCAACTGCTGATGGACGGCCGAATCCACCGGCCGATGCCGGACGGAGGTTGAGCCCGGATCGGAGAGCAGGCAGTTGTGATTTTTCCACGCTCGCGCGGGGCGGATGGGGCGGCGTTCAAATCCGCCACCGCAGTTGGGGCAGACGTTGTGCAGGACCCGCTCGACGCACGCAGCGCAGAAGGTGCACTCGTAGCTGCAGATGCGGGCATCCGTTGAGTTGGGCGGCAGGGGGGTGGTGCAATGTTCGCAGGTGGGACGCAATTCGAGCACGTTGGTCTCCCGATCTGAACCAATTAACTGGCGCGGCATTCATGGTTTGCCGATTGTGCCCCTCCGAAACGAGGGCGCACCATCGTATTTCCCGATCGCCCTGATCTGATATTACGATGGCAACCCCATGCGGTTTGATGTCTACTCATACTCCTCTGCCCTACGCGAACTGGAACTGGGAAAGCACTATGGAGCTCTACCACCTCAAAACCTTTGTCACCGTTGCCGAAGAGGGTCACCTCACCCGCGCCTCGGAACGGCTCTTTACCAGCCAACCGGCCATCAGCGCACATATCAAGGCACTGGAGGAGGAGCTGGGTATCACTCTCTTCAACCGCACCCCCAAAGGCATGCAGCTCACCGCCGAAGGTGAGGCGCTCATGGATCGCGCCCGCAGTGCACTCTCGGGAGTCAACGAGTTTGTGCAGCAGGCCCGTTCACTCCAGAACGAAGTGGTCGGCACCCTGCGGGTCGGACTGAACAACGAAGCCACCTTTCTGCGTCTGCCCGAGTTGCAGAAATCCATCAGCGACCGCCATGGCCAACTGGCGCTGCACTATGTGTCGGGCGCCACCGGGGCACACATTCCCAGTGTCCGCGTCGGCAAACTGGACGCAGCATTCATCTCCGGTGGCTGTAAAGACCCCCAGATCACCAGCGTATTTCTGAGTGACATACCGCTGAGCGTGGCCGTGCCCATCGACTGGCGCGAACGGGTGGAAGGGAAATCCACTGATGAGCTGGCGCAACTCCCGTGGGTTTACACCACGCCGGACTGCGCCCATTTCGCGGCCATGAGGGCAGTGTTTGCCGAACGGGGACTGCAGCCTGCGAAAACAGTGATTGCCGACCAGGAGGATGCCATGATCGCCATGGTCCGCGCCGGAATCGGCATGAGCGTGGTGCGTGAAGACCAGGCACTCGCCGCGGAGCAGGAGGGATACGCCTTCGTGCTGCCGATGGCGCTCCCGTCGGTCAGCCTCGATTTCATCTACCTTAAAAGGAGGTCGGGCGATCCGGCCATCCGGGCCCTGCTGAACGAACTGCTGAGAATCTGGGAAGTGCCCGAACCGCGCGATACCTCGCAACAGGAAGCGGGCTGAGCGCCCGATTCCCGGCGCAGCGCCGGCCCCACACTTCACTCTCTGCCGCGATCAGTGGCCGGCGGAGGACCGGCCGCAAACTCTTCGGCATAGCAGTGGGGGCAGATGCCGTGACTGAAGCGCACCCCCAATTCGGACGACACCAACACCTCCACCGGGTGCCATTGGGCCGATTCGTCGCGCACCCGTTTGCAGTAGGCGCAGATGGGCACCAGCTCCGGCAGCCCCGATTCGAGGCGCCGTACGTACATGCTGGTCCGCTCTTCGCCGTCGGCGTCAATGAAGACCGCGGAAGAGATGGATGCCGGAAAGGTGGAACCGTTTTTGTGGCGCATGGCAATCACTCCGCGAAAGCGACCGGTGCGCGCACGCTCCTTCAGCGCCGCCTGTAATCGGGGGTCCCCGCTCTCCACCACCGCCTCACGACCCAGAGTCTGCAACTCCTGCAGGGAGTAGCCGACCAGCTCGCAGGCGGCCGGATTGGCATAGAGAATGGTTCCGTCCGGGCGGGTCAGGAAGGCAGCTTCCAGTCCCCGGTCGACCAGGTCGCGATACATGGTTTCTGCAGCCCCGCTCATTGCCCCTCCGCCGGAAGCTCACCGCTGCACGGCGGCCATTTCCATAGGTTTTATGCGAAGTTTATGGCAGAGGCCGGTCGGCTTCCAACAGGGAGATGAACTCGGCTTCCGGCAGTGGCCGGCTGAAATAGAAGCCCTGCGCTTTGTCACATCCCGCCTGGCGCAGGAACGCCAGCTGTTCTGCGGACTCCACGCCCTCGGCCAGCACCTTGAACCCCAGGTTGTGGCCCATATCGATGATGGTGCGGGTGAGCACCGCATCCTCGGCGTTGACCTCGACCTCCTGCACGAAGGAACGGTCGATTTTCAGTGTCTGCACCGGAAATCGCCGCAGATAACTGAGGCTGGAATAGCCGGTGCCGAAATCATCGATGGCGAAACTCACGCCCAGGTCCCGCACGCCGCTGAAGATTTCGGAAATGCCCGCCGCCTGCTTCATGACCGACGTTTCGGTAAGCTCCAGTGCCAGATGGAGCGGATTGATCCGATAGCGGTCGAGCAGTGAACCCACCTGGGCGACCAGGCCAACCGAAATCTGCCGCGGCGAGAGATTGACCGAGAGCGGAATGGAGCGGGCTCCAAGATCGCGCCAGCGCACCAGGCTGCGGCACGCCTCCTCCAGCACCCAATCCCCGATTTCGCCGATCAACCCGCTCTCTTCCGCCACCGGAATGAACTGAGCTGGGGGCACCAGGCCGGATTCCGGGTGTTGCCAGCGGATCAGGCCTTCGGCACCCACAATCCGGCCGGACCGCAGATCGACAAACGGCTGGTAGTGGAGCAGGAACTCGCCATTGGCCAGAGCCCCGCGAATGCCGCTCTGCACCTGTACCCGGGTGCGGACCCGGTCACCCAGCTCCTGGCTGAAGAACTGGAAACAGTTGCCGCCGAACTCCTTGGCGCGGTAAAGGGAGATATCCGCGTTCTTGGCCAGGATCTCGGCGGTTTCACCGTCGCGCGGGAACACGGCGACACCGACGCTGGCGGTCAGATTGACGTTGCCTGACTCGAGAGTGAAGGGATGGCTGACCTCTTCCATCACCTGCTGGGCCACCCGCGCCGTATCCTCACCGCGCACCAGCTCGGGCAACAGGATGACGAACAAGTCACCGCCTATCCGCGCCACCGTATCGGTATCCCGCACCGTGCGCTGCAGCCGTTCGGCGATCTGGCACAGCACTTTGTCGCCCGCGCCATGACCGAAGCTGTCGTTCACCAGTTTGAAGCGATCCAGACCGATCATCATGAGGGCGAAGTTGCGGTCGGTGCGCTTGCTGCGGGCCAGTTCGCGTGCCAGGTCCTCTTCCAGGAGATGGCGGTTGGCGAGGCCGGTGAGCTGATCGTAGTTGGCAAGATGCAGCAGCCTGCGCTCGGTTTCACGGCGCTGACTGATATCCCGGGCCAGGGCGCAGTGAAACTCGCGCTGGTCGATGCGCACGTAACTGACGCTCACTTCGACCGGGATTGTCCGGCCGTCGGCATGCCGGTATTCTGTCTCGACGATACGGACCTTCTGGTCACGCAGGTGATCCCACCGCTCCTTCCATCCCGCCTGGTCGAGGCCTACCGCGATCTCAGCGATGTTCATCCCCAGCAGCTTGTCCCTGGCGTAACCCAGATTGCGGGTGGCCGCGTCATTGGCAAAGAGAATTCGGCCCTCCCGATCGAGCCAGAAAGCGGAATCGCTCATCTGGTCGATGGAGAACTCCATCAGTTTCATGCGGCTGTGCGACGCTTCACGCGCCGCGAGGTCGCGCAGCACTAAGGTACTGAACTCCTGGCCATCGACCGCCGTATAGGTGTCCACCACCTCCACATCGCGTACCTCACCGCTGCGCAGGGTATGGCGCACGTGCACGCACAGGCTTCCCTGGCGTTTCAGGCTCTCCCAGTGCTGCGGCCAGGTGTCGGGCGAAAAATCGGGATCCAGGTCATGGATGGTGAGGCGGGTGAGTTCCCTGGCCGGATAGCCGTAGAAACGGCAGGCGGCGGCGTTGGCATAGAGCAGCGCGCCGCCCGCATCGCACAGCACAATGGGATCAGCTGCGGTATCGACGGCCAAGTGAATCAAATCCGACAAGCTTCCTTGCCGTGTGGGTTTAGACAGGGCCAACGCGAACTCCACTCCATGTTTTAGCTGTTCCCTTAAGCGTAGCAGGCGCCTGAGCGGCTGCTGCGGGGAGTCCGCGCGGCGTGCCGCCTAGTCGTGCATGATGGTGATCTTGACGTAGCTGCCCGGGGCGTCTTCTATGGCCGGCAATCCGCCCTCGCCCGGCTGGCGTGCCTCGACCATCTTGCCGCTGTGCTTTTTGACCCACTGCTGCCAGTCCACCCACCAGGAGCCGGCGTGCTCAGACGCACCGGCAAGCCAGTCGTCGGGATCGGCGGGTAGCTCGTCGTTCACCCAGTAACCATACTTGTTGCCGGAGGGCGGATTGATCACCCCGGCGATGTGTCCCGATGCACCCAGTACAAAGCGGATGGGGCCCTGGTAGATTTGGGTGGCGCGATAGGTGGATTTCCACGGCGCGATGTGGTCCTCGCGGGTGGAGAGCAGGTAGACCGGGGTTTTGATCCCGCGCAGGTCGATGTCGGTGCCCAGCAGGTTGATCCCGCCGGCTTTGCACAGCCGGTTGTGCTGGTACATGTTGCGTAGGTAAAAACTGTGCATGTTGGCCGGCATGCGGGTGGAATCGGAGTTCCAGTACAGCAGATCGAAGGGGAACGGCTCCTTGCCCAGGAGGTAGTTGTTGACCACGAAACTCCAGATGAGATCGTTCGCCCGCAGCAGGTTGAACGCCTCGGCCATGTTGTGGCCTTCAAAATAGCCGTCCTTCTCCATCTGGGCTTCCATGCGCTGGAGCTGATCCTCGTCGATGAAGACACCAAGCTCACCCACCTCCTCGAAATCGATCATGGTGGTGAAAAAGGTGGCCGCCTTGATCCGCTCCTCGCCCTTGGCCTCCAGGTAGGCAAGCGTGGTGGCAAGCAGCGTCCCGCCCAGGCAGAAACCGATCGCCTTCACCTCCTTTTCACCCGTCGCTTTCTCGATGGCGTCCAGCGCAGCAAGCGGCCCCTCCTGCAGGTAGTCATCAAAACCCTTCTCGGCCAGTCTGGCGTCGGGGTTGATCCAGGAGATGATGAACACCGTATGCCCCTGCTCCACGGCCCACTTCACGAAGCTGTTCTTGGCGCGCAGATCCAGAATGTAGAACTTGTTGATCCAGGGCGGAATGATGAGCAGCGGCCGTTTGTAAACCTTTTCCGTGGTCGGGGTGTACTGGATCAGCTGCATCAGATCGTTCTGGTAGATCACCTTGCCCGGCGTCACCGCTACGTTCTCACCCAGCTTGAACTTGTCCAGATCGGTCATCCGGATGCGCAGTTTGCCTTTGCCCCGTTCCAGATCATCAAGCAGATTGTTGAGCCCGCGCAGCAGGTTCTCCCCGCCGCTGTCGATGGTCTCCTTCAGCACTTTGGGATTGGTGGCGGCGAAGTTGGTGGGGGCCATGGCATCGACAAACTGCCGGGTGTAAAAATCGAGCTTCTGCCGCGTCCCGTCATCCAGGTCACCGGCCGCCCCGACGCTGGCGTGCAGGTAACGTGAGGTGAGCAGATAGGACTGCTTGAGGTAGTCGAAGAGCGGGTTCTCCTGCCAGACATCGTCAGCGAAGCGTTTGTCGCCGGCCTGCGGTTTCACCACTGGTTCGGTCTCCTTGCCCAGCATCCGGTTGGTCTGTTGCAGCCACAGCGCCATACCCTGCTGCCACCACTCCATCTGCACCGCGAACGCCTTGGCGGGATCCTTCATCACCGACTGTGCCCACTCGTTGTAGGTCTTGGCGATCATCTGCGGGTCCAGGACCTCAAACGCCGCGTTGCCCGATTTCTGCTTTTCGACAAATGCCTCGATCACCCGCTGGCTCTTGGCGACCACCGCTTCCATGGTCTCCTGGACCAGTTTGGGGTCCGGCATCCGCATTTCGTTGACTTTCTGGTCCGACATGACTGCTCCCGGCGGCATAATGGTTTGGGGGCCGATCAGGATACCGCCATTAACCGGAATTATCACGGCCTCACATTTTTGGCCGGATACCGATGCTAAACTCTGCACTCAACCCTGAAAAAAACCGAACAGTCAGGAGTCACCAACTTGGCCCGCGGATTCATAGTTGACAGTCGAACCCACTCGGTACTGGTGATCCTGGGCATTGGCATCTGCGCCACTGTCTGGACCGTCGACCAGAAACGCTACGGCGAGTGGGAAGAGCGCCAGTTCAGCCTGATGGAAGGGATGGTACGCGCCAATCTGGAACTGCAGTCGATCGAGGACCGCCTGGAGGGGCTCGCGCTGACCAAACAGGAGGTGGCCACGCAACCCGCAGACAGCGTGGACCCCGAAATCCTGGAACGTCTGGCGCAGGAGAGTGGTCAGCTCAACCGGGAGCTGGAAGACAAGAGCAAACAGCTCACCGAATTGCGCCTGCGCAGTGTGCTCCTGCGCAAGGACGCCCGCGCCGGGCTCTGGACGGCGGTGATCGGCCTCTCCATCGGCAGCCTGATGACCCTGGCCGGACTGATCGGCTGGATGTTCCGCATCAAGGTGGTCAAGGACCGGCGCGCCAATGCCCGCGACGAGGACGTCGATCCGGCATAGAGATGAGCGCCTACGCCCAATAAAAAAGGCCCGTCCGGGCCTTTTTTATTGGGCGGGGCCGGCGAGTCAGATCCACTCCGTGTTACGCCTCACCGCATCTTCCACCTGGCGGACGGCACCCTCATCGGCACCCAGGATACCCATGGCACCTCTGGGGGTCGGCACAATCACCCCGGACAATTCACCCTGTTTCACGGGGGCGCGTTCCGTCACTTCGGCATCCGGCACCACGAACAGGGTGACCGGTCCCCGGTCGCTGCGAATGACCAGATGGACCCCGGCCTTCTCCTTGATGGTGCAGTCCTCGATAAACTGGATGCGCCCCACGTCACCGGCAAGGCGGATGCCCACTTCGCCGAACATCCGCTCCACCTTCTGTGGTTCCACCACTTCGCTCACGGTCAGGGCGCGCGGTTCCATACGGATGTGCTGGGCCATGCGCTCTCCCAGTGCGACCGGCTGATCGGCGGAGAGCCCCCGATCCAGATTGACGCCCAGAAACAGGCCGAAGGCCAGCAGTACCGTGGCGGCTAATCCGTAGGCGGCATACCAGCTCCCCCCCCGGCGCGGTGCGGCGGCCCCGATCAGGTTCTGCTGGCGGGCAAGAATGCGGTCGGCCAGCCCCTCCGGCACTTCCAGGCGCAGCGCGTCACTCAGCACCGCTTCAAAACCCCGGGTTTCTGCAAACCAGGCGCGACACCCTGCGCACTGCTCCAGATGCTGCTCGGCACCTGCCTCCAGACGCACTGGATCAGCCAGCGCAGTTTGCTTAAATTCTTTACAATTCATTTGGTTATCTCACTATCACAGAGCTCACCCGGAGCGCTGAGTGTCACAGTGTACCGGATGCTCCAACGGGTTACAGCCGTCAGGGCACTACCACCTAAACCACAGGACCGGGGGATGAAACAGATACTTACAGGAATCTTATTGGGATACGCGATTTCTGCCGGCTTCCTTGGCGCGGTAGAGGGCCCGGTCGGCGGCGTTGATCAACTCCCTTACAGCAAAGGCGCCCGGCAGGCAGGCGACGCCAAAGGAACCGGTGACCCGAACGGGATCAGCCACCCCGTCCACGCGGATGGGGGTTGCCCCCAATTGGCGGCGCAGGCGCTCGGCGACGATCTCCGCCTCGCGCATGGAGACATCGACCAGCAGAATGACGAATTCCTCACCCCCGTAACGCGCAGCCGTATCGGTGGGTCGCAGATTGTTGCGGATGACATCCGCCACCGTGGCCAGGGCGCGATCTCCGGCCAGGTGCCCGTGGGCGTCGTTGAACTGTTTGAAGTGATCCACATCCATCATGATCAGGCTCACCGCGATCTCATCCTTGCGGCAGCGCTCAATCTGCCGCGCCAGGTTGGTGTCCAGCCACCGCCGGTTGTAGAGCCCGGTCAGCGCATCCACGGTGGCAAACTGCTCGAAACGCCGCTGCTCCTCGAGACTCACCAGCAGGCGTTCATTGCCCGCTTTCAGCCGCTTGGAGAGGATGTAGAGCAAATTGCGCGCAACGCCATGGGAACTGTTGACCATGGACCAGAGCATCTCTTCCGGGATGACCAGCAGGCGGCTGTCGCGGATGGCCACCACATCGGCGGAGGCATCGTCCCGGTTGATGATGGACATTTCGCCCACGCACTCACCCGGCCCCAGTTCCACCAGGGTATGGCTGCCCTCCTCGATGAGATCCACGCGCAGCGCGCCGTCGAGGATCAGGTAGAGCTTGTCGTTCGCCGCATGGCTGGTGAGCAGCCGTTCCCCCGCCGCAAACCGGATTTCGGAGCACTGCTCCAGATGGGCCTCGATGGCATCCATGCTCACCCCGCGGAACAGCGACAGCTCCTGAAGATTGATTTTTGTGTTTCTTATCAGACTCATGGACTGGATTCCTCCCTGGAATCCAGTCTAGACCACCCAGCCGGAACCCGACGGCGAATTTGAGATCAGGCCACCCCTTCCTGGGTCTGCACATGCTCGTCCTGGTGATGCCGCGCAATCTCATCGGCCAGTTCGTGGCGGTTGCGCGGTTCGCGCACCCGGAGTGCCGTCAGCCAGTAGAAGAAAACCGGCAGGAAAAAGACCGCCAGGAAGGTGGCGGCCAGCATGCCGCCCATGACCCCGGTGCCCACGCTGTGGCGCGCCCCGGCGCCCGCCCCGGAGCTGAAGGCGAGTGGGGTGACCCCCAGGATGAACGCCAGTGACGTCATGATGATGGGGCGAAACCGAAGCCGTGCCGCCTCCAGGGCCGCCGTCCCCGCGCTCCACCCCTGGTTGAATTTCATCAGGGCGTACTCGACGATCAGGATGGCGTTTTTCGCGGCCAGGCCCAGCAGGGTGACCAGACCGATCTGGAAATAGACATCGTTGGTCAGCCCCGCCACCCACACCGCCACCAGCGCGCCGAAGGTACCGAACGGGAGCGCCAGCAGCACGCTGAAGGGCAGCGACCAGCGCTCATACAGGGCGGCGAGAATCAGGAACACCATCACCACCGCCATGCCCAGCGCCAGACCGGAGGTGCCCGAGGAGCGTTTCTCCTGGAACGAGGCACCGGTCCACTCGTAGCTCATGTCGGGCGGCAGTACCTGACCGGCAATGCGCTCCAGTTCCGCGATCGCCTGCCCCGAACTGAAGCCGGGGGCCGCGCTGCCGATCATCTTCACCGCCGGCAGGTTGTTGTAGCGGTCCAGACTGTCCGGTCCGGAGGAGTAGTCGATGCGCGCAAAGGCCGAGACCGGCACCATGGCTCCGTGCTCGCTTTTCACGTAGATGCGCGATATGTCTTCGGGCTGCATGCGGAAATCGGCCTCCGCGGACATCAGCACCTGCCAGGTGCGGCCGAACTTGTTGAAGTCATTCACGTAGAAAGTACCCAGAGTGGCCGCCAGGGTATTGAAGGCGGCGTTGATGGGAACCCCCATCGCCTTGGCCCGTTCACGATCCACGGTGACGTTCAGCTGCGGCGTATTGGGTCGCCACAGGGTTTGCACCCCTGCCAGAATCGAGCTTTGCTGCGCGGCGCCCATCACGGCGCCCATGGCGCGCGCCAACTGTTCCGGACCGCCGTCACCCCGGTTCTGAATGTAAAACTCGAAGCCGCCCGTGTTGCCCAGTCCGAAGATGGCGGGCGGATTAAAGGCGAGGATCAGCGCCTCCTTGATACCGGCGGTCTTAAAGAAGAGCTCACCCACCAGCTCCTGGGCGCTCACCGTCCGTTCGTCCCAGTCCTGCTGGGCTACGAAGATGGTGGCCGCGCTGTTCTTGAAACTGCCGCCGATGAAATCAAAACCGGTAAAGGCCACGGCATCCTTGTTGGCCGGATTGGAGCGGATGGCGGCCAGCACCTGCTG